>CACZRZ010000090.1 GCA_902783655.1 uncultured Bacteroidales bacterium
ACTTTCGCTCAGGGACAGTGGGGGCAAAATGGTGGGCAGGCGCTTGGCCATCATCGACTTGCCGCTGCCTGGCGGGCCTATCATGATGAGGTTGTGGCCTCCGGCAGCTGCCACTTCCATTGCGCGTTTTACGGCCTGTTGGCCACGCACGTCGGCAAAATCGATGTCGAAATCGTTTTGTCGCTGAAAGAACTCTTCGCGAGTGTTTACCTCGGTGGGTTGGATGGCCGATGGCTTGCCGTTGAGCAGGTCCAGCACCTCCTGCATGTTTTGGGCTCCATACACCTTCAGCCGGTTGACAACGGCTGCTTCTCGTTCGTTCTGCTGTGGGACAATCAGTCCCTCGTAGCCCATTTCGCGTGCCATGATGGCAATGGGTAGTGCCCCTCGGATGGGGAGCAGCGAGCCGTCGAGGCTGAGTTCGCCCACCATCATGAATTGTTTGAGCCGTTCTTCGCTGACTTCATCGGCTATGGCCATGATGCCGATGGCGATGGGTAGGTCGTAGGCAGAGCCTTCCTTCTTGAGGTCGGCAGGTGTCAGGTTCACGGTGATGGTCTGTACGGGGAAACGATAGCCACTGTTCTGTATGGCAGCTACGATGCGTTGGTAGCTTTCTTTGACGGCATTGTCGGGCAGGCCTACAAGATAAAAGTTAATGCCCCGTGCCGAATTCACTTCGGCCACAACTGGTATGGCCTGAAGGCCTTGTACGGCAGCAGTGTGAACTTTAACTAACATTAATGTTCAATTTTCAATGAAAAATGGAGAATGGATAATCTTCAATTTTCAACCTTCAATCTTCAATCTTCAATCTTCAATGAGGGTTTCTCCTAACGGGAACAATCCGTAGAGGTTGGCATCGATGTTGTCGGTGATGCTTTGGAAAGCCTTGGGGTCGTTGCCAAACTTACAGGTGTCGCCGTCGACGATGAGCAGCGGTCCTTTGTAGGTTTTTATCCATTCTTCATAAAGGTCGTTCAGGCCTTGCAGATAGTCGATTTGGATGCTTTGCTCATAGGATCGGCCACGTTTCTGAATCTGTTCTACGAGGTTCGATATTGAAGAGCGGATGTATATCATCAGGTCGGGCAGCCGCACCAGCGACATCATCAGTTCGAAGAGCTCGGAGTAGTTGGCAAAGTCGCGGTCGCTCATGAGTCCCTTGTTGTGGAGGTTGGGGGCAAAGATGCGTGCATCCTCGAATATGGTTCGGTCTTGGATGATGTAATCCTTCGACTTCGATATTTCCACCACGTCGCGAAAGCGTTTGTTGAGGAAATAGATTTGCAGGTTGAACGACCACCGTTCCATGTCGGCGTAGTAGTCCTCGAGGTAGGGGTTGTTGTCAACGGGTTCGAAGCGTGGTGTCCAGCCATACCGTTTGGCGAGCATCTTTGTCAGTGTGGTTTTTCCACAGCCTATGTTTCCAGCGATAGCGATGTGCATGATGTGATTTACGATTTGTCGATTTACTATTTACTATTTGATAGTTACGAATTGCGGATTATGAGTTCCGAGTTGTGCATTGCATTTTCAATTTTCAATCTCCCAACGGGAACAATCCGAAGAGCAGGCGGTCTATTTGGTCGATGATGAGTTTCAGGTCTTCGGGCCGGTGCAGGTAGTCGAGTTGGTTGACGTCGATGGTGAGGACCTGACCCGGGTACTTCTCATAGATGAACTGTTCGTACAGTTCGTTCAGGCCCTGCAGGTATTCGATTTGAATGGTTTGCTCGTAGTTGCGTCCGCGCTTCTGTATGTTCTCCACCAGGTGCGAGATGTCGGCTCGCAGGTATATCATCAGGTCGGGTGTGCGAATCTGGGTGAGCATCTGCTCGAAGAGTTCCATGTAGGTTTCGTAGTCTCGGTCGCTCAGTTGCCCCATCTGTTTGTTGTTGGCAGCAAACACATACACACCCTCGAATATGCTGCGGTCCTGAATCACGGTTTTCTCGCTCTTGGCTATTGCCAGTGTGTCCTTGAACCGTTCCTTCAGGAAGTACACTTCCAGGTTGAAGGCCCACCGCTGAATGTTGCTGTAGTAGTCTTCGAGATACGGATTGTAGGTGACCGCCTCAAATCTGGCCTCCCATCCGTAGTGACGGGCGAGCAGGTTGGTCAGTGTGGTTTTTCCGCTTCCTATGTTTCCTGCAACGACGATGTGCATGGTGTGATTTGCGATTTACGAAATACGAGTTACGGCTATTTCTCTAGGATGATGTTCACCAAGGCCGTTACGTCGGCAATACTGATTTCACCATCATTGTTTACGTCAGCAGCCAAGGTGTCGTATTGGTCTATGCCGTCTTTGTCCAGAATGATATTCACCAAAGCTGTAACGTCGGCGATACTGATTTCACCGTCACTGTTCACATCGCCCAACTTCCATCCAAGTATGGTTAGGGCCTCGGCAGGATTGAAGTCGGCAGCCTCGATGATGGCATTCTTGTTGCCGTCATCCTTGGTGGACCAAGAATCTATCATTGCCTGAGGAGGATTATCAGAATTGACGTTTATATTGTGGCTGCTGTCGAACGAGAAGAACCAACGATAGTTGCTGCTACCGGTGGATGTAATGGTGACAGGAGTGATAGGAGCTGTACCCGAGAAGGTATTGTTGCTATTCAAGAATTTTTTAGTCTTAAGGCTATAAAGGTAGTATTTGCCGTTATGCTTAATGATGGCAAATTGTGAATTCTCGCCACGACTGAACGCTTTTGTTGCCGACAATGCTGTAGCATCTGCCCCCGTCGTCGTCCATGTGGCACGTGCATTCGTAATGACGTATGCCTTGTCGTTCTTCAGGTTGGCAAGGTCTGTGATACCGGGCAGATAATTATCCACATCTTCTATAGCGACAAAGGTGGAACCCAAATCATAGCCACTCGTCCAATAAGCAAGGTTGCTGGTGCTGCGCTGATTTAATGCATATCCGTTTTCGCTGAAGAGGTAGAAACCATCCTCTTTGTATGTGCTGACTTTGGGTATCCACTTTGTATAAGTGCCACTGGTGGCCAAGGTGGCATAGGTGTTGCCTCCTGTGTTCCCATCGCTGGACGGATTGGCGCTAACCAACTTCATACTACTTCCAGCAGCCTTGTTCACCAATGTCAGGCCATCGCCTGTAAGCGGGTTACCTATGAAAGCCCACTTTGTGGTATTTGATTTGGCATTTGTGGCAGGCAACGTCACGTTGGGTGAGCCACCAGCCACATAGGTAGGATAGTAGTTGCCCTTCAACTGCAGATAAAACCACTTAGCGGAAGAGTATTTAGTTGATAAGGGGAATGGCCCATCCCATTTAATGTTTACGTTTATTTCAGTAGTGCTTTGCGAGACGGTTGCAGGAGTAAATGTATATGACATCCACTCGCCAAACAAATCTGTATTATTCATGCCTTCTGGCAATTGAGGAGCGCAACCTATACTAGCCATTCCGGATGTGGTTGCCAACAGTTCCCCATCCAGATAGACGTTGAATGTGACGGATTTGTTCTCGGCAATGGGGGCCTCTATGCTTTCGCTGACACCCTGTGCGACCTTTATTGTATATGTACCATTCCCAAGGCCGGTGGCAATAGCGTCGGATACAGCAAACGTAGGTGTGTTGCTGAGGGCAACGAGGTTGCCGTCGGAATCGTAGACTTTGAACCCCACGGCTCCAGTGCCGCCGCTTATGCTGACGGTATTGCCAATAAGGGATACTTTGTACGAACCTGATATGGTTTTATTATATGATTCATAATAGCCTGTCTCGCCAAAAGACTTCACACTGGCGTTGTTGTAGGTCGGCAAAGTACTACCTATGCAACGGTCTTCGATGAACATAAGGTTATCGGCTTTCTTGGAATAGGCCTTCATGGCAGTCTTCACCTCGTTCACCTGGCTTTGGGCCGTCTTGATGTATGTGTTGCTGTAGTCACCGAAGAACCACGTGCTCTTTGTAGAAACATCATTCTCGTTAGCTACGCTTGGCGTCAATTTCCAGAAGCCCCAAGCCTCGAAGAATTCCGAGAGGTCGGTCTGCGTCAGTTCGGAACACTTCTTGGCAAGCTTCAAGTAATCGTCGGTGGCAAGTTTCGGGTTGTTTGCGTTGGTACTCTTTACTATGGGATCCTTGCGCATAGCATCGAAGAGGTCAGACATGAAGGAAAAACCCGTGTTCGTCTCGGGTTTGTAGTTCCTCATGCCGTCGAAGTAAAGCCACAACTGGAAGAGCCATCTGTTGCTGAGCCATGTATCGTCGTAGTCGCCGGACTTGGTACGCATGCCGCCGTAGTCAATCCATGAATAGCTGCCCGTCTGATTGAAACGGTCTATCATTCCCTTCACACCAGCGCCGCGACTTGAACGCGTGGTGGTGAAAATTTCCTTGCCGCGAGCACTTTGCGTCGTGAGGAAGTTGACACACTGTGCCATAGAGTTGTTCGAAGATTCTGTCTGTCCCGACAGGTTAATAGGTGTTTGGTGTCCATGACCCAGTTCGTGTTCAATAACCCAGATGTGTCCGCCGTCGGTGCCCACATTTTTCAGATTGTCATAGTTGAAAAGACCATTGTACCAGATACCTGGCTGTGCATAGCCGTATGCACCCGTACTCCAGAAGGGATTTCCGCTAGTGTTGTCATAGTTGTTCGTCATCATCTTATAGCGTCCGTCCTTTTTCCACTGGTCGCAACCGTCAAGGCTTTGCAGGTTATCGAAGACGAAATCGAAGACGTTCATAATGCCCTCCACATTCTGCGCGTTGCTGGAGTCAATCACACGCTCACGATAGCAGTTCAATATGGTTGAGTTACCCTTAACGTGCAGGTACGTACCCTTAAACATGTTCTTTTTCATCCATTCCCAGTCGCTGTTGGTATGTCCGTGTCCGCGCATGTCGAAGCAACCGTTGCAAGTGCCGCCCTCGATGTGGACAGTGATGTCGGGATAGTCGTTGCACGATTTCGCCGTGTTGTTGAGCAAATAGGATACGAACAATTCGCATTCTCCTGTCACATAGATGGCATTATAGCCCTTCTTAAGAGTATAGGAGGTACCCCTACGGTCGATGCCATTTACCAGTTCCACTTGCAGGGATGCATCGCTATCCTTTAGGTCGCTATCCACAAAAATATAGATAAGGTCTCCACTTACCGCCTGAATACCCGTGGGGTGGAACAGATGGGCGAAGGGTCCTGTCTTGGTGATGTCATCCCAAAGGTCGCTATTGGAGAAGATGTCGTATGCATGGATGCGAAAATCTTTTTCATACTTGTTCCTTGTACTATTCGAGTTCCATTTATTGTTTTTGACACGAACTGCCATCTCTTGTATAGCCGCAGGCAGTGCGTTCATGGCAGAGCGCAAATCGCTGTCACTCATCGACTGGTATGTACTTTTGAGAACGGTGCATGCGCTGTTGTCAAAGAAGGTGCTCAACTGCGACGTATAATCTTTTGTGACTGAAAGTTTCAGGTTTTCTATTTCCGCCAGTTCCGAGCTGGTCAGCGTTACTTCTTCCAAATACCAGTACGAGGCATCGGCTGCATAATCCCAACCCACTACCTTATAACTTTGAGTTGCAGCTGTGTGCAGGCCATACCAGCCAGAATAGCTATCGGAAAAAGAGAACATCGTGCTTCCGTCGACCGACTTCGTATATATTTTGAAAGCCTTTGCAGTGCTGCCCGTTGTCCATTGTATGCTGGCGGTTCCGTATTGGGGATAAGCCTGGATGAATTCATCCGTGAATAAATTTTTCAGTGTATAATTGCTTCCTGAAGATGATATCTGCCAAAGTTGTGCATAGTTGACGGTATTTGTAGTGGTACTGGCTACAAGACTGCCCGAACCATCCATGGACAAACCATCATAAAAGCTATGTATCCGATAGTATTTGCCACTGGTGATTTTGGAAACGTATGTGGCGGCATTAACGAAAGAGAACAATGTTCCAAGCCAAACAATGAGTGCTGTAAAAATGGTCTTTTTCATAGTTTTAGATAAATTATGTACATTATTATGGGACAAAGATAATACATTTTTTTCGTCGTTGCAAATATTCTCTGCCATTTCCATCCGTATTATTTGTATTAAGGAATAGGACGTGAAAATTGCGTATTCCCTATTTTAGTTGTACCTTTGCACACAAGAAATAAATAACGCACGTATGAAGATTGGAATATTGGTAGCTATGTCGGTGGAGTACCGCCAACTAGTCAGGTTAATGGAGACAATAGGTCACGACACTGTGGGTGGAATGGAGTTTACGACTGGGTTCATCGGACACCACGAAGTGGTGCTGCTGCAGTGCGGCATTGGCAAGGTGAATGCCGCCATGGGAGCAACTCTCCTGACGGAGCACTTCCGTCCCGGGTGCATCATCTCCACGGGATGTGCTGGAGGCATCGACAAACGGCTGGCTGTGATGGACATCGTGGTCAGCAGCGAGTTGGTCTATCACGATGTCGATTGCGGTGCCGGCCTGGGCTGCGCGAAGGGCCAGGTGCAGGGACTGCCCCTGCGCTTCACTGCCGCCCCCTCGCTGGTAGCCGCTGCCACTGCACTCTCCGGGCCTGTGCGCATCCATGCAGGCCTCATCTGCACGGGCGACCAGTTCATCACCTCCCACGAAACCTTGGCACGCATCAAGGCCGATTTCCCCGACGGACTGGCTGTGGACATGGAGAGTGCCGCCATTGCCCAGGTCTGTCATGTGCTGGGGGTGCCGTTCGTTTCCTTCCGCATCATCAGCGACACCCCCGGTGCCGACGGACATCAGCAGCAGTACGAAAACTTCTGGCAGCAGATGGCCGACCGCTCGTTCGGTGTGACAAAGGAGTTCCTGAGTAAGATTGAAAAGTAAGGTCAGCGAGGCTCGATAGTGCTTGCTGCTTACGCAAAAGCAATCGAAATACAAGGGGAGCCCCCACTTATTCACTTATTCACTTATTCAGTATGACATTTAGGTTTTTCAAAAGTACTTTTAATGTGGTTACGATTTGATAGTTCGGGATCGAGTACTAATTACAAATTTTAATATTATATATTTTATAATATATATATAATATATTATATATATATTATAAGATTTCTGTAAAAAGGAAAATACAAAAATATAGATGTCATACTGAATAACTGAATAAGTGAATAACCTCTGTGTATATGGACCCTCTCCCCGCCCTCCATAGGACGCACCCCGTCTCTCCCTTAAGGGATGGGGGGACAGGTAAGGCGAGGAGATATACAATAGTAGTGCAAAGTTCGGAAGAATAATAATGTTGGTCGAATTGCACAGCAGAACCGACCCTATTGTGTAAACGGTAAACAGTAAACAGTAAACGGTAAACAGTAAACAGATTAGGAAACGAAAAAAAGCGGCTGTCCGTCTCTCTGGACAGCCGCTTTTTTATCATCTTTCACTTGGCCAGGCACTCGCGGATGAAGGCCTGCATCTCAGGATAGTGGGCCTCGACGGAGAACAGCAGGTGGAGCTGGTTGTTGGCGCGTACGAAGTTGTGGTTGGGATACTGGCACTTCCAGTACTTGTCGCCGGAGAGGTAGTCCCAGAGGAAGCGCACGCACTGCATGTAGGGGAACAGGGCTGCAGCATAGGGGAGGTTTTCTATCTCGACGGGCAGCAGGAACGAGCGTGCCGACTCCAGGTAGCCCTCGGTGAAGGCCTTGAATATCTCCATGTTGAAGCCGACGGCTGTCATGTCGGCATTGTCCTCGGCTACATAGTTTGCGCCTGTGCGCAGGAAGTCGCCGTAGTCGGAGAAGATGAAGTTGGGCATGACGGTGTCGAGGTCGATGACACAGAGGACTTCGTTGCGGTCGTTGAACATCATGTTGTTGACCTTCGTGTCGCAGTGGCATACGCGCTTGGGGAGTGTCCCCTCGCGGCCCATGCGCTCGGCCTTGCACATGTCGTGGGCACGGGCGTCGATTTCCTGGAGCATGCGCTGCACCTGGGGCTCAGACACGCGGCCTACGGGGTCCTTGGCCACCACCTCGCGAAGCTGCTGCAGGCGGAACTCCATGTTGTGGAAGTCCTTGATGGTCTCGCCCAACTGAACGGGAATGTCGGCCAGCATGGCCTGGAAGCGACCGAAGGCACGGCCTGCGTCGCGGCTGGACTCGGGGTCGACGGCCTGCTTGGTGATGGCATTGGGGATGAACACCATCAGGCGCCAGAACTTGCCATCGACAATGGCATAGAGCTTGCCGTCGGCCTTGGCCGGAATGAAGCGGAGCACCTTGCGCTCGATGTCGTCCTCGCCTGCCTCGACCAGTTTCTTGCGGATGTGTTCGGTGACGGCACCGATGTTGCGCATGACCATATCGACATCTGGGAAGACGTTTTCGTTGACACGCTGCAATACGTAGTCGGGCTCAGTGGCCTCGGCTGTAATGACCTTGAAGGTGTCGTTGATGAGACCTGCACCGAGGGGCTTGATTTCCGTTACGGTGCCTTTCACGTCGAATTTTGAAACAATGAGTTTCAGTTGGTTCTGTTCCATGGTATTTTGAACGGTTATAGGTTGTTGGTTATAGGTTATTGAGTCTGATTTAATGGTTTACGGGGACAAATATAAGAATTAATTCACAATTCACAATGAATAACTTAGAATTTAATTCATAATTCACAATTCACAGTGAACGGTTCTGGATTTTTGTCTTCATTTCGTCCATCCAGGGGGCAACATGCTGGAAAAACATGCGATAGCCTTCGCAGAGATAGTTGCGTCCGCCGGGCAGGATGCGGTTTTTGGGACATTCGCCGTTGCAGGCAAAGAGCCATTCACACTGGCGGCATTCGTCGGGCAGACTGTCCTGTTTCATGCGGCCGAATCGGGTTTGCTGTTCGCCATACATCATTTCCACGAGCGGTGTCTTGAGGATGTTCCCGAGTTTGTACTGGGGAAAGACAAAATGGTCGCATGAATAGACGTCGCCGTTGAACTCCATGACACCGGCATGACCGCACGAATGGGCCATCGTGCAGACTCCGGGGACCACCCCGCACCAGTTGCACAGTGTGGCATCGAATATCTGTACGAACATCTCGCCCACATCGCCATGGGAGACCCATTCGTCGAAGATGGTGCAGAGGAACTGGCCCCATTGGCGTGGGGAGACGGAGAAGGGGAGCAGGCTCGCAGGTTCCCCCTCCTTGGGAGACAGGGGGAGGTGTTCCACAATCGGCGTAAACTGCAGATAGCGGCAACCGAGTTCGTCGCGGAAGAAACGGTAGAAGTCGAGGGGATAGTCGCCATTGTAATCATTGACTACCGCCATGGCATTCCACTGAACGCCGAAGCGATTAAGAATGTCGATGCCGCGACGAACCTTGGCCCACGTGGGTTTGCCTTGACGCGTGCGGCGATATTCGTCGTGGAACTCCTGAGGCCCGTCGATGCTGACTCCCACGAGCCAATTCTCGTCGTGGAGGAAGCGTGCCCATTCCTCGGTCACCAAGGTGCCGTTGGTCTGTATGCAGTTGGAGATGGTTTTGCCGTTGGCATACTTTTTTTGCAGTTCAATGGCGCGCCGATAGAAGGAGAGGGGACGCATGAATGTTTCGCCGCCATGCCAGGTGAAAAGCACTTCGCTTGTCATCTGCGCATCGATGTATTGCTGGATGAAGCGTTCGAGCAGTTCCTCGCTCATTATGTGGCGCGGTTCGTCGTCATAAAGATGTTGCTTCTCGAGATAATAGCAATACTCACATGCCAGGTTGCATCGGGCCCCCACTGGCTTGAGCATTACGTAAAGCGGGCGCGACAGGTCGAACCATTTATCCATAGGACCTTTAACTTTTAGCTATTTGAACATGTGCTTCCCGTAGTTGTAGCCACGAAGGTCGAGCATCTCGCGGTCCAGCGACATGCGACGGCGGAAATCCTCGAAGTCCTTTCCCTCCTGGGGGGTCCATGCAGCCTCTGCCACAGCCATCAGACGAGGCAGGGCAAGATATTCGAGATAGTCGTTCGTAGCCACCCATTCGCACCAGAAGGTTGCCTGAATGCCTATGTAGAAAGGTTGCAGTTCGGATGGGACGGATGCGGGGACTGGCACATAGTTGTAACAGCGCTCCACGGTGTCGTCGCCCTTGCCGGCTCCGTCGGGTTCGCCCGGTTGGTTGCTTTGTTTGCGGTTGATGTAATAACTTCCTGTGGCGCTGTGGAACTCGGTGACGACAGTCTGGAGACCATTCCTGGCAGCCATGAGAGCACCTTCCTGGCAAGGAAACCACGAAAAGATGATGGGATGGTTCTTGCTGACACGAGCCAGGTCGGAGCCTTTGGCTGTAATGCTTTCGTTCCATAACAGGGTTCGCTTGCCACGAGAGGCGAGGAAGTCGCTCATCTCTTCTGTGAAACGGCTCTGCAGCTCACGGAAGTTCTGCATGCCTTCGGACTTCACCAGGTGCTGACAATCGGCGTTGTCCTTCCATGCATCGGTGGGGCATTCGTCGCCTCCAATGTGGAAATAGGGCCCGGGGAATATGTCGCAAAGCTCGGCGAGGACGGTCTTGGCAAACTGCACGGCGCGAGGATTGGCCACGTTCAGCACTTCACGACTGACTCCGCCCTCCGTCCATACGGTAATGGGGTGCGTGGGGTTGCAGCTGAATTCGGGATAGGCTGCCAGGGCAGCAACAAAGTGTCCGGGCATATCTACCTCCGGAATGACGGTGATGTGGCGCTGGGCACAATATTCCACCACCTCACGCATCTCGTTGCGGGAATAGAAGTGGGGGCCGTATGGCTGGTTTGTCCAGTAGGTTCCTCGCTTCATGTCCGTGATGCGGCAATTGGGTGCTGTTGCCCCAACGGTGGTAAGACGGGGATACGCCTGAATCTCGGCACGCCAACCTTGGTCGTCGGTCAGGTGCCAGTGGAAATGGTTCATCTTGTAGGCTGCCATGATGTCGATCATGCGCTTCAGTTGCTCCACGGTGAAAAAGTGGCGACTGACATCGAGCATGAAACCACGATAGCGGAAACGGGGTTCGTCCTGAATGGTGACACAGGGCCAGGCGTATTTTTTCTTGTTGTCATAGGTGCGTGCCATGACATTGGCAGGGAGCATTTTCTTCAGTGATTGGAAGGCATAGAAAAAACCTGCCGAAGTGCCGGCTTCGATGCTGACACCTTTGGAATCTATGGTGAGACGATAGCCCTCTGGAGGGCAGTCGGCAACCTGTTGCATGCGGATGGCTCCTTCCTTGCGACTTTGTGCCGTGGCTTGCAGACCCGTGGCTGCATTCAGGTCGCTGACAAAGCGAGCTGCCTCGATGCTTAAACTGTCGGGAAGCGAACCATAAGCTACAATCATCTGAGGGCGGAGCTCGAACTCTCCTTGTCCTTCTGTCATCTGTTTGGGGCGTGGAGTGAGATTGACGAGGGATTGGGCATATAGGTTTCCCGCCATGCTCAGCACAATGACAATAAAAAAGCTTTTCATAAGGCTTGTTCAGTTTTCGATTTGACGATGGACCGGATACCAAACTACGGCAGCACTGACTAAGGCCACGGTGAGGAGGATGAGGACGATGTCCCACGGATGGACAACGACAGGATAGGATTCGACCAGAAAAGCCCCCTCGCTCTGTCCCATGGCGATGAGGCCGTAATGCTGTTGTGCCCAGCAGAGAGCCACACCGATGATGGCTCCGATGATGGCTCCAAGCAGACTGATCATGTTGCCCTCGAGGATGAAAATCCGTTTGACGTCGGATGGGGCTGCGCCCATGTTGCGGAGGGTCTGGATGTCGTGTTCCTTGTCGATCATGAGCATGGAGAGTGAACCTACGATGTTGAAGCTGGCCACGAGCAGGATGAACGTCAGAAAGAGGTAGGCAATGAGCTTTTCTATCTTCATGATGCGGAAGACGTCGGCCTGCTGTTCATAGCGGTCGCTGACAACGAAGCGCGAACCCAGCTGGCTGGCAATGTCACGCTGAGCGCGGGCGATGTTGATGCCTGGCTTCATTCGAAGTTCCACTTGCGAGATGCGTCCGCGCTGGTCAAACAGGTGTTGGGCAAAGGGTAGCGAGGCAATGATGTAGTGGACATCGTATTTGCTCTGCTTGACTTGAAACACCGCACCTGAACTGAGCAGCTCGTCATTGTTGAAACTGCTCATGGGATTGCCCATGTTCACACGTTCACCGCGCTTGGGGGCATAGACCTGCAAGGGCGGTTCAAAGTCGGGGCGCAATCCCAGTTGCAGGGCCAGTTGTATGCCTGGAATGCCATATTCGAGCACGTCGGCATGCAATACGGGGGCTTCGTCGGTTTGGGGATAGAGCAGATGCCCGAGATTCATTTGCTGGCCGAAGTTGTCACTTACACCCTTGATGGTCACCACCATCTGCTTGCCCTCTCTTACCACTAGGGCCTGGTCTTCGAGGCAGAGTGTGGCAGCCTCCACGTCGTCGCGCTCTTGCAGACTTTTGATGGCAGGGTCGGCAGACGATATGGTTCGTCCTTCAGCCAGTGTCACCTTCAACTCTGGGTCGAAGTCGGTGAAAAGGTCGGAAACCAGGCTTTGGAATCCGTTGAACACACTGAGTGTGCACACCATGGCAAGCGTGGCAATGGCCACCCCGCAAGCCGAGATTGCCGATATGATATTGATGGCATGGTGGCTCTTCTTCGAAAAGAGATAGCGCCAGGCAATGAAGACTCTGTAGTTCACATTCTACATTTTACATTATCCAACTCTTAAACGTTGGATAAGAGTTCGTCGATATGTTCGGCATAGTCGAGCGAGTCGTCGATGAAGAACTTCAGTTCGGGTATGATGCGCAGTTGATGGCGCATGCGGCTGCCTAGTTCAAAACGAACTTGCTTCTGGTTCGTGTTGATGTTGCTCACAATCTCCTCGGCACGTTCGCTGGGGAACACGCTCAGATAGACACGGCATACACTCATGTCTGGGCTGATGCGACACTGGCTGACACTGACCAGCACACCATGCATCCGTCGTGTCTGTGCCACGAATATTTCGCTCAGTTCCTTTTGTATCAGGCGGGCAACCTTGTTTTGTCTTGTACTGTCCATATATAATATTTATTTTTGCCGGATATGATATCCAATTGGCTAAAGTTTTCTTATTAAAGTAAGGCCGTCGCGGACGGGAACGATAACTTTTTCTACACGCGTGTCTTTGGCCAGCATGTCGTTGAAGTGTTTGATGCCCAGTGTCTGTTGGTCGCTTTCGCGAGTCTCGCCTTCCACTACGTGCCCATACCAGAGGGTGTTGTCGGCTAAGATGAAACCGCCACACCGCATCCGGGGCAGGAGCATTTCGTAGAATTCCGAGTAGTGGCGCTTGTCGGCATCGATGAAGGCCATGTCGATGTCTGTCAGTCCCATTTCGGGTATTAGGGTCAGGGCATCGCCGATATGCATCTGTATGCGGTTGGCAAAGACTGAGCCCTCAATCCAGGGACGAGTGAAATCTTCCTGTTCATCGTAGATTTCGAAGGTGTGGAGCATGGCTCCTTCTTCCAGACCCTCGGCAATGCAAAGTGCGGAATATCCGCTGAATGTGCCTAACTCTACAGCCAGACGAGGGTGTATCATCTGGGTGAACATCTTCAGCAGCCGACCTTGAACATGACCACTTGCCATCTGCCCATAGGACAGACGGAGCTGAGTGTCACGCCAAAGCCGATGGAGATAGTCTCCCTCTGGGTCGATGTGCTGTTGGATGTAGTCTTCTAATGTCAAATGTTAAATGTCAACGTCAAGAAAGTGTGGGGTTGGCTTCGTTTACATTTTGCATTTACATTTCACATCGCAACTTATCCAAGCAGTCCCTCCAGTGCCACGCGATAGGAGTCGAGGCCGAAACCCGTAACAACGCCCTTGCAGGCTTCGCTAATCATGCTGTGGTGGCGATATTGCTCGCGTGCAAAAACATTGGAGATGTGCACTTCGACAACTGGTATGCTAATGGCCTTGATGGCATCCAGAATGGCAATGCTGGTATGGGTGTAGGCCCCGGCGTTGAGCACAATGCCGTCGCACTTGCCAAATCCAACCTCGTGCAGTTTATCTATCAGGGCACCCTCCATGTTGCTCTGGAAGAAATCGAGACGTACGTTGGGATAGCGCTCACGCAGACCTTCCAGATAACCCTTGAAGTCATGTACTCCGTAAATTTCTGTTTCTCTCTTGCCCAACAAGTTCAGGTTGGGCCCATTCATAATCAAAATCCTTTTCATAGTACGCGTATATGGTTAGTTTGCTAGCAAAGTTACAATAAACCAATTAAATTCCCAAATTTATTGGGGATGTTTCATCGGAAAAATATGTTTTCGGTATTATTTTATGACAATGATACGGCTTACGACGGCTTTTTTGCCGCTTGCCGTATTGGCAACGACATGATAAACACCGCTTGCTACTCGCTGCCCACTCTTGTTGCAGCCATTCCATGTGAAGGTGCCTCCGTTGGATGTTCCGCTCCACACGAGTTGACCTGTAGAGGTACAGATTTTCACTTCGCCATCCATTGTCAGTCCACGAACGGCTATCGGTCCGCGATAATCAGGACGGACAGGATTAGGATAGGCCACGACATCGTCACCGCGAAGTTCTTCTTCAGCCTCTGTCGCATCGCTGACATAACTGCATAATCCCGCACTGGTGCCAATCATGACGGTGCCCGTCTGCGGATGGATGGCCAGACATTGGATGTGGTCGCTGGGCAATGGGCTGTCGTCACTCATGAAGTGCTGTAGCAGTTCTTGTCCATCGGCACTTACCAGATACAGACCATTCGAACTGGTTCCTATCCATTTGCGGTTGGCTCCATCGACGGCGATGCATGTGATGGGAACACCAGAAAGCAGATAGTCGGCCAGATTGCTGCCATCGTTGCGGGATATCTTAATCTGTTCGAAGGTGAAATCGTTGTCGAAAAATGTGGTGGCATCGTTGATGACGAATAGTCCCAACTGGGTTCCACACCAGATGCGACCATCCAAGTCTTCGGCTATGCAATAGAACTCATCGGGTGTATAGACAGTGCCATCTTGATTGATGATACGAGCTCGAAGTATGTGTTTGTCGTCTCGAACACTGTTGAGGGTGCCGTTCGTGTGGAAACCAAAGATGCCTCGACCTTCCATGCGTCGACTTATCAGGAAATTTACGCCGCTGGTGGTGAAAAGGAAGTCTTCGGGTGTCTCTGTGCCATTGATTTCGTCATAATAGAGCGAAAGCCAGCGTCCCGATGGCTGCAGGATGCGAACAATGGTGTCGGTTTGCTGATTCATTATCCAGAGGTTCCCGTCGTTGTCGTATTGTAAACCTGTACAGCCGACGTAGTTCAGTCCCAAAGCCTGTCCGTTGACCACAATCTGCTGAAGTGGGCTGTTGTCGCTATTGTGGAGGGAAACAAACTTCCCGTTGCGATATTCGTACAATCCTGTGCGGTATCCGCTGACATAGTGATGTGTGGGATCAGTTGGGTCTTGCACAAGATGGGTCATGTTGCGGTGACGGAGATTGGCATACTCTTCCTGGAATGTATTCTCGTCGAGGTTGGTCCATTCGCCATTTTCGAAATACATAGCCGTCGGCGGATTATAGATGGCATACGGGGTGTTAATGCCTCCAGCCACGAGCAGGCGGTCGCCAACGTATTGCATCCGGTATGAGAAGTCACGAATGGGACTATTGGGGTGTATGCTGCCTACGGTTTCCACAAAAGCATCGTCGGAGAGCTTATATCCCTTTAGGCCATCCGTCCCCTCGCAGGCCCAGTAGGTGCCATTGGTATAGGATAAGGAAAACCATTGGTGTCCGAGGGCAATGTGCTGGATTTGGGTGTCGGATTGGTAGATGCAGGCTTCCGATTCTGTAATGTATATCAATTGGTCGTTTATCAGCGATGCGAACTTCACCCCATCAGCCAATTGTGTCATGCCCAGTGCATTGTCGTTAATTCGGTATAGTCTGCTATATTGCACAGCATAGACGTGTCCATTGTATAGGAACATTTGGACGTAATCGTTGGATGCAGCTGATTGACGTTCCCAGTTGTCCATTATGTGCATGTTTTTGTCGGTGGAATAGTATAGTCCTTTGTTTGTACCAATATATACGATTCCGTCGCGAACGGCTATGGCTTGTACTTCAACACCTAATTGGTAGGTGTCGCGAATGACGCCTTCTTGCATGTCCACGGTGACAAACCCGAAGCCTGTGGCCAAATATGCCATGTGTCCGTCGATGTAGATGTTCTTGACATCCTTGTTGCTCAGACTGCTTTGCTTCAAACTGGCAATGTTTTGTACCTTGTCGTTCAAATCCAAAAGGTCGATATTGCCATTCTCGTACACCAGTATCAAGCGTTTGACCTCCTCGCTATAGGCCATCTGCGTGATTTGCCGGTCGTTGAGGATGTCGAGGACACTGTAGGTGTGCACCGAGGTGTCTTCGGTGTCGTAGCGCATCAGGTTGTAGTTTTCCTTGATGTTGGAGTAGATTTGTTGCTGGGAAATGGTCAGTATATATACCGATTTGTTAACAGCGATATTCTTCTGGGCAATCTGATATGAGGGATAAAGTTTCCACTCTCCAATGGCCTGGGCATGGAGGGGGGTGAAGAAATGATGGAGTGGTGAAGTGTTGAGGGTGAAAAGTTGGGGGAAGAGTAAGAGGAAAAGCATACACATTTTGAGGAACGCTGCCAACTTCTGGGTGGCACGCCCACGGTGACTGATGCGGTTTTTCTCTTGTGGTCCCATTTCTGCAAAGCTGACACCTGTCTCTGTAGGTGCAAAGATGGGGTCGTAGCCGAATCCGTCTGTTCCTGTTTTCTCGCGTAGGATTTCTCCTTCCACGATACCTTCGAACTGGTGTTCTTCACCATTTCGGATGAGGGCGATAACTGTACGGAAACGAGCTTTCCTGTTATCGGTGTCGCGGAGTTTGTCGAGCAGACAACGGATGTTGGCATCCGAGTCATGGCTCTCGCCGTAGCCGTTCATGTGGCCGAAGCGAGCTGTGAAGATACCTGGGGCACCATCCAATGCTTCTACTTCCAGACCTGTATCATCAGCAAAACAATCCGTACCGTAGTGCTCATGCACATAGCGGGCCTTCTGCAAGGCGTTGCCTTCCAGGGTTTCTGCAGTTTCGGGAATGTCCTCGTGGCAGCCGATGTCCGCCAGTCCCTTCACTTCGTAGTGTTCGCCCAGTATTTGCCGAATCTCGCGCAACTTGTGCTCGTTGTTCGTTGCCATGATAAGCACCGGCTTGTTTCCCTCCATTTTGAGTAATGATTTTTGAATTACCAATCAACCCTTCTTTATCTTGTCAAATCCTTCACCGAACACACCCTCTACGTTGCTCATCGTAACAAAGGCTTTGGGGTCGATGAAGCGTATAAGCTGGAAGATGATACGGCTCTCTTGTTTCTTCGCCATTATGAGCAGTACGTTTCGGTGTTCTTTGCTGTACCATCCTTCGCCGTTCAGAATAGTCACACCACGATTGGCCTTTTCGCTCACACCCTGAGCGATTTCTGCCCATTTCTCGGATATGATGGTAAACTGCACGCTCTGACGGGCGCCATTGACCACGTAGTCTATCGTGTTGATGCTGATGAACAGGGTAAGGTAGCACGCCACTAGGCGTTGAATGTCGCGGAACACTACATACGACAGACCCACGACAATGATGTCGACAAACAACATGGCGCGGCCCAGTGAAATGTCGCGGTACTTGTTCACGGTCAATGCTACAATGTCGGTGCCGCCTGTTGAACCACCTGCCAAAAAGACAATGGCCAGTCCCAGTCCTTCGAGCATGGCACCTATGACACAAGCCATGAATACCTGGTCGCCGGCCAGTTGCATCATTTGCTCTTTGCCATCGGGACCTGTTTGGGTAATTATGGCTTGGATAAAGTCAATCATGAACGACACTGCCACTGTGGCAATGATGGTTCGGACGCAGAAGCGCCAGCCAAGCGTGTACCAAGCCATCAATATCAGTACCACATTGATGAGAAAGTACGAGTAGCTGGCATGGAATCCAGTCACATAGTAGATAAGTGCCGAGATACCAGCTACACCACCGCTCAAAATCTGATAGGGCAACATGAAACAGGTGTAGCCAATCGAGAAGATGACTAACCCGATAAATATTTTGGTATATGAGAAAATCAAATCCTTAATCATCACAAATTCTCCTATTCCCTAATCCCCTAATTCTTAATCTCTAATTCCAAATCTAAAATCATTTGATTCTATTGAACCCTAACCCATATACTCCTTCCACACGACTGCTGGAGACAAAGGCCGTGGGATCCACCTCTTCGATGAGTCGCAACACGCTGATTTGTTCATGACGGTGAACCATGAGCAGCATAACGTTTATGGGAGCATGACTATAGCAGCCCTCACCGTTGATTTGGGTCATGGTGTGTCCTGTGTGCTCACGTATGACGCGAGCCAAGAGTTCACCCTTTTGGGTCATAATGATGAGCTGTACATCCTGCTTGGCCGAGTTGATAATCATGTCGGCAGCGTAGGTGTAAACAAACAGGGTGACGTAGCCGAATACCACCATGTGCCAGGCATCGTCGGGGTACTTTTCCTTAAAGATGAAGTAACTGCACCCGATGACAGTGAGGTCAAGATATAGGAGTACGCGACCGAAGGAGATGGGCTTGTACTTGTTGACGATGGCAGCCACAATGTCCCAACCGCCGGTGACACCGCCGGAAAGGAAACACAGACCAACGCCCACACCATTAATCAGAGCACCCAGCACACATGCCATGGTGCTCTCGTTTGGGCCCAGTATCTGGATGAACTGACCGTCGTCGCCCGTCATCAATCGTTGACCTATCTCCAGGAAGAACACCATGGAGGCCACTGCATAGCCTGTCTTCAGGGTGAATTTCCAACCCAGTTGCCACAAAGCGAACGAAAGCAGAATGGCGTTACCTATCAGTACGGCAAGGCTCATGGAGAAGCCTGTAGCGTAGTACAGGATGGAGCATACACCGACCCATCCTCCTGTGGGGATATGGTAGGGTAGGAGGAATACCGTCCATCCGGCCATGTAGATGGCCATACCCAGGTTCAAGTACAGAAAGTCCTTGGAGAAGTCCCAGACTCTTTTCAACACTTTGTTAGAATAGTTTGCCATATTGATAAAGTTACGAGTTGCGAGTTACAAGTTGCGAATTACGAATTAGGCAGGACGAATTACGATATTGATAATGCGACCGGGCACTACGACGGTCTTTACTACCTGCTGTCCCTCCAGATATTTGGCAGCTTCGGGAGCCGAGAGTGCAGCTTTTTCAATCTCGTCTTTCGGCATATCAGCAGCCAAGTCAATCGTGAAGCGTACTTTTCCATTGAATTGTACGGGCATCTTTACCATCGACTCAACCAGATATTTGTCGTCCCACTTGGGCCAGGGAGCATCGCAAACGGTTGTGCTGTGTCCCAGAGCTTCCCACAGTTCTTCGGCAATGTGAGGACAGAAGGGGGCCAGTGTCACAATCATGGGTTCCAATACCTTGCGACTGCGGCACTTCTGACTGGTAAGTTCTGTTGTGGCAACCATGAAGGCAGGAATGGAGGTGTTGTAGCTGAATTCCTCGATGTCTGCACTCACTTTCTTAATGAGTTTGTGCAGCGACTTCATGTTTTCAGCTGTAGGCTCACTGTCGTCCACCTGCAGTTGTCCGTCCTTGTCCCAGAACAACATCCAGAACTTCTTCAGGAAACGGAAGCAACCGTCAATGCCGGCAACGTCCCAAGGTTTCGACTGCTCGATGGGACCCAGGAACATCTCGTACAAACGTAAGGTGTCGGCACCGTAGTTCTCGCAAATATCATCTGGGTTCACCACATTGTACTTTGACTTTGACATCTTCTCAATGGCCTGGTTCACAATATACTGGCCGTTCGCATTCAAGATGAATTCTGCATCGCGGAACTCGGCAGTCCACTCTCGTATCTTCTCCACGTTCAGCACATTTCCGCTCACCATACTGATGTCGGCATATACGGGGTCGGCTTCCGTACCTTGATAGTAATAAATATTCTTCTTCTTGGCATCGTCGTATTGTTCCTCCAAGAGGTCGAAGCTCACAAATTTGTTGGTATTGCGGAGGCGATAGACGAAACTCGACCATCCTTGAATCATTCCCTGATTGATAAGTTTCTGGAAGGGTTCGTCCTTCTTGCTGACTCCTAAGTCGAAGAGGAATTTGTTCCAGAATCGGCTGTAGATAAGATGTCCGGTGGCATGTTCGCTTCCTCCCACGTACAAATCTACATTCTGCCAATAGGATGCAGCCTTGTCGCTTACCAAAGCCTCGTTGTTATGTGGATCCATGTAACGCAGATAGTATGCACTGGATCCGGCAAAGCCTGGCATGGTATAAAGTTCGATTGGGAACACGTTTTTCTGGTCAATCAGACTGTTCTCCACGATCTTCTTGTTTTTCTCGTCCCAAGCCCACTTCGTAGCGTTGCCCAATGGGGGCTCACCTGTCTCTGTGGGAAGGAACTTGTCCACTTGCGGCAGTTCTATGGGCAGGCACTCCTCGGGTACCATAGTCGGGATGCCGTTTTTGTAATAGACGGGGAAGG
The DNA here is from genome assembly GCA_902783655.1 of uncultured Bacteroidales bacterium. GTDB lineage: Bacteria > Bacteroidota > Bacteroidia > Bacteroidales > Bacteroidaceae > Physcousia. Next base: position 20,636 of record CACZRZ010000090.1, read on the forward strand.
GTTCTCCCCAGTAACGCTGGCGGCTGAAGATAGCATCGCGCAGACGGTAGTTTACCTTCACACGACCCAAGTTGTGTGCCTTCACGAAGCGTTTAGTCTCAGCGATGGCCTCCTTGATGGTCTTTCCATTCAGATTCAGGCTTTCACCGTCATAATTCACGCTTCCTCCTTCTGTTCTGGGAGAGTTCATCACAATGCCCTCTTTGGCATCATAGCTCTCCTCACTCACATCGGCACCTTCCACCAAGGGAATGATGGGCAGGTTGAAATGTTTGGCAAAGGCATAGTCGCGACTGTCATGGGCAGGTACGGCCATGATGGCACCTGTACCATAACCGGCCAACACATATTCAGCCACGTAGATGGGGCACTTTTCGCCTGTGATGGGATTGATGCCGTATGCTCCGCAGAATACGCCTGTAACGGTGTGGTCAATCATTCGTTCGCGTTCTGTACGGCTCTTTACATACTTGATGTATTCGTCAACTGCAGCGCGCTGTTCTGGAGTTGTCACCTTGTCAACCAACTCGCTTTCGGGAGCCAAGACGAAGAAGGTCACACCGAACATCGTATCGGCGCGGGTGGTGAATATTGTGAAAGCACCCTCCGGCTCGCCCTCGGCGGAGAGCATGTAGGGAATCTTTATCTCGGCACCTTCGGAGCGGCCAATCCAGTTCTTCTGGGTCTCTTTGATGCTTTCGCTCCATTCGATGGTCTCCAGTCCGTCCAGTAAACGCTGACTGTAGGCACTCACACGTAGGCACCATTGACGCATCTTCTTTTGTTCTACTGGATAGCCACCGCGTTCGCTGACACCGTTCACCACTTCGTCGTTAGCCAGCACAGTACCCAGGGCTGGACACCAATTCACCATCGTTTCGCCCATAAAGGCCAGACGATAGTTCATCAACACATCACTCCGTTTCTTCTCGTCCCAACTGTTCCACTCCTCAGCGGTGAAGCTCATTTCTTCGGTGCAGGCTACATCCCAGTCGCCCGTGCCCTCCTTCTCGAAATGTTCTGTCAACACCTCGATGGGCATAGCTTTTTGAGTCTTGTTACAGAAGAAACTCATAAACATTTTCTGGAACGCCCATTGTGTCCACTTGTAGTATATGGGAGTGCAGGTACGTACCTCACGGTCCCAGTCGAAGCTGAAACCAATCTTGTCCAATTGTTCACGATAGCGTTCGATGTTGGCAAAGGTCGTCTTCTCGGGGTGCTGACCTGTCTTGATGGCATATTGTTCGGCTGGCAGGCCGTAGGCATCATAACCCATGGGGTTCAGCACATTAAAGCCCTGCAGTCGCTTGTAGCGGGCATAGATGTCGCTTGCGATATAGCCAAGGGGATGACCTACATGCAGACCCGCACCGCTGGGGTATGGGAACATGTTCAGAACGTAGAACTTCTTTCGGTTCTGGTCCTCTGTCACATGGTAGGTCTGCTGTTCCACCCACCTTTGGTGCCACTTCTTCTCAATCTCTCTAAAATTGTATTCTTTTGCCATTTTCTATATGGATATTTATTGTCGTACGATATTCGCGCGACAAAGGTACAACAAATAATTGAGAATTGAAAATTGAGAATTGAAAATTAAAGTTATCGCCGTGCTAAATCCTCGCTGGTGGTTTGCAGGATAGCCTTGCCGAGTTGGAAAAGCCCTTCGTCGCTGCCCACCATGGGCTGATCGGTCGTCAGGTCGTACACGACAAATTGTGTACTGTCTATCAATGTGAAACCATTGTTGAAGGTGTGATATGCAAAGGGGCGTGTGTAGGTTTGTGACAGCACGTCGCGGCTGAAAAGGAAATCGTCGTGCCCGATGCCCAACTGTCCCAGCAGGGTAGCGGCCAAGTCGCTTTGGTTGCAAATCACGTCTATCACCCGTGCATTTCGTACGGCACCACCCAACCACAGCATGGGGATGTGCATGATGAGCGGGTTGCGTTCGTCAATTTTACCGTATTTCACCCCGTGGTCAGGCAAGAGTATCAGAAGCAGATTATTCCACTGGGGCAACTGTCGAAGGCTTTCAACGAAGTGTCCGATGCACCGGTCGAGATAGTGGAAGGCATTCTCCACAGGGTCGTCCAGTTCCTTTGTAGGAACGTCCCAGGGCTCGTGGCTCGAAAGTGTATTATAGCCGATGAGATGGGGCTTTTCGTCATCTTGGTTCCATGTTTGGATGTGCTGTATGATACGGTCGAAGACAATGCTGTCGCACACACCCCACTGGGCTGTCCGTTGTTCGCGTCGGCTGAAATCGGACTTATAGGTAAACTGTTCGAAACCAGAATTAATAAGGTAACTTCGTTTCTTGGTAAAGTTGATGTCGCCACCATAATAATAATGGGTGTCGTACCCTGCTTTCACCAGACTGCGTGCTATGCCGGGCAGATTCGCATTTTTCTTGGGCACCTTTTGTAACGACATGGTTGGGAAGGACTCGTGACCTGACCAGATGCATACTGTAGCACGATCGGTTCGGAACGAGTTGGCATAGCATTGCGAGAAGTACACCCCTTCATCCGAAAGACGGTTGAAATGGGGCATGATATAATCCTTGCCGCCAATCTTCGTGAATTGTCCGCCTGCACTTTCCATCATCACCACCACGATATTGGGTCGTTGGGTACGGAGGAGTGTGTCGGGATTCAGTGTTTGTGTGTTGAAGACGCCTGCTAATGTCGAGTTACACTCTTCGTCGGTCATGAATGTATATCGTACGTCGTCGCGCACTGTGCTCTCGAACGATGCCATAAAACTGAATACGGGATTCACGGCCGAGTGGTTGAGAAACGCGTTCTGCGAGTAATAGACCTGTCCGATGTTTGTGGTGGACTCGTCAATACCGCCTCGTATGCCCAAGAACAGAAGCGGAATCATGACGATGCACAGCGTGCCGTAGGGCCAACGTTTGCCGAGTGGCGCAAAGGGACGGAGCCGCCAGTTGTATATAAAGGCAATTAGGGCAATAAGACCGATTAGTCCGATGAGGCCTGCAAGGAGCCATCCCATGCTCACGCTGGCAGCAGCAGCTTCGGGCGTGGACAGATATTGCAGGCATGTAGCGTCAAGTTTGAAGCCCCAGTGGGGATAGAGAGCCGTGTCGGCAGCAAATGCCAGGCCGAGCATGATTGCAACGAGGACGAACCACAGCCGTATGGCCCATCGCAGCCATCGGCCTACATACCAGATGCTTACCACCGTCAGCAGCAGAGGCACAATCATCAGATAGCAGGTGGTGGACAGGTCGAGTGTCAGACCATGGAGCAGTACGTCCCACATGTCGCCTGCCGTGAACTTCTCCGTGCCGAGATTCGTCAGCATGAAGACCACTTTGGCTCCCAGAAACAGTACGACACTCGTCAGGAACGTACGTACAAGGAACAAAACTCGTTGCCTCATCCTTAATTCTTTGCTCTTAATTCTTCATTCGCTGTTATTCCAGGCTGCGTATGATGCACACAGCCTTATATACGCCGACTATCTGCTCCTTCATCACATCGAATGGCTCGTACGCAGGATTGTCGCTATAGAGTGTTAGGTACGGACTTTGCTGGTTGATGTTTTTGATGCGTTTCAGCATGCGCTCATTATCGCGCGTAAATATAAGGTATATGTCGTTGGGCCGGATGCGGTCCAGTCCGTCCATACGACGTATGCCCACGATGTCACCGCTCTGTATGGTCGGGTCCATCGAGTTGCCCACCACGGGAAAGTAGGCCGTAGTCTTCACTCCCGGTATGACGATGCGTTCTGTGGTGATGTCTTCGTGTCCCATTTCCAGTTGTCCGGCACTGGCGGGCATGCGGCTGTAATAGGGTTGGCCCGCTATTTCGGCACCGGAGTACTTGGCTGACTGATCCTGATATCCGCGACGTGGCATCTCCTCCTGCCCCGTCAGCCATTCGAAACTGACGTCGGGCAATGCGCGGCATATCTTGGCTATGCCACCCTCGGGTATCTGGTTTTGTGCCAACCAGTTGGCAATGGTGGGTTGTGTGGTGCCTATCATCGAGGCAAATACTGTCTGTGTGCCACCATACTCACGAATCAGCATCTTCAGTTTTTCTCTTGCATCCATCATATATACTTCTTTTAGTTGAATTCCGATGCAAAGATATCAAATATTTTATTATTCTCCAAATTATTCTATCAAAATATTTATATAAAGTTCGGTTTCACACGAAAATAGGCAGCACGAGATGATGGCTCTATTGGATAACAACTTTTCGGGCATTGCCGTCGGAGCGACGGACAATGTAGATGCCTGGACGCAGCGCTTCAGCACGATGACCGACGAAGATGCCGTGCAGATTGTAGTAGCCGTCGGTCATTGTGGGTGCAGAGGCTTGGGTGTCGGAGAGGATGGTGCGGATGTAATTCATGAAAATTCCTTCGTCGGTGCCTGCCGGCTGGTCGAAGGTGCGGAGCGAATTGGTCTGTCCGATGGTGGGGTGGTTCATGAGATAGAACTGGCTACTGCCGTCGGGGAATCGACCTATGGACTGATTGCCGGCATGGGCCTCGTAGACGATGCCGTCGGCAAAGTCCTGCAGTTCGGGGTGGGCGTTGAAGAAGTCCGTATTGTTTTGGACAAACTCCTCGGAGGAGGTGATGAAGACCAGATGCCCGTCGTTGTTGCTGAGTTTGAAGGGTACATGCAGCTGGGTAATCGGTTCGAGGTTGTCGGCCCACATGACGAGATGACCGTGAGCCGGAACAAGGGTGTTAAACGACGAGGACGAGGGAATCTGGTACTTCTGCGGATTGTCGGTGTCGTCGCTGACATAGAGGCCTGCCACATTGAGGTCTGTGTCGGTGGTGTTGTAGAGTTCCAGCCAGTCGTTCTTCTTGAATGCATCGTTTACGAAGATGCTGTTGACGGCACTGACCTCGTTGACCTTTATCGGCGCAGCCAGGTCGGCCAGCAACAGTCCGTCGTCCAGTCTGTCGTAGATGGCAACCAGTGTATGGGTGCCATTACCGAGCGAGGACAGGTCAAGTTCCGGTTCTGTGGCGACAGACTGACTGTTTGTCTGTTTGCCTGAAATGAGACTGGCGCCCCAGTAGATGTCCGAGGAAGTGCCCGAACTGTTGTGGACCTCGACGGCTATCACGTTCTCGCCCTTGCGCAGCAGACTGTTGTTGATGGTTATGACTCCCGTGGCAGCCGTAGCACTGACGTAGGTGCCGGTGTAGGTGTTGTACGTGGGGGTTCCATTGACGAGGTATCGTCCCACCTCCACACCATTGACGTAGGCCACGAATCCGTCGTCGACATAGTAGGTCAGTTGATACACCTCGTCGTTCGTCGGTATCTGGCTGAGGCTGAATGCCTTGCGGAAGTAATAGGTGGGACGTTTCTCCTGCGAGTTGTCGCCGTAGCTTAGGGTCGTGGCATAGTCGCGGCTGCCCTGCATCCCCACGTTGCCGTAGCCGAAGGGACCGTTTCCTGTGGCCCAGGATGTGGAATTGTAGTTCACCGACTTCCAGCTTGAACCGTCCAGTGAGCCCTTGTCGTAGTAGTGCCATCGGTCGTCGGTCGAGAACAGGGTGCGGACGTCTGCCAGTTTTCCGGAACTGTTCATCGACCATCCTTTGAAACGATAGCCCGAGGGTGTTCGGGCAGACAGAATGACGGGGCCGAACAACTGGCCGTGGAACTTTCCCGTGGGCACTTCCTGTCCGTTAATCATCACGTTCTGTCCTGCAATATTACTGCTCAGGTCAACCATATAGGGGGTGCTGAGGTTGAAGTACTTGCGCAGGTTGGACATCGTGCTCGGACGGTTGTTGTGGATGGCATTCATCAGGCTGTTGGCCGATGAAGTCAGATTGGTCGAAAAACCTTCGAATCCCAAGGCTTTCAGGGTCTTGTTGCGCATGGACGTAATGATTTCGTTCGTGCGGGTCTCCTCGAAGACGCTGCCGTTGACGATGCAGAAGGCATCGATGAACTGCTTCTTGAAAGGCTCGTACTTCAGCATGTTCAGGAAGATGTCGATGAGGAAGTTCTTGCCCGTGTCGTAGCGCGAGTCGCGGAGTTTGCCCTCCAGACTGGCGATGATGTTGGTGGAGCCGAAGCCCGAGTCCAGGTCCATGAAGACGAGGTGGAACTTGCCGTCGGCACGCGAACGATAGCCTTTGATATTATTGTTGTTGGTAATCCAGTCGCCACAGCCGACGTAACACTCTGCCGCCATGTAGTTGCAGTAGGCGTCGATGTCCACCAGTTTCCCTATTTCCTGATAGATGGCATCGTCAGTGGGATTGTTGGCTAAATCCTGGGCCAGCGCCATCCATCGTCGGAAAGCCACGTCGTCACCGGTCTTCTGCTGGTAGCCTGTAAGGTTGATTTCGAACTGGTCTATTTCGTCGGTGTCGATGCCGTAGTTGCTGTAGCCGTGGTGCTTGTTGCTGGGTTCGCGCAGATTGAACGTGAACATGAACCGGCCGTTGATGAAGACGTGTGCCGGCTGCCAGGCCTGACAATCCATGTAGAAACCGCTGCGCAGGATGATTTCGTGGGTGGCTGCGTCGTGGATGCGTGCATATCCGTCGTTGCCGCCGTTGCGGACCACGATGGCCTTGCTCTTGATGTAGGGCTTGTCCTCGAAGAAAGCATAGGGCAGGAAGTTCTCTCCCAGATTGTATTTGTTCCCTTTCAGGCGGAACGAAGGTGCTGGGGCATATTGGTTGCGGCTCCATCCGCCACACACCTCGAAGTCGCATTCCTGGTTGAGGGCCATGAGGAACGAACCGCCGTCGTCGTTGGTCGCCAGGTACTCGAAGTTGACGGGGCGCTCCCAGCCTCGGTTCTTATTGCTGGCCGTGCTTATGCCATTACCTGTGATGCCGTTCTTACCTACGGTGTAGGCACCAATCTGGTCATCGTAGAGATTGGCATTGTCGGTGACCACGGAGACGATGGGCAGATAGTAGTTCCGGCTCTTATAGATGTATGAACGTGTGACGACGGCACTGGGCAGGTAGCCTGTTCGGAACAGGCGGAAACGGAAGGTGTAGTTGCTCTTGCTGACGCTGAACTTGCCTGTGCTGCTGGTTTTTCCATTTTCGAGGGTGGGTGTGCTACCGTCCGTCGTATAGCGCAGGGTGGTTCCAGGGGGGATGGTCACGTTCACGGTGAAACCGGTGGAATAGACCGTGGCATCGTGGTCCACAACGGGAGCGTCCAGTTGTGTTGTGGCGAACGTGTTGCCGTTGTTGCTGGCCTCGGGGGTAGGTGTAGCAGTTGTGGACCATTCTCCTATGCCGTCTATCTTCCGAGCATAACTGACACGCTGGATGGCAGGGGGATAGTACTGAGACAACAACAACTGGCCGTCGGCATCGCTGATGTAGATGGTGCCGCCCTCGTTTTCCAGTTTGAAGTCCACCTGCTTGTATGCTTCTGCGCTGTATCGGTTGCCTGTGTCGTAGTGGTCGAACCAGATGTTCTTGTAGCCATGTGCCGGCACCGTATCCATGTCCGATGGCAGTTGGAAACGCTTCAGGTCATCGGGGGTGTCGCTCACGTACAGTCCGCCAATGCTGATGCCGGAACCCGTAGGGTTGTACAGCTCCACCCATCCGCCGTAGTTGCAGGAGGGGTCGATGAACATGTCGATGTTGGCCACCTGTATCTCATTGATGAGCAGCTGCGACGGGTCACCGTTGGCATGTACTGTCGCGATGGAGATGCCAAATAACAGAACTGCGTATAATATCAATCTTTTCATGGTGGCAGACGACCAGATTCCCGACAAAGTTAATCAATAAATCCCCCCCTTCCAAATAAAAACGATGTGAATTCGCATCGTTTTTACATTTCCATCATCTCACCGCTTTCAGCCTGGCTTTCCAAACATGGATTAACTATTTTGTGTTATACAGGAATTCCCTTTCTCTGGTCATGCCGTTGGCCTCAACCGTAATACGGGCCTTTCGGCTGTTTGGGGTTGCTGAGGTTGACGATTTCGGCATGCACCACCACTTCCTTCCGTATGTTGCCCCGTTCCGTGAACTTTCGTTCGGCATTTTTATCCCAAATCGGTCATTAGGATTGATGTCGGATCAGTATTTGTTTCGAGCAGGTTGTTCATATTGCTATCGAAGGCGTAGTGGACTACG
>CACZRZ010000091.1 GCA_902783655.1 uncultured Bacteroidales bacterium
AAACCGCCACTATAATATAAATATTCTATTTATATATATAGTGAGCAATGACAGCGTTCGGAATCGAAAATGACCATTTTGACCTTGACCATCTTGACCACGATTCGATAATAAATAAAGCTGACCCGACAAATTGTCGTATCAGGTCAGAATGGTATCTGTGTCACCCCCTCTGTGTTAAAGCTGACGCACTGATTCAGTGCGTCAGCACACAGGAAAGCCGGAACTATCTGAGCCATTCATATCACAAAGTGGCAGCCCTGCTGGCCGACCGTATGGCAACGGTGCTGGACATAACGGCGAAATGGAAGGTGTTTGAACAGATGTGGCAGCGCAAGAACATGCGCAACGACTACAACACGGCCCTCGAGCAGCAGCAACGTGACGAATACAGGGAAAAGTTTGCACGTGTAATCCGTTGGCGCGTTTGATTCGGAGTGCCACTTCGTGGCAGAAATTGCACAAATCTTATCAAATCAAACAAAGTTGGTCTCTCACTTATTCGTACCTCTGAACTGCGTTCTAAGGTACTCCCGTTGACTACGTCTTCCTCTCTCGCGACTCGGCCAAACAAACGAGTTTGATGGCGCTCGCTGCTCGTTCGGTTCGGATTTTATCAAATAAATTTGTGAAATCGCTCACTTATTCGTATCTTTGCAGTCAAATTTAAGATTGCTTTCTATTAGTGGGTAAAAGATTCATAATATTTTTCATTTTCATGCTGACAGCCGTTGTGAGAATGGCTGCACAGATGGTTACAGGCAACATCGTCGATAAGGAGTTCGGTGAGCCTATGCCTGGTGTCATTGTGTACTATGTCGATGACAAGTCCACGATGGTCATCAGCGACATCAATGGTAATTATAAGATTGCAGCCCGCAAGGGACAGTTGCTGTTTTCGATTATCGGCTACGACCACTATATCGCCGAAACTGACGGACGGGACCAGAAGCTGAACGTGACGCTGGTGGAAACGGCCAGTTCGTTGAAAGAGGTCGTGATTGACCGTAAGAAACAGAAGTACAGCCGCAAGAACAATCCCGCAGTGGAGATGATGCGAAAGGTCATTGCTGCTAAGAAATCGAGCGACTTGTATGCCCAGGACTATTTTTCGTACCAGAAGTATGAGAAGATGACCCTGGCGCTGAACGAGTTTACGGAGAAGGTGTTTGAGGACGACCATTTCAAGCATTTCCCCTTCCTGAAGGAGCACGTCGAGACCTGTCCCGAAACGGATAAGCTCATCCTGCCTCTGACGGTGGAGGAGAAGGTCAGCCGACAGATTTATCGTAAGGACCCCAAGACGGAGAAGACCATCGTTGTGGGTCAGCACAATGAAGGTGTCACGGACCTCATCAATACGGGTGACATTGTCAACAACATGCTGGCCGACTGCTTCACCGACATCGATATCTACAAGGACGATGTCCGACTGTTGCAGTATCCGTTCATCAGCCCCATTTCGACGAAGAAGGCCATCGGATTCTACCGTTACTTCATTGTCGATACCCTGCAGGTTGGCAATCAGGAATGTTTCCAGGTGGACTTTACGCCCAACAATGCCCAGGACTTTGGTTTCTCAGGCTCGCTGTACATCTTGGCAGACTCTACGTGGCGACTGAAGAAGGCTCACTTGAACATACCTGCCCGCAGCGATGTTAACTATGTGGAGCACATGGACATTATGCTCGACTTCGAGCCTCTGCCCACTGGCGAGCAGGTCGTTGTGGACAACAAGATGATTGTCCAGTTGGAACTGGCCTCTTTCATTCAGAAACTCCAGGTGGAGCGTACGGTGCGTTATTCGGGTTTCGACTTCACGATGATTCCTGACCGAACGTTCAAAATCCGTGGCGATGTGAAGGTGGAGAGCTCGTCGCAGATGCGTGACGAGGCCTTTTGGGAAGAATACCGTCCCACCCCCCTGACCAAGAGCGAGAACCAGTTGAACTTGTTGCTGGATCGTATCAAGAACATCAAGGGCATGAAGTACATCATCTGGGTGGGTAAGGCTTTCATCGAGAACTATGTGGAGACGGCCATTGACCCGGACAAGAAGAGCCTCGTGGACATTGGTCCTATCAATACGATGATTGGCAGCAACTTCGTGGAGGGCTTCCGCTTGCGTGCCAGCGCCCAGACAACGGCAGCCCTGAATCCGCACCTGTTTGCCAAAGGCTACGTGAAATACGGTTTCGGCGATAAACGTTGGAAGGGTATGGGCGAGCTCACCTATTCTTTCAACAAGAAGGAGCATCTGCCCAGGGAGTATCCCATCCACAACCTTACCTTCACCTATACGAACGATATATGTTCGCCCAGCGACAAGTTCGTGCCTACCGATAAGGATAACGTGTTCTTTGCCCTGAAGTGGACACCTGTGAAGCACATGAACTACTTCGAGCGCTACAACCTGCTCCTCGACTGGGAGTGGGAGAACGGTTTCCGACTGACCACCCAGTTGCGACGCGAGTGGAACGAAGGAGCCGGCTCGCTCTTCTATCAGACGCTGAACAATGGTACATACGATGCTACGGGCCAGTATGTGCCCAACCAACTGAAGCCCATGCCTCACAGAATAAAGTTCACCGAAGCCACCGTGGGTATAGAGTTCCAGCCAGGAGCTACGTATCTGAATACGAAGGCGCGACGCGTGCCTACCAACTTTGACTCGCCCATCATGGGCATAAAGCACACGGTGGGTGTGAAGGGCATCCTTGGAGGAGAATATAACTACAACTTCACGGAACTAAACATGTACAAGCGTTTCTGGCTCCATTCGTGGGGTAAAATTGACTGTTACGGAACGTACAGCATGCAGTGGAACAAGGTTCCCTTCCCCTTCCTGGTGATGCCTGCTGCCAACCTCTCGTACATCATGGAGCTGAATTCGTTCAATCTGGTCAGCAACATGGAGTTCCTGACCGACCGCAACACCTCCATCTTCCTGTCGTGGGACATGAACGGTAAGATTCTCAACCGCATACCCCTCATCAAGAAACTGAAATGGCGCGAGTTTATCGGTCTGAATATGATGTGGGGAAAACTCACGGATAGGAACAATCCACTGCTGGCCCAGAATGCGGGCGACAATCTGCTCATGTTCTTCCCTGGCACCTATCACAATGGGGACTTCGAACCCATCACACACGTGATGAACCCGCGCAAGCCTTATTTGGAGGCTATTGTCGGCATCCACAACATATTCAAGCTCTTCCATGTGGAATATGTCCACCGCCTCACCTATCATTATGAGAATACCCAGAAGTGGGGCATCCGCTTCACCTTCCGCGTCACGTTCTGATTAGTCGTAGTTGATGCTGCGCAGACGATTGTAGATTTCCACGTCCATGGGCAGTGTAATCTTGTAGTTCAGCATGCTGCCTTCTACGATGTGCAGGGGCGCCCATCCGATTTCATTGACCAACGTAAAGAGCGACTGCGACTTCGTGATACCTTGTTCCGAAGCCCTGCGCACGATTTCCGACAGGTCCTTCATGCGGAAGGTGATGGGTGTCTGTGCCCGCATCAAAGTCTCGCGTGAGATGAATCCTTGTGAGGTGTTGCCGTCCGTGGTCTGCAGATATGACTCGTGGCTGTAGGTGGCAGTGATGGCATTGCCATGTTCGAGGCACGAAACCACGTTGTTGGTGATGATTTCGTGCGATACAAAGGGGCGCACACTTTCGTGTACCACGACGATGCTGTCTGGTTCTACGCCTTTCTGTTCCAATCCCTGTATGCCATTGATGAGCGACTCGTAGCTTGTCAGTCCAGAGCGTAGCGTCTGACGAAACTTGTTCACCTGCCCGATGTTGGCCTGCTTTTGTACGTAGCTGCTCCATTCAGGGTTGCAAACCACCCAAATCTCGTCAACCAAGGGGTGGCGCTCGAAGGCCTTCATCGTGTGCAGCAAAATGCTTTCGCCGTCGGTCTCGATGAACTGTTTGGGGCGTGTGGAGTGTATGCGAAGTCCGTATCCTCCAGCCAGCAACAGGGCTATGATGGTGGGCTTGTCTTGTTTCATGCGGTAGGTCTGAGTTGATTATGAAATTCCGTGCAGAACGTCTCATGACGGCGACGGGTATAGAAGCGTATAGGCTCGAGCACGATGATTTCGAACAAAGGGAATAGGATGGGATGGCCGATGAACATGGACAGGAACAGCACCCCGACACGAAGGTCGAAGGTCAGGATGTTAGTCAGGGGCATCAGGGGCAGACTCTTCTCGCGGAACTGCTGGCGCAGTGGGGTAGGGATGTTGCCCTCGGGGTAAACCTGGCGCAGGGTGCGGTAGAATGCCTGGAACCGCGGCGTCTGGTTTTCCTGTCCTTTGGTGTATGAGCGATAGAAGAAGAGGTACAACTTCTCGAACCACTCTCCGCGTCGCCATCCCAGTTGTTGGTAACGTGCATTCTCCTGGGCATAGGTGTCCAGCTCGCTCTTTTTGTTGCCGAAGGCAAACCACAGGTGTATGTTCTTGTAATAATCGGCCAGTGCAGCCTGTCGTGCGTGACAGATGAACCCCGCGTAGGCACAGAGCAACCATATCCAGATGCCCATCTGAGGCTGCAGTCGCAGCACGATGGCCTGATAGATGCAATAGAACCAGATGTCGCCGGCCAGTCCGTCGAGCAAACGCCCCACCAGTGTGCGTTGGTTGGTCATGCGTGCCAGCTGTCCATCGGCACAGTCGTACCAGTTGGCCCAAATGAGCAGTGCCATGCCGATGAGGTTCATCCGCAAGTCGTTGAAATAGAAAAAGTAGCCACTGGCGGCACCGATGACGATGGAGATGAGCGTGACCGCAATCGGGTGGACATGCAAGGCCTGGAACAACAATGCCCACAGATAGCCCGGTGTACGCGTTACGTACAGCTCGAAGGGCCCTTCTGTGTCTTCCGATTTCATGGTGGCCAGCACCCGTTGCTTCAGACTCATTTACGTCTTTTTGTTAAATTTGGTGCAAAGGTACGAATAATAAATTAAAAAATACTAAATAAGAATTAAAAATCCCCATTCCCTTTTCATTTTTCACTTTATTTTGTAACTTTGCAGTTCGTAAGACATTTGGTTTAACTTAATTAACTATTAACGACAATGAAAAAGTTATTTTTGATGGCAATGGCAGTCGCTGCCATTTCGTTCACCTCTTGCTGCAACAAGACGGAGAAGGCCGAAGGCTGTGGCTGTGAGTGTGAGAATTGTGAGTGCGATCCCTGCGAGTGTGGTCAGTGCAAGTGTGACCCCTGTGAGTGTGACCCCTGCGAGTGCGGCAAGAAGGCATGTGCTGAAGAACAAGCTTGCGAGAAGAAGTGCGAGAAGGCTTGTGAGAAGGAGTGTGACAAGGCTTGTGAGCAGGCAGAGCAGGCCTGTGAAGAGGCTGCCGAAGCCACAGAGAAGACCGTAAAGGAGACTCTGAAGGATGCTGCCAATGATGTAGCCGATGCAGCCAAGGACAAGGCTGTCAAGGAGACCAACAAGGCCATCGAGCAGGGTGCCGAGGCTGCTAAGAAACAGCTGGGCCTGTAATACCTTACTTCCTGATTTCACGGTTTTGCTTCTGCATAACCACGTTTGAACGGATTTAGCGGATTCTTCCTTTGAAACAAACAGGGGATGTCCGCTAAATCCGTTTATTCTTGTTTCCCTTTTTCCCCATGAAAGCAAACAGGAACATGCTGAATCGAAAGAAGGCGGCCCATGCGGGTCGCCTTCTTCGTAGCGGGAAAGGGACTTGAACCCTTGACCTTCGGATTATGAATCCGACGCTCTAACCAGCTGAGCTATCCCGC
>CACZRZ010000092.1 GCA_902783655.1 uncultured Bacteroidales bacterium
AATACCATGCGCCGGATGCCTGGCCGCTATCAACTGCTCTATGGCACCAGTTCGGCCGACCGTGACCTACGAACCATCAGTTATACGTTTATTCCATAACACTACGATAAGATGAAACGAGCACTATTTCTTTTAGCATTGGGCATTGCGACCTCTGTCAGCGCCGAAGTTCGCTTGCCAGGCTGGATGACCAGCAACATGGTACTGCAACAGCAGACAACCCTGCACCTGAAAGCAACAGCCAAACCGAAGGCCAAGGTGAAAGTGACGGCCAGTTGGAACCGTGAAATCATGGAGGCACGAGCCGACAAGGAAGGAAACTTCACAATCGACCTCATCGTCCCAAAGGCAGGCGGTCCCTACACACTGACCTTCGACGACGGGCGGAAGACCATTCTCGAAAACGTTATGTCGGGCGAAGTGTGGTTCTGCAGCGGCCAATCGAACATGGAAATGCCTGTCAAGGGCTGGGGACGAGTGAAAAACTACGAGCAGGAGGTTGCCAATGCCAACCATCCGCTCATACGCCTTTTCCAGGTGAAACAGGTTACTGCCCTTACCCCACAGACCGATGTCCCCTATGGCCACACCAATGGTTGGGCCGTCTGCTCGCCCCAGATGGTGGAGGAGTTCTCTTCTACCGCCTACTTCTTTGCCCGCACCATCACGGAGAAACTGGGCATTGCCGTTGGGGTGGTAAACAGCAGTTGGGGTGGCACGCCTGCCGAGACATGGACGAGTCACGAGGCACTGAAGCATGTCACAGGCTTCGAGGAACAACTGGCACGCATCGAGGAAATGGGTCCCGATAAGGTACAAAGCGTCTATGAAGAAACACTCGCCGACTGGCAGCAGCAATTCCTGACCAAAGACCAAGGTCTGACGGACAGCGACGTACGCCAGCCAAAGTGGAATACCGAAGTCCAGGGATGGCGCAGCATGCAACTGCCGTCTCATTGGGAGAATCAAGGGCTCTCAGGCTTCGACGGCGTGGTTTGGTACCGTCGCACGGTGGACATCCCTGCCAATCTGGCCGGAAAGGACCTGCAGCTCCGCCTTGCCATGATTGACGATGAAGACAAGACCTACTGGAACGGAGAGATGGTGGCCGAGGGCTGGGGCTACGACCAACAGCGCAACTACACCGTGCCCGGCCGTTTGGTGAAGGCCGGACGGAACACTATTCTCATCCGCGTTACCGACACGGGGGGCGAGGGTGGCATTAACGGAAAGGCCGAGGACATGAGCATCAACGGTCGCATCTCCCTGGCTGGCGAATGGCAATACCGTGTGGGCATGAACCTGAACGAGCTGCCACAGCGACCGGTGAGTCCCACCAGTTCGTGGTGGCCCAGCGCATGCTATAATGCCATGGTGGCCCCCTTCCTGGGCATGCCCATTCGTGGTACCATCTGGTATCAGGGTTGCGCCAATGTGGGACGTGCCGAACAGTACGAGAGTCTGTTCCAGACACTCATCCACGACTGGAAAGCGCGCTTCGGCGAACATCCTTTCTACTTCGTACAACTGGCCAACTATCTCGACCGTCATGACGTACAACCCGACTCGGAGTGGGCTGCCCTGCGCGATGCACAGCGCAGTGCCTTGCAGATGGCCGGTACGGGCATGATGGTGAACATCGACCTGGGCGAGGCCCACGACATCCATCCCAAGAATAAGCAGGAGGTGGGTCGGCGTCTGGCCCGGCTGGCTCTGAATCGCACCTACGGACAACCCGAACCAGGATGTGCCCCAGAGTACCAGCAGATGACTGTCGTAGGCAGCAAGGCCTTCCTGACCTTTGCCCTGCCACAGGGTGCCGAACCCCTGGCAGAGAATCAGGACATCAAGGGATTCACTATTGCCGGACCTGACCACAAGTGGCACGTGGCCACAGCCAGGACACTGACCAACCACAGCGTTGAAGTCTCGTCGCCCGAGGTGGACAAACCCATAGCTGTGCGCTACGGCTGGGCCGACAATCCCGAGTGCACGCTGGCCACACCCGAAGGGTTCCACGTGTCGCCATTCCGCACGGACAATTGGACGAAAAATAAGAATTAAGAGTTAGGAATTAAGAATTAAGACGTAAGATATGAAACTCAAAGCATTCCTCGTTGGCTGTCTGGTTCTGACTGCAACGAGCATCCAGGCCGATGAACTCATCCGCATCCAGACACACAACATCGACCTCATCCTGAAGGTGAAGGACGACGGACGCCTCACCCAGTCGTACTTCGGCAAGCATCTGCGCCACGACGGCGACCTCCGCTGGCTGGAGGACGGACGCGAGACCTACCTCACACGCACTGCCGACGTCTATTTCGAACCCGCCCTCGACATCCTGCATGCCGACGGCAATCCCTCCACCCGCCTGCGCCACACGGCACACACCACCAACCAGCTGGAACAGGGGGTGCAGGAGACCATCGTCACCCTGGAGGACCAGAAGGAACCCGTCAGCGTGCGTCTCCACTACATTGCCTACACGGCTGAAGACGTCATCAAGGTTTACACCGAGATACAAAACCGCCAGAAGAAGGGCATACAGCTCAGGAAGTTCGCCTCGTCGATGCTCCACTTCGACCGCGCTGCCTACCACCTCACCCAGTTCAACGGCAACTGGGCCGATGAGGTCAAGATGACCACCACACCGCTCGCCTTTGGCAAGAAAATCATGGACAGCAACCTGGGCACACGTGCCGACATGTACTCACAGCCGCAGTTCATCCTTTCGCTCGGACAGCCGGCCACTGAGACCACAGGTGAGGTGCTGCTCGGTCAGCTCGGATGGACAGGTAACTTCCGCTTCGTCTTCGAGGTGGATGAAAAGGGAGGCCTGCGCGTGCTTTCGGGCATCAATTCCGACTTCTCTGAACGCACACTTGCTCCAGGCGAAACTTTCCGCACGGCCGACTTCTACTTCACTCTCAGCCAAAATGGACTGGAACAGGCCTCGCACAACTTTCACAACTGGGCACGCCGCCATCAGCTGAAGGACGGTAGCGCCGACCGCCTGACGCTGCTCAACAACTGGGAAGCCACGTACTTCGACTTCAACGAGGAGAAACTCGTCACACTCATGGACGACGCCGTGCGCCTGGGCGTGGACATGTTCCTCCTGGACGACGGATGGTTTGCCAACAAGTATCCACGCAGTTCGGACAACGCCGGTCTGGGCGACTGGGACGAGACCCGTGAGAAGCTGCCCAACGGCGTAGGCCGCCTCTGCGATGCCGCCCGTGAGAAGGGCATACGCTTCGGCATCTGGATAGAGCCGGAGATGGTCAACCCCAAGAGCGAACTCTACGAACGCCACCCCGAATGGGTGCTGCAGACGCCCAACCGCGAACCAGCCCTCTTCCGCAACCAACTCACCCTCGACCTGACGAACCCACGGGTGCAGGATTTCGTCTTCAGCATCGTGGACAACCTGATGACCCGATACCCTGAGATAGCCTTCTTCAAGTGGGACTGCAACTCACCCATCATGAACCCCTATTCGCCCTATCTCAAGGACAAGCAGACACACCTCTATGTTGACTACGTGCGTGGCCTGTACAGCGTGCTGGAGCGCATCAAGCAGAAATACCCACGACTGCCCATGATGATGTGCTCGGGCGGCAGCGGGCGCATCGATTACAAGGGTCTGGAGTACTTCACCGAGTTCTGGGCCTCGGACAACACCGACCCCATCGAGCGTCTCTTCATCCAATATGGCTACAGTTTCTTCTATCCCTCCAAGGCCGTCTGCGCACATGTCACGACATGGAACAGCCGCACCAGCGTGAAGTTCCGCACCGACGTGGCCTTGATGGGAAAACTGGGTTTTGACATCAAACTCACGGACATGAGCCACGAGGACATCCAGTATGCCCAGGAGGCCGTCCGCAACTATAAGCGTCTGAAACCCGTCATCATGGAAGGCGACCTCTTCCGCCTCGTATCGCCCTACGAGGGTCAGCATGCGGCCAACGTTTACGTCACACCCGACCAGCGCCACGCCGTCCTCTTCACCTTCGACGTGTATCCACGTTTCGGCGAACAGCGTCACAACGTCGTCCTCCGCGGCCTCGACCCCATGCGCCAGTACCGCATCCAGGAGATTAACCTGATGCCAGGCCAAGACACTTGGGTTCACGACCGCACGTACAGTGGCGACTACCTGATGAACATCGGCCTCGACCTCTTCACGGGCAACAAGCTGAACAGCCGCGTTGTGGAACTGACTGCGGAATAAGACTTTAGAACACGAATTGCACGACGTGTAATTCGTGGTAGTAAAAAGAAATATATGCAGTCAAGATAATTATTTGTAGTTAGAAATATTTAAGTTTATGAAAAAGTATATCCTACCCTTCGTAGCGCTGCTGTTCGGTGTAGCAGTACACGCCGACGATGTGGCCATCCAAGTGGGCAACCTCAGCATCAACTGGAGCGATGCCAACCGCGCGTTCGGCATCCGCGCCACACAGGCCGACGGCACCACGCGCAGCATCGTAACACGCAACAAACCCAAAGCCACCTACGACAACGCATCGGGGCAGAGCCGCGACTACTTCAACACCGACCGATACCAGACGATGAGCTACACCCAGACCCCAGTCAGCAACGAGTTCGGACAGGGCACGGCCCACCGCTTCACCTTCTCCGACCCCGAGGCCGACCGCGAGGATAAGGTATCGATGGAGGTCACCTTCTTCGCCTATCCCAGCCTGCCTTTCGTACTCACACAACTGAGCCTCATCAGCCAGGGCGGCCCCATACGGTCCAACCATCTGGAACCCGTCAGCACCACCATGCAGTGGCGCATGATGACGGAGAGCCAGAACAACCGCATGCTGAAGGTGCCCTTCGACAACGACGGCTTCGGGCGATACCACACCTATCGCCTCACCACTTCCATGACCTCCTATGAGGTCTCCTCCATCTACGATGGGGCCAACGGCTACGGTGCCGTCTATGGAAGCATCGACCACGACCACTGGAAAAGCGGCATCTGCATCGACGCCACCGCCAACAGTTCCATCCGTTCCCTGCAACTCATCTCTGGCATGAGCGACCGTGAGACGCGCGACGACCTGCCCGACTATGG
>CACZRZ010000093.1 GCA_902783655.1 uncultured Bacteroidales bacterium
GCCCAGATGGTGGAATTGGTAGACACGAGGGACTTAAAATCCCTTGGCCTAACAGCCGTACGGGTTCGAGTCCCGTTCCGGGCACTGACAAAAAAATCCCCGTTGCTCACGATGAGCAGCGGGGATTTTTTTGTTGCTTGGATAATTTACTTAACCACGACCTTCTTGCCGTTGATGATGTAGAGGCCCTTGACAGCCTTTGCAACACGCTGGCCAGCCAGGTTGTAGATAGCGAACGACTTGTTGCCGTTGGCTTCGGTTGCGATGCTTTCTACGGCACTGCCGTCTGAGCCAAGGAAGAAGAGCTTGAAGTTGTCAGCTGCAATCCAGTTGGCATTGGTCTCCTTCACGAAGATTCCCACGGTGACGGGAGTCTTGCCATTGCTGGTGAATGCTACCTGATAGCGGGCGGGGCTTGCACCAGATACGTTCTCGGGAACACCCATGGGAGTAGCCCAGGTATTGGTGCCGTCGGTAACGGTCAGGTTCACACCCACGATGCCACCTTCGGGATAACCCATCTGGGCAACAGCGTGACCTTCGGCCTGCAGCATGTATGTACCCTCGGGCAGGGCAGCGCCCAGCGTCTGGCTGATGGCACCGTCTGTGAGGATAGCACCGCTGCGCCAGCACTCGATGAACTGGTCGAGTGTCACAACATCCTCCTCGGGCAGAGGATTCTCCTCGTCGCTGTCGTTGGTATAGGTGCTATTGTTCTGGTAACCATTGTTCTGGCCCATTGCGTCAACTGTCCAGTAGTTGGCATTGCCACCATTGAAGTCGGGGTTGAAGAGGATGTCGGTAACGTCGGCGGGAGCCTCGCTGCTTGCAGTGGCAACTTCGTCCTGACCCATAACGTATGCAATCCATGCTACGGGCAGCGTGTCAATCCAGCCCTGAATCTGTTCGTTGCTTTCGAAGCTTTCGCTGGCGATGGCATTGCTCAGGTCGCTGTCCATATCCATCAGTGCGATGAAGGTTTCGTCGTTGCTTACGAACTCAGCTGTAGCAGCCTTTTCGTCGTAAACGTTGAAGACGTCAACCAGTTTGCTAGCCAGAGCCTGACCTTCGTTGACGTAATCCATAGCAGCAATCAGGTCGTTGATGATGGCTGTCAGGGTCTCCTCGCTGTCCTTCTCCTTAGCTGCGTCGGCAGCGTTCAGAGCGTTGTTCAGCTTCTCCTCACCAGCGGTGATGGCGATGAGGGACGGGTCGTTCTGCATCTGACCAGCCTGTTCAGCCAGAACCTGTACCTGTTCGAACAGAGCATTCTGGCTCTTACCATAGTAGTAGATTTCGAAGTTGGTCCAGAGGTTCCACTGGTTGTCGGGGTCGGTGACGTCGTCGTTGCGTGTACCGAATGTGAGGTCGCCTTCGCTTACCAGATAGGTGCTAACTTCGTTCTGGTAGAACTCGGTGTTGTTGAATGCCCACTCGGCAGCAGCCTGTGAGTTGGGGAGCCAAATGCCAGAGCCGGGAGTGGTGATTTCACCAGTTTCCTCGTCTGTCACGGCAGCTTCAGTCTCAACGTAACCTACAGAGCCTTCGGGAGCCTCGGATTGTTCGAATGCACCTTCAGCGTGGTTCTTAACCTTTGCCTTGTTCTCGTTGGCAACGAGGTACATGGTGACGTTGTCTTCGCCAGCCTTATAGGCATCGTAGCCGTTGGCATTGCTGCTGGTACGATAGAAGGCACGTGCCTTGACTACATACTTACCAGCGGGCAGGTTGGCGATGGTCTGCAGGGCAGAGTAGCTGTTCTGCCAAACCTCGCCGTTGTGGTTGTTCACCTTGTAGGCACCGCCACTGCTTACGTTGCCGACCTTAACTACCCAACCCAGGGTGTCGTTGTTCTCGGCATAGTCGAGGTTCAGGGCCAGAGGATTGATGCGGAGAGGCTTCTCTTCGGTGGCAACGGGCAGAGCGTCGCGTACCTCAGCAGCCAGGAACTTGTCGTAGTTGTTCATCCACTCGTCAATCTTCTCCTTCGTTACGGTACCGTCTTCGTAAGCGGCTTCGTACTGCTCTGCGAGGGTCTTCAGAGTGTTGCCCAGACCTTCGACGTCAGCATAAGCCTCGGCGTCGCTCTGTGCCTTCTTCACCAGAATGTCCAGACGCTTGTAGTCTGCGATAGAAGCATTCAGGGCTTCAACAGAAGCAAGCAGGGTCTTGTATGCAGTCTGGAAGTCGGCCTCGTCCTCGGTCACGACGTCACGAGCAGTGCTGAGAGCCTCTTCCATAGCTTCCTTCACCTCGGCGTTGGCCTTGATGGCATCGATGTCGGCGTATGCCTCGTTCTCGTCGATTTCCTCGAGATAGGTTTCAAGGGTAATCTGCCAGGGGTCAACGGGACCCATGTACTGCAGCGTGAAGTTGTCGGCTGCAATCCAGTTGGCGGTGGTGTTGCGTGTGCGCAGACCCAGAACCAGGTCGCCGCCCGTGCTGGCGAAGGTCAGTTCGTAGTGTTCGGGCTTTCCGTCGCCGGTGTGGATTTCAATATACTTGTCAATCTCACCGCCCGTTGCGAAGAGCTGAACACCTGTTACAGGATTCTGGTTTGTCTGCCACTGCTGAACTGCGATGCAGTCAACGGTGAACGAGTACTTTCCGGCAGGCAGATACTGAACGGTCTGTTGCAGTTCAGCATCGCCAATGGCGCTGAAGCCCAGGTTCTTGTTATAGCGAGCAGCAGATTCAGACCATGCCTCGATAAACTTGCTCAGGAAGGCATCTCCGCTTTCGCTGATGTAACCCAGGTCGGTTGAACCGTCGGGCAAGGTGATGTTACTTGTACCGGCAGAGTACTGATAACCGATGTTGGTGGCATTGGTACCGTTCTTGAAGGTACATACCCAACCCTTGATGTTGCCCGTAGAGAAGTCCGGGTTCACGAGCAGAGAGGTGAAGTCCACGGGGTTGCTGGGGCTTGCACCCTCACCCAGAACGGCCACCTTGGCCTCCATGTACGCACGGAACAGGGCTGCATAAGCTGCCTCCAGTGCTTCCAGGTCAGAGCCGTTGTACACGTTGGTGTACTGTGCGTAGTCCACTTCCAGACCCTCTTCTTCGATGGCTACAGCCAGTTCGTAGAGAGTCTTCTGGGCATCGTAAACCTTGAATGCAGCGGCCAGAGCATCTGCTGTGTTGGGGTCGTAACCCTCAACGGCCACAAACTGCCACTCGATGTTGGAGTCCTCAGCCGTAGCATTGTATACTACAGGGGCACCAGCTTCCTTGCCTGCGGCATACTGAGTACCGTCGTTGTTGAAGCCCTGCAGTGGGTGCGACTGCCAGTAGTAGTGGCCACTTTCTGCCTTGGTGAGGAGCCAGTACCAGCTGCCCTGTGCGTTGCGGTCGATGAAGCCGTGCTCCTCGCTGTCGCGGAACAGATAGGTGCCCGTAAATGAGCGGGTTCCGCTGGCACCGTTGACCGACTGACCCTTGTTGGGGTTCAGTCTTACCTTGAACGAACCTGCATAATCAGGTTCCTCCTCCTCATTGATCGGCTCGATGACGAGCTCCAAGCCGGGTTTGCCGTCGGCTGTCAGTGAGGTCTGCGTACTCCAACTGTTGGCGCCGGTCACAAACTGACCGCAACCTACGTTGTAGAGGTAATAGAGCGTGGTGCCGTCGGCCACGAACTCAGTCTTCTCAAAGGGAGAATCCGGAGCCACGGGAGCGGTCCACGTCTGTGCCTGCATGCCAATGGCTACGAGGGCCATGGCAACCAATGAAAGTAATTTTTTCTTCATTGCTTTTAGGATTTAGTTAGTAATTTGGTTAATAAAAAAGTTTCTTTCAAGTGCATAAAGCGTGACAAATTTAGGAAAAAACTCTGTGATTGTCAAAATATAATGGAGATTTTTCCAGTTCGTTGCCGACATTAGACCGCGATTCCGACATTTTGACTCTATTTAACGTTCGTCGAGTCCATATACCTATTTAATAATGCGCGTGCGCGAAGAAAATGAAGGGTGTGGGTCGGTATTTCTCAAGCTTTAAGAAGGATTTTTGACAGCCCAGTGTGGGAAAGTTCCGCCATCGCCGATGAACGTACATCCATCGTCGGTGTCCGTACGTTCATCGTCGATGTCCGTACATCCGTCGGCGATGGCGGAACTTTTCCTCGCGTCGTTTGCAACAAGTCTGTGTTTGTTGGTCGATTTTGTTTGCGAATGTGACGGATTTTTAGTAACTTCGCCCCCTGTTATGCAAAAGGTAAGACCAAAGAAGTTCCTGGGTCAGCATTTTCTGACCGATTTGAGCATTGCGCGACGCATTGCCGACACCGTGGACGCATGCCCCAATGTGCCCATCTTGGAGGTGGGACCAGGCATGGGGGTGATGACGCAGTTCCTGACGGGTAAGAATCGCGAATTGAAGGTGGTGGAAATAGACTTTGAGTCGGTGCGTTACCTGCGCGACCATTTCCCCGCCTTGGAGGAAGGCATCATCGAGGACGACTTCCTGACGATGCGCCTCGACCGCACGTTCGAAGGACGGCAGTTTGTGCTGACGGGTAACTATCCGTATAACATCTCCAGCCAGATATTCTTCAAGATGCTGGAGTACAAGGATTTCATCCCATGCACTACGGGAATGGTCCAGAAGGAGGTGGCGGAGCGCATCGCTGCCCGTCCGGGTACGAAGGCGTATGGCATACTGTCGGTGCTCATACAGGCGTGGTACGACGTGGAGTATCTTTTCACGGTGGAACCGGGCGTTTTTAATCCTCCTCCCAAGGTTCGGTCGGCTGTCATCCGGTTGACACGCAACAAGGTTTCCGACCTTGGATGCGACGAATCGTTGCTGCGCCGCGTGGTGAAGACTACCTTCAACCAACGGCGCAAGACCCTGCGCAACAACCTGCGCCCGTTGTTGTCGGATCTGGGCATCGAGGCTGCCGACATGCTCTCCGATGCCTTTTTTAATCAGCGCCCCGAGCAACTGTCTGTACAGGACTTCGTGGCTTTGACGAAACGACTGGAGGGAATGAGATGAAGGATACGGTAAATAAACTGTTGCGCGTGTTGCTGCCCATCGTGTTCGGTGGTGCCATACTGTGGTGGATGTACCGTGGTTTCCTATGGGACGAGGTGGTGTCAGCCCTGCGCCGGGATATGCATTGGGAATGGATGCTCCTGTCCATGCCCTTCGGCATATTGGCACAGGTGTTCCGCGGATTGCGATGGCGGCAGATGCTCGACCCCATGGACGAACATCCGCGACGTGTCTCTTGTATTCGTGCCGTCTTTCTCTCGTATGCCAGCAGCCTGGTGGTGCCCCGTGTGGGCGAGGTGCTCCGTTGCGGTTATCTCAGTCGTTACGAAGGCACCCGCATGAGTCGTGCCCTGGGTACGGTGGTCACGGAGCGCATCGTCGATGTGGTGCTAATCCTTATGCTTACTTTGGTCACGGTTGTCTGCCAGGTTCCTGTCTTTGTCCACTTCATGCGACGCACCGGTTTGTCGATGGAATCGCTACTTTTTGACTTTTCGTGGGCTGGTTGGCTGGTAACGGCCCTGTGTGCTTTGCTGGTGTTGGGCATGGCATACCTCCTCATGCGCCGCATGCGTGTCTTCGACCGTTCGCGGCAGGTGCTGCGCGACCTGGTGGACGGTTTGCTCAGCATTCGTCAGGTACGTAGCAGGAGTCTGTTTGGATTGTACAGTGTAGGGATATGGGTTTCCTACTATCTCCACTTCTATCTCACGTTTTATTGCTTCGACTTTACGGCCGAACTGGGCCCAGTCGTGGCGTTGGTGGCCTTTGTGGTGGGGACGTTTGCCGTCATCGTGCCTACGCCTAACGGAGCAGGTCCGTGGCACTTCGCCGTAAAGACCGTGCTCATGCTCTACGGCGTAGAGGGCAACAATGGTGCCATGTTTGTGCTCATTGTCCACTCGCTGCAGACCATGCTCGTGGCCCTTCTTGGGCTGGTGGGATTGGTAGGAAAGCCTCGGCGGTCATAGACGTTCTAGGCAATCTATACGTTCTAGATAATATAGATAAACTAGGCGGTCTATACGGTCCGGGCAATTTAGGCCACCCTGGGAATAATCCTATTCATACACCTTTGTAATCTCTGCCCCGTCGTAGTAGTGGTGCAGGATGTCGTCGTAGGGATGTCCTTCCGAGGCCATCACGGCAGCGCCTATCTGGCACAGACCCACCCCGTGGCCCCATCCGTGGCCGTGCAATACGAAGCGCTGTGGTATTTCCTGTCCATCGTATTCGACGGTGAAGTTCGACGATTTCAGGTGTGTGCGGCTTAGGGTGCGGCGAATCTCCAGTTCCTTGCCGATGGTGAACTCGCCGTCCTGGCCCACGATGCGCAGGCGCACCAGGTGCCCGCTGCGGCCGCGTTCCACGTCCTCCAGTCGCAGTATGGGGCCGAGGTCGCGTCCCAGACGTTCGGTGATGATGTCGTGCAGTTCCTCCTGCGTATAGACAACTGTCCAGTCGTGGAAGTCAGGTGTCTCCTGGTCGTAGTCGTTCAGGACGGTGGCGAGCAGGGCTGTGTCGTGCGTGTCACAATAGGGGTCGCTGACAGCATGGAGATACGAGTGCGGCTTGTCTTCCCAGCAGTTCTCGAAGTCGTTGGTCATGCCGCCGCAGCATTTCCCGAAGCGGGTGTCGCATACCTGTTCGTCGCTGGTCAGTACCTGTCCGCGTGTGGCATCGATGGCGCGTTGCACCTCATCGCTCACCTGCCGGGTGATGCCTTGGTATCGCTGACAGTGGTCGTCGGCGCAGACGTCGAAGATGGTGTGCTCCTCCTGATCGTGCCAGCGGATGAGCTCTGTGTCTGTCTTTTTGAACTGGAAAAATGCCTGGGCGGGACCCTTCTGGCGCTTTTCCATTTGTGCCAACAGCCATGAACGGCTGATGACGGCGGCAGCCTTCAGAAATTCCAATGGGCAGGTGGCTTTCATCTCGCTGCTTATGACACTCGCCAGATAGGTCTCTACGGGCAACTGGTTGATGGCTACAATCTTGCTTTCGTCCACCATCAGCTGCAGCTTGCCGCGGAAGGTCTGTGTCTCTTGTCGCTCCCAGTGGAACTGGCGCCCGATGGTGACATCGTGCAGGCTGAAGGTGCTGTCGTCGCCCTGCGGACGGAAGGTGAGGTCGTGATAAATATTGCCATTCCACTTCAGGGCTCCGTCTTCGATGGTCACTTCCTGTTCGCCTGTGACAACTGCTCCCTTGGCTCGAAATTCCCCATTTAATCGGAATTTCAGCACTTCGGTGGTCATGATTCCAACGGAAACTTCCGGCTCAACGGAGAGTGAAGAATGGAGAGCGGAGAGAGAAGTGTCAGAATCGCCTTCGTCCGATTCGTCCTTCATCCTTGGTTCTTCGCCCTTAATCTTATCCATTACCGGCAGCAGTTCCTCTTCGGTCATGGTCACCTCGCGCAGGATGTCGATGGCCTTTTCGGCTGTCAGGCGGCGGAAGTCCTCTTCGCGCGGAGTGATGATAAGGCCGCCCATGTCCAGTGCTCCAGGACTGATGAGCATTTGCTCTGCACCCTGGGCGTAGTAACAGTTGGGACGGTGTTTCTTGCGTGGGAATACGAGCGTGATGATTTCGTCGTCGCGCCCGTTGCCCCACTCCTGATGCCATGAGATGATGTTCATCCTTGGTTCTGGCGAGCCCTCGGGAATGGGCAGTGCCTCATAGAGCCGCTGACAAAGTACACTGTCGGGGGCCGTGGGCATAGAGCGGATGACGAACACAGGACATGCCCATCCGCGTAGCAGATAGAGTCCGCAACCACGCTTGTTGCCAGCCTCCTCCACCTCGGCTTCCTGCTGGGTGGTGATGGGGTACAGCTTCTCCAGTTGGGTCTCATAGTGCTTCCATTCCTTTTCGATGGGCAGCAGGCCGCGGTGCCCGGCTTGCAGATGGCAGTGGTCGGGACACGATGCCCCGCATTCCGGTCCGTTGTAGAAGACAATATGGTTAGGCATGTTCCAGGCCAGATGGCGCAGGGTGTTGAAGTGGGCAAAGATGGCCTGCGGCTGATGGCGCCGTGTGGGTATGGTCAGGTGTCCGGGCAGGATGGGGTAGGGATTGAGCAGTATCTCGTAGTGCCGTTCGGTGGGCAGAGAGTGTTGTTCCTTGGGCCGGTTGTGATTGCAGAGGAAACAGGGTCGCTCGCTAATGGTCTTGGCGTCAACCTTGGCTCCTGTGCTGACAATGCGCTTCGGGTTCCATTGAACGGTGAGAGAGAGTGAGGAATGTAGGGCGAACGAAGACTCTTCGCTCTTCACCTCAAAAGTCCTTGTCTGTACCTCTGCCAGTGCGGCATAGTTTCCTGCAGCCATCGGCCAGCTTTTCGTTTCGGAGGCGTGAAAATCTTCGATTTCATCGGAATTTACTTCGTGCTGCCAAAGTTTGTTCAATTGTTGGCGGGCTCGAATTTCCATAGTGCGCAGGCTGTCTTTGTAAAGATTATTGCGGTTGACGGCCTCGGTGGAGAGTGCTGCGTCGCTATTGCCCTCCCAGCGGCGGCACAGGTACAGTTCGTCGTAAATTCGTCCGATGCGGTAGCGGCGGCTGAGCATCAGTCCCAGTGCATAGTCCTCACCATAGCTGGTGTTCGGAATCTGTATCTCGCGTAGTATGGGTGTGAAGAATGCGCGCGGAGCACCCAGCCCGTTGATGCGCAGGGCGTTGTTGCGCCCGTTGGCTTCGGTCCATTCGCGGTGGTCGATGAGACCAGGGGGGAGCGTTTCGAGCTGGAAGTTGCACATGCGGTACGAACCGATGACCATCGCGGCACGTTCCTCGTAGAAGGTGTCCACGATGCGTTGCAGCGTCTGGGGTGACGAGTAGAGGTCGTCGGAGTCGAGCTGCACGGCAAAGCGTCCGCAGCGTGGGTCGTGTATGGCCAGGTTCCAGCAGCCACCGATGCCCAGGTCGTTGCGGGAAGGGATGAGGTGAATGAGTGAAGAGTGAATATTCTTCACTTTCCACTCTTCGCTCTTTGCTAATTGCATCAGCAATTCCGTCGTGCCGTCGGTAGAATGGTTGTCGATGACGATGACGTTGAAGGGGAAGGTGGTCTCCTGGCTGAGAGCCGAGCGGACGGCATCCTCGATGGTGCGTACACGGTTGCGGACGGGGATGATGACCGAAGCCTCGACGGGCATAGGTTCACGGTCGAGAACAATCTGGTCGTACTCGCCTGCGGCCATATAGGCATTGATGTGGCGCAGGTGACGTGTGACGGCCCGTTCCATCTCCACCTGACGGGCACGGTTGCGTGGGTCCACATAGTCGAACTGCTTCTGGCCGCTCAGGCGGGTATCGGTCTCCACCTCAGTGTACAGGTATTCGGAAACGTGTAGCGGCAACTGCTCGTGCGATAGGAACAGGCGCAGGTCGTAGAGTCCGGCATGTTGATAGGGATGGATTACCTGTTGCTCGAAGTAGGCTTTCAGTTTTTCCGTACGGATGAGCAGGACACTGCCCATGGCGAAGTCGTCGCGCACCGAACCCAACTGGTAGTCGATGAGCGGACGGCGTTCCTGCTTTCCGTCAGGCAGCAGGGTGTAGTGGTCGGCATAGACGAGCGAGGCACCACTGTCATCGGCGATGGTCACCAAGCGTGTCAGGGCCTGATATCCCAACTGTAGGGGCCATGTCTTGGTATAGAGCAGGGTGTAACGTGCTTCTGCCTTTTGTGCCATATCTTGCAACACGCGGGTGCTGAATGGTGGTTCCGTCAGCTGATGGATGGCGGCCACATTCTCATCGGCCCGTAGTTGGTCTAATGTTTGTTGTGCCTGTTCCTCGTTTTCATAGGGGAGGAAACAATCAATACTTGCTTTTTTCATGATTTTTCGTTTTATGTGCACAAAGTTACGAAAAAAATATGTAACTTTGCCCTTAGATACATAGATAAATAAGTTATAAAAGAGAATACGTATGAGAAAGTTACTTATTGCATGCATTGGCATGTTGATGTCTGTGGCCAGTGTACAGGCTCAGACGAAGGCCGACGACCTGTTGGGCGTGTACAAGGCTGTTCAGGGCGACGAAGTATCGAAGGTGGAGTTTCGTAAAAACGGAGACGGGTATATGGCTCAGGTCACATGGGTGAATAAACTGAAGGATGCCAACGGCAACATCCGTCTGGACGTCAAGAACCCTGATAAGTCGAAGCGCAATACGCCCATTAACAAGATCGTGCTCATAGACAAGGTGACTTTCGACGAAGCCAAAGGCGAGTGGAGCGGAGGTAGGATTTATGACCCCACACGTGGCAAGTTCTTCAAGGTGAGACTGTCGTTCAAGGATGCCAAGACACTGAAGGTGCGTGGTTCATGGGGGCCCATTAGTGAGTCGACATATTGGCCGAAATACTGATAACCGCATAATTATGAATACCATGAAATATTTCCTGGCTGTTGACCTTGGTGCCACCAGCGGACGCACTGTCCTGTCGGCCTTTGACGGCCATCGTGTGGAGATGCGTGAGTTTACGCGTTTCAAGAACCCTCAGATTCCCATCTCGGGCCATCTGTTCTGGAATCTTCCCCATTTGTACAACGAAATACTCACCGCCCTGCATAAGGTTAAGGAGGAAAACATCCAACTGACCAGTATCGGCATTGACACTTGGGGGTGCGATTTCGCTTTCTTCGGCAAGGACGGTCAGTTGCTGGGCCTGCCTTATTGCTATCGTGACAGTCATACCGACGGAGCAGTGGAACGCTTCTTTGCCGAGCACATGGCGGCCCGCGAACTTTATGAACGTACCGGCATACAGTTCATGCCCTTCAATTCGCTCTTCCAACTGGAAACTCTGCAGCGAAACGGATGCGTAGCCTTGAAAGAGGCCGAGAAGATACTGTTCATTCCTGATGCACTGACTTATATGCTCACAGGAGAGGCCGTATGTGAATACACCGTCCTGAGCACGAGCCAGATGTTGAATCCAAATACGGGTGACATAGATGAGACCCTGCTGCGTAAGTTGGGAATGTCCCGTTGCAAGTTTGGTCCTTTGGTGCAACCAGGGCACCATGCGGGCATACTGAGCAAGCAGATACAGACCGCTACGGGAGTGGGCCCGGTGCCTGTGGTCAGCGTGGGCGGACACGATACGGCTTCGGCTGTGGCCGCGGTTCCAGCAGAGGACGAGGAGTATGCCTACCTTTCGTGCGGCACGTGGTCATTGCTGGGCATCGAAAGCCGGCACGCCATCATCAACGAAAAGAGTTTCGAATACAACTTCACCAACGAGGGCGGATTGGATGGAACCACGCGTTTCTTGAAGAACATTTGCGGACTGTGGCTCTTTGAGAATTGCCGAAAGGAGTTCAAGAACGTGCCTGCCGATGTAAACGAATTGAACGCGACATGCCATACATCGACATTTGATGGACTCATACAACCTGATGATCCGCTCTTTGCTCATCCCGACAGCATGACCGCAGCCATACGCGAGTTTTGTCAACGTACAGGGCAGGCCGAGCCCCAGGTGCCTGCTGATTACGTACGCTGCATCTTCCGTAGCCTGGCACTGCGATATCGTCAGATATTGGAAATCCTCGATGAAATGGCCGATTTCAAGATTAAACGCCTCCATGTCATCGGTGGTGGTTCGCTCAATAAACATCTGATGCAATGGACGGCCGATGCTACAGGTCTTACCGTCATTGCCGGTCCATCGGAGGGAACGGCATTGGGCAATACATTGGTTCAGGTACGTGCTGCCGGTGGTGTGGAATCGTTGGCCGACATGCGACGCATCGTCACTCGCAGCGTGGAACTGAAAACCTACGAACCTCATCATACAGCAGAGTGGGATGAGGCCTATAGAATTTTTAACGGAATAATGAAATAACGTAATAACGAAATAAAAACAAAAACCATGGCAAAACCATTAGTAGAAACCAAAGCCCGCGTAGGCGTGTTCTCCATTGCCCTTAAGGCTTATCTTCCCCAGTTTCCTCAACTTGTTCCTGAATTTGAGGCCCAATATGAAGCATTTAAGAAAACCTTGCCCGACAGTATAGAGATTGTTGACGGAGGCATGGTAACCACCAAGGAGCAGTCGATGGCTGCCGGCGACAAGTTCCGTGCAGCTGACGTTGACCTCGTCATCCTGCAAATGCTCACCTATTGTACCTCTTACAATATGCTGCCGGCTGTACGCGACTTGGATGTGCCTGTAGTAATCGTCAATGTACAGAAGAAGTTGGCTCCCGACTATGCCAAGACCGACATACCAACATGGTTGGGCGAACTCTATGCCTGTGGTGCCATTGGTGAAATGGTGGCTGACCTCAATCGTGCCGGCAAGCGTTCGGCTGTCATCACTGGTGTAGTGGAAGGTGGTGACCCCGAGGTACAGCACGAAATCGAAGACTGGTGTCGTGCCGCCCAGGTGCGTCGTCGCTTTCGTGACACAAACATTGCACAGATTGGTCGTCCCTATCCGGGCATGATGGATCTATACATCGACGAAACAAACCTCTATCATCGTATGTTTGTCTATACCAAGCAATTCGACTGGGAGCAGATGTGGGCAATTGCCGACAACATTACCGATGAGGCTGCCATCAAGGCTAAGGCTCAGGATATCCTGGATACCTTCGAGATAGAGGGAGGTGGTACAATAGAGAAAGTCTGGGATATGGCCAAGTATGTCGTAGCTTTCGAACAGTGGGTGAAGGATGAGAAACTGGGCATGATAGCTTCTCACTATGCTGGTTTCGCTCAGGGAGTAGCTGGCAAACTCGATTCTATGCTTATTCCTGCCTTCTCGATGCTCATCAAACAGCATACGGCTTGCGCTGTTGAGGGTGACATGAAGGTGGCAATGGCCATGAGCATCCTGAAGACCATCAGTGGTACGGGCACGCTGGCCGAGATGTACAGCATCGACTTCCCGAAGGACATCTGTATCATCGGCCATTCTGGTTCCGGCGACTACGACATCTCGCAGGCTCATAAGCCCATGATGAAGATTGTGCCCGTGTTCCACGGAAAGACAGGAGGTGGCTATCTGACACAGTTCTATCCTCCTACGGGTCCTGTCACTTATCTGGCCATCACGCAGGACAAGAACGGCGTGTTCAAGTTCGTGGCTGCGGAGGGTGTCAACGAAGAAGGTCCAATTTTCATGTTTGGCGACACCAACATGCGCACGAAGTTCTCACTTCCTTGCCGTGAGTTCGTGAACAAGTGGAGTGAGGCTGGTCCCACCCATCACATGGCTGCCGCCGTGGGACACCACATCGACACCATCCTGAAGGTGGCTAAGATTCTGAACATCAGGTGCGACGTGGTTTGCAGATAATAATCCCCAGATAACGGAATAATGGTATAACGTAATAACGAAAAAATGTCTAAAAGTGGAAGTTTAAAAAGCACCATCGCGGTGTCTCTTACCAATTATCTCGATGCAGGAGCTATTGTTGCCGGAGCCAGCGGACTGACCCTGTGGCAGAACTATCTGGGGCTTTCCGAGGTACACTTGGGTTGGCTCAACTTTATTAGCGCTAACTGCTTAGGAGCCGCCTTGGGAGCTATTATAGGTGGTTTCCTGGCCGACAAGTACGGGCGTAAGTTCATCTTCACCTACAATCTGTTGGTATATATGACAGGTGTAT
The DNA here is from genome assembly GCA_902783655.1 of uncultured Bacteroidales bacterium. GTDB lineage: Bacteria > Bacteroidota > Bacteroidia > Bacteroidales > Bacteroidaceae > Physcousia. Next base: position 13,635 of record CACZRZ010000093.1, read on the forward strand.
TGCTGGTGATGCTGTCGGTAAACTTTCCCATGCTTCTGGCGGGTTTCCTTGTCACGGGAATCTCTGTAGGAGTCGGCGTCCCGGCTTCATGGACTTACATTTCTGAGAGCTCCGAGGTTAATAACCGTGGTCGCAATATCTGCATTTCACAGATGTCGTGGGGCTTTGGTCCGATGCTCATCCTATTCTTAGGAATGCTCTTCGCTCCAGGCGGATATTTGTTCAGCTGGGTGGAGAATTTGGCCCATTTCATCGGTGGAAACGACCTTTCGGTCGAAGCCTTAAACGTCTTCAGCTCGCGTGTGGTCTTCTTCTCTCTCTTCGTAGTGGCATTCATAGCTTGGAACCTGCAGCGTGGGTTGCAGGAGAGCGCTGAGTTTACGAAGGAACAGGAAGCAGCGGGCAAGGAACAAGAGAAACCCAGTGTCATGGACAACATCAAGGTGCTGTTCCAAAACCGTGTCGCTGTCAAGACAGCCTTGTTCCTGGCAACCATCTACCTGACATGGAATCTTGTTGCCTCGGTGATGGGCTTCTTCCAGCCCCACATTTATGAGACGGCAGGTGGTGTCACGAACGAGTATGCCAACATGCTTGCTTGTGCCGGCTGGGCTTTCGTGGTAGGTGTCACCTTTGTGCTTTCGTTCATGATAGACCGCTTGCCCCATAAACTGTTTTATGTGCTGGGCCTTCTGGCCGCATTGGCCACATGGTTTGTCATCATTGCTGGTGTCAACGGCATGGGCAGCCTTTGGGCATTCTCTATTCTCTGGGGCATCAATGGCGGACTGTCGGTGCAGATTTTCTATGCCTTGTGGGGCTCCGAACTGTTCCCAGCCAAGTTCCGTGCCGGAGCCCAGGGACTGATGTTCTTCGTCGTGCGTGGCTTGTCGGCTGTGTGGGGCATCGTCTTCACCCTTATCTACGGGGAGAACGGAGAAGGCTTCACCATAGCTGCCTGGTGTATGATAGTCTTGCTTGCCATTTCCCTGGTGGTAGGTGTCGCAGGTTGTCCAAACACACGTGGAAAATCGTTGGAACAGATAACACGTGAGCGATACGGCGAGGAAATCTGAAGAAACGGA
>CACZRZ010000094.1 GCA_902783655.1 uncultured Bacteroidales bacterium
CCGCCTCTTTAGCTCAGTTGGCCAGAGCACGTGATTTGTAATCTCGGGGTCGTTGGTTCGAATCCGACAAGAGGCTCAAGGATTTGTAAACAAAGTCGGCGAAAGTTCACTTTCGGGCCGGCTTTTTTAGAAAGATTTGATGGCCTGCCCCTCCCCGGCAGGGCATCGGAAAGACAAAGTCAATCCGACAAGAGGCTCAAATGGATAAACACTATAACCCTGCCATATACGCACGCCTGCAACAACTTGCCGGACAAAGCGATTGGCAGGGCGTCGTGTCTTACATCGGCACCCTCTCCAATGCACAAAGGCGCACGGCGGGCTATCTGCTGGGCGAACGCATCCTGCCCGGCTTGAAGGAGGACGAGGCGTGGATGCTGGTGCAGGTGCTGACGAAGCACGATGCCAAGGCCTTCCTGGTGACGATGACGAAACCACTCGCCCTGCGCCTGGCCGACGGCAGTCTGCACCTGCGTTCGACGGGGGCGAGAGCCTTCCTGGCCCAGGTCCGCGACAACGACATCGACCGGCAGAAGGTGGCTGCGCTGCTCTTGCCTGTGCTCCGTTTGCCCGACGACATCCGATGGCTCATGCAACACCTGGGGCTGGAGGAAGGTCGCGACCGCCTGGCCCTGTTGCTGCGTGTGCCCACGAAGGCTGCCAGCTATGCGCTGTTCTGCACACTGCGCTACGTCGAACACGACCGCCCGCTGCTCATGCGCACAGCCAACTATCTGATACAGAGAGGCGACGGACTGGGATTCAACCTTGCCAGTCTCCTCCGCACATACTATGGGCTGGACGAGGTGAAGGGGACTTTCTCACTGCACGTCCTGCCCTATCAGCTTGCCCGCATCGAGTCGTCGTACGATGCCTTCTGCGATGTCATGAAATTCTGAGATGCTTCCCTCCGTCCGCGTTGTTTCAGGTCAACTGAATTACTCCAGCTCCACCACCGTAATGCCTGCTCCACCGAACTGAACATGTTCGTCGCGTGCCGAACGGACGTTGGGGATGGACTGCAGATACTGACGGATGACCTGTCGCAGGGCTCCCGTTCCTGTTCCGTGCAGGATGCGTATGCGTGCAGCTCCCACGAGTGTGGCATCGTCGATGAACCGGGTGACTGTCTCCACGGCCTCGTCCACGCGCATGCCACGCACGTCTATTTCCTGATGGAAGTTGAGCTGCGTCTGGTGCATGTGGTCCAGGGTGGCCTTGCTGATCATGTATCGTGTTCCGCCTGCCGGTGTGCCGGTGGCATTGGGGTTGTCCTTCTCGGGATTGCGCGTCGAGGGTTTCGAACCGCTTTCCAGCATGTCCAGGGGCAGTGTGGTGCGTATCTGGCCAAACATGACGACGGCCTTCTTGCCCTTTATCTCCTCGATGACGCCCATGCTGGTCTGCCCCTTCATGCGTACGGAGTCGCCAGGAAGGAAAGCCCCATCCCCTTGCCCTTCCCGAGGGAAGGGAGTGGTTACATTTGACCCATTTATGCTACCCTCATTCGGAAGGGGATTGGGGGGTTGGTTACCTTTCTTCCTTCTCTTTTCTTCCTGCCGTTGCTTGCGGGCAATGATTTGCTGCATCTTGCGGTCGATGGCATCGCTCTGTTCTTGTTCCTCCTTGGAGAGTTGGGTGCGGAAGGCATCCAGTTCCTGGCGCACCTCGCGTGTGCGTTCGCGCTCGGCCTGTGCCTCCTTGATTTCGCGTATAGTGTTCTCCACCACGGCGTTGCTCTCGTTGAGGATGTCCTGTGCCTGCTGTTTGGCAGAGGCGATGATCTCCTTGCGGCGGCGCTGCAGTTCGGCTATCTCTTCCTCGTATCGGGCCAGGGTGCGTTCCATGTCCTTCTCGCGCTGGTGTATGGTCTGGCGCTTGCCCTCCCAGTAGCGTTTGTCGCGAACGATGTCGAGGAGATACTTGTCGGCATTGATGTAGTCCTTGCCCACGATTTCCGATGCCTCGGCTATCACGTCCTCGGGTATGCCTATCTTGCGGGCAATCTCTATGGCGAAGGAACTGCCCGGATGGCCTATCTCCAGGCGGAAGAGGGCCTGCATCTGCTGGCGGTCGTAGAGCATGGATCCGTTGATGACACCCTCGTGGCTGTCGGCAAAGTGCTTCAGGTTCTGGTAGTGGGTGGTGATGACACCATAGCTCTCGCGCTCCACGAACTTCCCCAGCATGGCCTCTGCCAGAGCACCGCCGATGGTGGGCTCCGTGCCGCCGCCAAACTCGTCGATGAGCAGCAGGGTGCGACTGGTGCATCCCTTCATCATCTGCTTCATGTTCAGCAGGTGGGACGAATAGGTCGAGAGGTCGTCGGCTATGCTCTGCTCGTCGCCGATGTCGATGAAGATGTCGTTGAAGATGCCCGTGCGCGAATGTTCGCCCAGGGGGATGGGCAGTCCGCACTGGAGCATGTACTGGAGCAGTCCGACGGTCTTCAGGCACACACTCTTGCCGCCTGCGTTGGGGCCGCTGATGATGAGTATGCGGTCCTTGGGCGTGAGGGTGATGTCGAGGGGCACCACTTTCTTGCCGTGGCGGCGCAACTTCAGTTCCAGCAGCGGATGACGGGCCTGTGTCCAGTCGATGAGCGGATACTGTTTCACCTCGGGCACGATGGCTCCTATCTGTGAGGCCAGCCGATACTTGGCCAGCGCCAGCTCGACATCAGCCAGGAAGTCGTAGGCTCGCATCAGTTCGGGGATGTTGGGGCGAATGCTGTCGGTGAAGGCCTGCATGATGCGTATGATTTCGCGTTTCTCCTCTGCCTCCAGTTCGCGCAGGTTGTTGTTGGCCTCCACGACGGCTGAGGGTTCCACGAAGATGGTCTTGCCCGTAGCACTCTCGCCATGCACGATGCCGCGAATGCGCCGCTTCAGGGCCGGTGCGACGGGAATCACCAGTCGTCCGTCGCGGATGGTGGGCATGACGCTCTGTTCTATCAGCCCCTCGCGCTTGGCACTGTCCAGGATGCTGTTCAGCGTACGGCTCACACTGCCCTCCGTCCGACTCAGTTCGCGACGGATACGCGACAGCTCGGGACTGGCCGTGTCCTTGACATGTCCGTACTTGTCCAGGATAGCCTCAATCTGTTTCGTCACGCTGTGGAAGGAGAAGACCCCCTCGGCCAGCCGTTCCAGGTTCTTATAGGGTGCGTCCTCGGCGCGGATGACGGCGAGCCATGCGTGCAGCGTGTCGAGCGAACGCTTCAGCTCCCACATGTCGCCTTCTTCCAGATACACGCCCTCCACCCTGATGCGGCGTATGGGCAGACGCAAATCGAAGAAGTCCTCGCCAGGCAGTTGCAGGTCGGTCTCCAGTATTTGCCGCACCTCATCGACTTGTGCCAGCAGGTAGCGCACCGTATCGGCATCCGTCTGGAATGTCATGTCATCGACCCGTTCCGTACCCAGGCGGCTGATGCAGTGTCCCTTGAGCAAGGTACGGATTTCGTCGAAGCCTATCTTCGGTTCTATGGAGGTCCCACCCCCTTTCTCCTCATGAGGGAGGGGAGTAGCTACGTTTGTGGGCTCATTTATATTGTTAGAATTTATCATACTAATTACTATTATATTATATGGATTCCAAGCAGACGAAATCAACGATGTAGTCGCCAATAATGTACTGCCGGTTGAACTTCACCCCTAATTGGTTGTCCGGAATGTGGTACCAGATATACTCCCCTCCCTCGGGAGGGGCATGGGGGTGGGGCTCTTTAGAGATTCTTCTCCGGATACATCGTGTTCCACCACGTGGGGTCGTCCTTCAGCCAACGCTCGAACCATGCATAGATGGTGTTCTGCCATTTGATGCGCTTCGAGTAGTCGAGGATGTGGTGGTTCTGTCCCTGTACGGTGACGAATGCCGTCTCGCGGCCCAGTATCTTCAGGGCCGTGAAGAGCTGGATGCTCTCGTTGATAGGCACATTGGTGTCGTCCGAACCGTGCATGAAGAGGATGGGCGTGTGTATGCGGTCGGCCAGCGTCAGAGGCGAGTGGTCGGTGAAGAGTTCCTTGTTGTTCCAGGGATAGCTGTTGGCAGCCGATATGGTGCTGTACGAGTAGCCCCAGTATCCGTAGCCCCAGTAGCTGGTGGGGTCGCTGATGCCGGCGTGGCTCATGGCAGCGGCAAAGATGTCGGTCTGCGTCTGCAGGTACTGGGTCATGAAACCACCGTAGGAGGCACCCAGACAGCCTATCTTATCCTTGTTCACGAAGGGATGTTCGCGGCAGAACTGCTTGGTGCCCTGGATGATGTCGTCGGCAGTATAGTCACCGTAGGCATTGACGTGGCGAGCCGAGAACTCCTGTCCGAAGCCTGTGCAGCCCGAGGGTTGGATGACATACACCACATAGCCCATGGCAGCCCATCCGTGGAACGAATAGTAGCTGTCGAGATAGCGGCCCACGGGCGAGCATCCGCCATAATAATAGACCAGCATGGGGTACTGCTTGGAGGCATCGAAATGAGGGGGCAGATAGTAGCGTCCGTAGATGGTGTCGCCCCGTTCGGCACGGAAGTTCCAGTCGCCGAATTCGCCCAACTCTATGTCCTTCATGCGTACGGCATCCAGGTCCTCGACGAGGGTTTCCTTGTTCTTCTTCAGGTCATATACGTAGAGGCGGTCCGAGTTGGAGTGTCCCTGTCCGTAATAGGTGAGCAGGGGCTTCTCCTCAGCCAGGTCGAAGCGCAGCACGAAGCGTTCCGTCAGCTTCAGCCGTTCGAACTTTCCCGTCGTGGGATGGATGCGGAAGATGTCCTGGTTGTCGCGGTTCTCGCACAGGGCATAAATCATGCCGTCGGCCTTGGACCACTCCCACGAACTGATGTTGGGGTCGAAGTCTGCCGTCAGTGGAGTTATCTTCTTGGTGGTCAGGTCTATGCGGAAAAGGTCGTTCTCCACCATGCTGGGTGTCATGCCCTCGGGCACACGCTTGCCGATGCTGTTAAAGGCCTCCGGACTGCCCTCGAAGACGACGTACGAACCATCGGGGCTCCATTTTCCCTGTCCTGCAAATCCGTCGTGGGCAAAGAGTGTGTCGGCCTGCATGGTTTCGAGGTCGAGCAGGACAGCCGTCATGAATCGGAAGGGACGCTGTGTGATTTCGTTTTCATAGATGTGCAGCAGCATGCGCCGTCCGTCGGGGCTCAAGGCTCCGCTCACGCTGTGCTGACCCATCGTCAGTGTGCGCAGGCTGCCCGTAGCGATGTCCAGCAACTGCAGGTTCGAGCGGTTGCGCCAGCCGGGCTGACGGTCGTCGGGTGTGAGCACCTGGAACACCTCGGCATCCTCCTTCGGACCTTCCGACTGTTTGTAGATGAGCATCTGGCGTTCGCCAGGCAGGAAGTATCCCGACTGGTTTTGCAGGTCGGTGAAGAGCGTCGTGCGCTGCATGGTCTGTGCATCCACCGTCTCGTACTCCGTAGTCATGTTGGCCAGTGTGTGGGCTGCAATGTAACGATGTCCTGTGCTGGCCCACTGGCGGAAGTCGGACACCACGCTGCGCTGACCCGTCTGCAGGTCGATGAGGTACTTTGTGCGGTCGCTCTTGGCGTCGGTGTGCGTCAGGCTCTTGTCCAAGGTCAGGAAACGTCCGTCGGCACTGATGCTTACGCCCGACATGCGTTCGCCGTACATCAGGGTCTTCAGCGTATAAGGCTCCTTGCCCGTGGGGTTCACCACAACCTTCTGTTCGGTGTCCACCTTCACGCGCAGGGTGTCGGTCTCGTCTTTGGCTTGATGAATCTTCACCACCACATCGTGGCGGCCAGGCACCAGATTCTGTTCCCCACCCTGCTGTCCGTCGACGTAGATCTGGAAGTCCTTCAGACCTTCCACCTTCACCTTCAGTTTGGCAAAACTCTCGTTCTGCACCGTGAAGCCTGCCAGGCGGACAACATCTGTCGCAGGAGCTGCCAGCACACTGTCCTCCGTCTCTGTGCCACTGCGCCACGCCAACGGACTCAGACTGTTGTCCATCAACGTCTTACCCAAGTCCCAAGCCTTGCCGTTCACGTCCGTCGTGTCGGTCATGAAGGGGCGCTCCGTGCCATAGGGCTGTGTCATGCGCAGACGCATCACTCTCGTTTCTTCGGCACCGGCCACGCCACACCAGGCTGCCAGCGCCAATACAATCAGTTTTTTCATCTCTATATCTTATATTATTGTTTTCGGGCTGCGAAGATACAAAAAAGTTGTTACAAACGCAAATAAGGCAAAGCGAATTATCAGTTCCCGTCGGGCTTCACAAGGTCGATGTGCTGACTGTCAGTCCAATGGAATGTGTCGAGTGCATCGGGGTGCGAAGGGTCGTAACCACGGGGATATTCGGGACGCAAATAACGCGTGAAGGGGATGTCCTTGGCAATCAGACCCTCGATGACACATTTGGCTATCTGGTAGGCCCCATAGGGATTGAAGTGGGTGTTGTCGGCAAAAGCGGCAGTTTGCCCTGGGTATGAGCCTGCAGGATAGTGGACAAAGGCACGCTTCGAACCTTCTTCGCCCATCGCCTCAAAGAGTTGGCGTGTCATCTGGTGGAGGTCGATGAGGGGACACTTTTCGCGCTCTGCCACCCAGGCCATCGCCTCGGGATAGTCGGCATGGGTCTCGCGGATGTGTCCGTCCTTGTCAAAACTGCGTCGCTGTGTGGGTGTGACAAAGATGGGCATGGCACCACGCTGACGTGCTTCATCGACAAAGGTCTTCAGGGCTGTGGCAAAGTTGTAGTAGGCACCCGAGCCCGGAGCCTTTTGCTTTTGGTCGTTGTGTCCGAATTCCATGATGATGTAGTCGCCGCGTTTCATCATCGACAGTCCCTTTTTCAGACGTCCGGCAGCAATGAACGTACTGGCCGTCTCGCCGCTCTCTGCCAAGTTGCAGAAGCAAACCTTGTCCGTGAACCATCGGGTAACCATCTGTCCCCACGATGCCCAGGGCTCGTCGTCCTGGTCAACTACGGTCGAGTTGCCACAGAGGAAGACGGTTGGAGCCACGGTGTCGCGTTCGATGGTGATTTGCTGCACCAGCTGTCGGTCGCCTGTTACCTCCAGGGTAAGCAGGTCGTCCCAGTTCAGCTTCGTGCGCTCGCGTTCCTTAATTCTCACCCGCTCCTTGTCGGAGATGCGCGGTGTGCGCTTGTTCACGAGGAAGGATATCTGTTTTGTCTCACCCTTCTTGGTGGCTTCGTTCTCGATGAAGAGGCGTCGGCTTTCGGCCCTCACGGTTGTGCTGCCGGCACGTTTCTTGTGGCCCAGGGTGACGGTGACACGGTAGTTGCCGTCGGGCACCTCGACGGAGGTGTAGTACGAGGGCCGCTCGAGGCTGTCGCGCAGGTCGAGGGTGATATTTTGAGCGTGAAGCGTGAAGAGAGATGCGTGAAGAATCAGGGTAAGCAGTGCTATGCGTTTCATAAGTAATAAATGGTTAAATGTTCAATGGCAAATACTAAATGGTAAATAGTAAATGACAAATAGTAAATGACAAAATGGTCAATCACCTCACGTTCCTTTGGTTCAGAGCCTGTGTGTAGCGACGGGCATTCTGGAGGTGCTCGGCATAGGTGCGAGCGAAGTTATGGGTGCCCGAGAAGTCCTCCTTAGCACACATGTAGAGGTAGTCGTGGTGGACATAGTTGAGCACGGCATCGATGCCAGCCACGGAGGCTATGCGTATGGGACCTGGGGGCAGACCCGTATTGCGATAAGTGTTGTAGGGACTGTCGATGCTGAGATGTTTCTGATAGATGCGGCGCAGGGAGAAGTCGCCCAGGGCAAACTTCACCGTAGGGTCGGCCTGCAGGGGCATACCCTGTCTCAGGCGGTTGATATACATACCGGCCACCATGGGCTTCTCCGCATCGTTTGCCGTTTCCTCGTCGATGATGCTGGCCAGTATGACCACCTCTTCGGGTTTCATCCCCATCTCATCAGCCTTCTCTTCACGCTCACCATCCCAGAACTTGATGTTCTCGTTTTGCATACGTTTAATCAGGTCGTCGGTCGATATGGTCCAATACACCTCGTAGGTGTCAGGACGGAAGACGGCCATTAGCAAGTCGGGCGGAGTGATTCCGAAGCGGACAAGATTGGTGGAATCGGTAAACGCATCCACGATGTTGAGCGAGTCAATCATGAGGTGATGCGAGAGGTATCCAGCCAGGCGGTCAACCGTGCGCACGCTGGGGATGGTGAGCTTCAAGGGCTCCTGCTGCCCGTTGCGCAGACGGCGGAATACGGTGAGTATGTTGTCGCCCTTGCGAATGGCATAGCGCCCCTGACGAATATCGTAGCCCAGCACACGCTGAAGCAGGCCGAAGCCTGTCGTACGTACGCCCATTTCGCTCAGCGACTGACGGATATAGTCGATATCCTGACCGGGACGGATGTAGAGGTAACGCTCGGAGTCGTCGCCACGGACACAACTGCTGAAGAATACGTGGTACACTGTCAAGAAGGAACCAATCAAGCAGGCGGCAAGGGTGATGAGGATAATGTTTTTGCGCTTTGTCATATTATTATTACACAGGCGTTTAGTTGATTTCAATCAAAGTAAAGGAATAGGCAGGCATTACGTACTGGCAGTCGGGCGAAATCCTTACCTCGTCGGTCTTTGGCTTGGCCGTGGTGCTGTCGTAGGCACCGGTCAGCAACGTGCGCTTGCAAGTCTTCTCTCCAGGGAGGAGCCCCTTCAGCGTGAGGTGTGCCTCCACGTCGTGGTTGAGCACATTCACCAGCTTCAGGTAGGTCTTTCCCGTCTTGGTGTTGCGTACTGTGCTCACAGCCAGGCGCTCCCCTACTCCACGCTGACGGTTGTCGGTTCGTATGGAGGACGCCAAATATTCGTTGCCCGCACTCTGTCCGCACATCATCTGGCTGTAGTAACCTACGGTGGGCTTGACCTCGGCGTTGGAGAAGTAAATCATGTCTGGGTTCCACTGTGTGTGGCCGTCCTTGGCCAACAGGGGTGCATACGACGACATCTCCACGACATCGCCATTGCGCTCCAGCGAACAGTAGTGCAAGGCCTCGCACAGAGCCGTCTCGATGGTCGAC
>CACZRZ010000095.1 GCA_902783655.1 uncultured Bacteroidales bacterium
AATGTAGAGGGATGTGGCAACGCTCTGCATATTCTGGAACTCAACACGGCCGAAGCCCCACGCCTCACCATCCCCCTCAACTGGTGGACCGTGATGCGCACTCACAACACCCAAATCTACTACAGGGAAGAGAATTGATTCGTACAGAAGTGGCACGAGGATGTGCCATCATTTGTTCCTGCAGTGTTATGTGCTTCAATCAGTGGACTGTCGTGTTCAGGTTTCTCTGGAGGAAGAACGATTTTGTGAAGAGGAAGTAGGTGAGGACTCCTGCAACGTTGACCATAACCACGCTCCAGAAGGCTGCGCTGTAGCCCAACAGTTCGGATACGACACCTCCGCCCAACATGCCCAGGCCCATGCCTATGTCCCAGGAGATGAGCAGCGTAGAGTTGGCCGTTCCGCGCTGGTTGTTGTGAGCCACGCAGATGGTCATGTTCTGGAAGGCGGGCCACATGTGACCGTTGCCCAGGCCGATGAGCAGGGCAGAGCCATAATAGCCTATGGCAATGGACAATTGATTATTGACAATGGACAATTGTGCCAGCGTGGGCATTAATATAAATAAGGTATAGCCAAGGAGCGAGATGCACATGCCCTCGGCAGCGTTGTGCGTCAGCCGTCCCTGGCGTAGCGAACGGGCGCCGAAGATGCGCGACAGCATCAGTCCGCCAGCCAGCAGCATGAAGTAGGTGCCCGTTCCGCTGGTGATGCCCATCACCTCCTTGCCGTAGATGGCCAGATAGCTGCTGAGCACGCCGAAGCAGAAGCCGAAGGCCACCATGTTCAGACCCAGCAACCAGCCTCGGAGGAGGAAAAAGCGGTCGAGCGACATAGGGGGCTTGTCCTTTACGGTCGGCTTGTACTGCAAATGCACGGTGGCATCGACCGCCATGCCTAAGCAGGCCATCAGGAGGGCTATCCAGAAAAGCAGCTCGAAGCTGTGTGTCAGGCGGTAGAGCCCCACACCGAGGGTGGGGGCGAGGGCCATTGCCAGGTTGTTAGAAAGACCATAATAGCCGATGCCCTCGGTGCGCCTGCTGCTGGGCAATACGTCGATGGCCACCGTCGAATTGGCTACCGTCAGCGCCCCGAAAGGCCCGCCATGCAGGGTGCGCACAAGGGCGAACAGGAGCAGGGTGCCTGCCGTCAGGTAACCTACGAAGAAGGCGGAGAACAACAGGAAACACACCATCAGGACTCGCTTGCGGGGGAACGTATCGACAAAGTAGCCGCTGAAGGGTCGGCACAGCAGGGCCGTGAGCGAGAAACCCGACAGTACCATGCCTATGACATCCTTTGTGGCTCCGAAATGCTCGTTCAGGTAGATGGGCAACAGAGGCGTAAACAGATAAAACGCAGCGAACAACAGGAAGTTCGCGGCCATCACCTTGCAGTAGTTTTTGTTCCAAAGTCGTTCCATAACGATGCAAAATTACAAAAATTCTGTGACATTTTTGCAAGCATCATAAGGAAAAGTTCCGCCATCGCCGATGAACGTGCAGCCACCGTCGATGTCCGTACATCCATCGTCGATGAACGTACATCCATCGGCGATGGCGGCACTTTTCCATTAAGGGCTGCAGAGAATCCCTGCTATTTCAGTTAAATTATATGCGTGAGGAGTGATTTTTTTACTTTCTACTTTTTACAATTTAATTAATTATCCGTATCTTTGCACCATGAAAGGCACTGAACCACTGATAACTGACCCCACATGGACCTTCTTTCTGGTCCTTTCCATCATATTATTGGCACCGCTCCTGATGCGCCGTGTCCGCATACCGCACATCATTGCACTGATGCTGGCGGGTGTCGTGATTGGTCCCTACGGACTGAACCTGGTTGCCCGCGACCGCTCCTTTGAGCTGTTCGGTCAGGTGGGCATCTATTACATCATGTTCCTGGCCGCTCTGGAGTTGAACATGGGCAGTGTGGAGCACTATGGGCGTCGCGGCCTGCAGTTCGGTCTGCTCACCTTCCTCATCCCTATGGCGATGGGCGTCGCCTCGGCCCACTATCTGCTGGGCTATGGTACGGGCACGTCGCTCCTCCTGGGCTGTGTGCTGGGTTCCCATACGTTAGTGGCCTATCCCATCGTGGGCCGTTATGGTCTGGGGCGCTACCGCTCGGTGGTCATCTCCGTTGTGGCAACGGCAATCGCCATCTTCCTGGCCCTGCTCACGGTGGCCATAGTCGTGGGGCGCATGCGGCCCGATGCCGACTGGCACTACTGGCTTTTGTTCGTGCTAAAGTGTGCCCTCTATGGTGCCTTTGTCATTATGGTCTTTCCGCGGCTGGGACGCTGGTTCCTGCGCCGCTACGACGACAGTGTCCTGCAATACATTTTCATCCTGTCGCTCGTCTTCCTCAGTGCGGCACTGGCCGAACTGGCAGGTCTGGAGGGGCTGCTTGGCGCCTTCCTGGCCGGTTTGGTCATCAATCGGCTCATCCCTCGCACATCGCCCTTAATGAACCGCATCGAGTTCGTGGGCAACGTCCTGTTCATCCCCTATTTCCTGATAGGTGTGGGCATGATTATCGACATACAGATCCTGGTGCGCGATCTGCAGACGATATGGGTGGTCGTGGTGATGGTGACGACTGCCACCCTGTCGAAGTGGCTGGCAGCCGAGGCAATGCGACTGACCTCACGGGGCGACCGCAACAGCCGGATGCTCATGTTCGGACTAACCAATGCCCATGCGGCTGGCGCCTTGGCCATCGTCATGATAGGTACAGCGCCTGGCATTGAACTGATGGACAATGCCTTGCTCAACGGAACGGTCATGCTCATCCTGTTCTCGTGCATCATTTCGTCGCTGGCCACCAGTTACGGAGCCCAGCAGACGGCCCTGCGCGAGACTTCGCTCGAGGAGAACCGGGGTTCGTTCCACGGAAAGTGTCTCATAGCCTATTCCCAGGAGTCTGGCGTGGCCCCGATGACGCAGTTGGCCATGCTCATCCGCAATCCCTACATACCCGAAAGTATCATCGGGCTGAATGTCATATTTGACGATGGAATGGGCGAAAATCGTCATCGCAAAGGACAACGTATGTTGGACAAGGCACAGGAAATGGCCAACGCCGCCGATGTGCCGATGACGACGATGAATCGTGTGTCGACGAACATTGCCAGTGGCATCCTGCATGCGATGGTGGAGAATGAATGTGGTGAGGTCATCGTCTGCCTGACCGACCGCACGACGGATATGCCGAAATCGACGCTCGGTACTGTCATCGACAACCTGTTGGCCAGCACCCACCGCGAGGTGATGGCCCTGCGCAGCATCGTGCCGCCCAATACCCTTCGCCAAGTCATAATTTGTGTGCCCGAGAAGGCCGAATACGAAGTGGGATTCTACAAATGGCTGGAGCACGTGTGCCGTATCGGTGAGCAACTGGACTGCCATCTCGACTTCCATGCCCATCCCGATACTTTGCCCTACATCCAGGGCTACATGCGGCAGAAGCACAACTATCTGCGCTCGGAGTTCCATGAGATGAACCGCTGGTCGCAGATTATGTCGCTCTCGTCGCAGGTCGGCACCGACCACATGGTGATTTTTGTTACTGCCCGTCAGGGCTCCATCTCCTACCAGCAGCGGTTAGACAACCTGCCACTCACCATCTACCGTTATTTCAGTCAGACCAGCGTCATGCTGCTCTATCCCGACCAGTGGGGCGACCCGCAAGACACGGTGTCCATCTTTGCACCTAACGGACGGGCAGTGAACCGTCAGGGCGAGCTGTTGCAACGCCTGTTCGACCGTGACCGCAAATGATAAAAAAAGAGGCTGTGTCGTTTCATTCTGACACAGCCCCAGATGATTATTCTCCTTTGGCTCCTTCGGGTGACTCAGCTTCCTTCGGTTCCTCGGCTTCACCTTCCTCCTTTTTCAGAAAACCTTCGAAGAGACCGTAGGTGGTGCGGAGGACGCGGAACTCGGTGCGGCGGTTCAGGGCATTGCAGATTTCCTGCTGGGTTTCTTCGGGGATGCGCAGGATGAAGGCCTCGGTCAGGGTGTCGCCTTCCTGCAGGAACGGGTTCTGCTCGGCAATCTTTCGGGTCACGACCTTCGGACGGCTTTCGCCATAACCGACGGGAGTCAGGCGGTCGGCCTTGATGCCGTGTTCGATGAGATAGTTGACCACGCTCTCGGCACGACGTTGGCTGAGGCCCTCGTTATAGACATCAGGTCCGCGATAGTCGCAGTGGCTGCCCAGTTCAATGGTGATGTTGGGATTCTCCTCCAGCAAATCTACCAGCGAGTCCAGAGCCTGCGTGCTGTTGGGCGTGAGTTCGGCCGAGTCGAACTCATAGAAGACGTTGCGCACCAGAACGGGGGCCGAGATGTTGGCCAAGGGGAACTGTAGGGTGTATTCCTGGCTTGTGCTGCTGGTGTCCACACGCAGTGCCTCGGTGTGGTTGAGATAACCTTTGCAGGTGCCCAGGATGATGTAATCGACGTTGGGCTGTATAATCTGTTCGAACGAGCCGTCGCCGCGAACGGAAAGCTTTAGGTTCGTGCCGTCGTTGCCCACCATATAGACCACAGCCTCAGGCAGTTCGTAGCCGTCCTTCTCGTAAACCCACCCTTTGACGGTCTGCAGGACCTCTGGGCACTCGAACGACATGATGTGGTCCCAGCCTCGTGCATCGCCTCGGTTGGTGGAGAAGAATCCGCGGTTGTGGAGGCCTTCGAAGGTGATGCCGAAGTCGTCGCCCGAGGAGTTCATGGGATAGCGCATGTTCTCTATTGTCCACACGCCTGTAGTGTCCTGTTCGGCACGGAAGAGGTCCAGGCCGCCCATGCCGACGTGGCCGTTCGAGGAAAAGTAGAGTTCGCCGTTGGGACGGAAGACGGGGAACATCTCATCGCCTTCCGTGTTGATGGGCTCGCCCAGATTCTCCACACCTCCCAGTCCGCCGTCGGTGATGGCAATGCGCCAGATGTCCACTCCGCCCAGTCCGCCCGGCATGTCGCTGGCAAAGTAGAGCCAGTTGCCGTCGGGGCTGACCGCCGGATGTGCGTATGAGGACAGGGTGTCGTGCGAAATCTCGAGCAACGTGGGCTTTCCCCACGAGGCATCGCTGCGCTGACTGGTAAATATCTGGGCATAGCGCGGATAGGACGGATCGTGGGCACAGCGGGTGAAGTACATGGTCTTGCCGTCTGGCGAGAAACAACATGCCCCTTCGTCATATTCGCTGTTCACCTCCGATTCTATATGTTCGGGCTGCTGCCATTTGCCTTTCTCATCCTTTTTGGATAGAAACAGGTCACCGGCCTTGATGCCCGTGATGCCGCTCATGTCGTTGCCGCTGGCCTGCGGCCGGGTGGAGGTGAAGATGAGCTGGTCCCATTCGTCGCCATAGAGCATGGGAGAGAAGTCGGAGCGACGCGAATTGAAGAGAGGTTCCTTCTTCACCGTATGCAGGGTGGGCTTGTTCTTCCAGATGGGAGCTTGCGTACAGCCCTGGATGCCGATGATGGCTCGCTGGTCGCCGGGCACACTGTCCAGGAAAGCCTGATAGTTCTTCACGGCATTTTTGTAGTCGCCCATGCGGTGCTGCATCTGTGCCAGGTAGAGGACAGCCATCGAGTCGGGATACTTGTAGCGAATGGCATTCTGGTAGGTACCGATGGCCTTTGCCGTGAAGTTGATGCGACGATAGCACTCAGCCATCTTCCAGGCCCGTTCGCCACGTTTCTCCTTGTCCTTCACCGATGTACGGCTGTAGCCTTTCTTGTATTCGGCAGCGGCATTGTAGTATTCGCCGATGGCATAGAACGCATCGCCCTTCTTGATGTTCTGGTCGGCTCCGCAGGACGTGAGGAAAAGCAAGAAAAGGCACACCACCAAAGGACTCACTCCCAACCCCTCTCTTGTAGAGCGGACGGCAGTCAGTTTTGCGACTTGCTGTCTTACCTTATTATATATATGTATGTAGGCCTTCATAACTGTCTTTATACCCACGTCTGGCCCCTCTCTACAAGAGAGGGGTCGGAGGTGAGTCCTCTATATATAACGCCGGCGATGCGCATTTATTGTGCTGGAATATTTGGCTTTTATATGGTTATTTCGTAATTTTGCTTACGGATAACCCTTAAAAACGACTGAACTATGCAACTTCGTCACCTATTTTCGGCCTTCGGTTTGATGCCAATGATGGCCAGCGCCCAGGCACAACGGCCGAACATTATCTTCATCCTGTGCGACGACATGGGGTGGGGCGACCTGGCCTGTTACGGACAGAAGTATATCTCCACTCCCAACATCGACCGCATGGCCCGGGAGGGGATGCAGTTCATGCAGGCATACGCCGGCAGTCCGGTATCGGCTCCCTCCCGTGCCTCGCTGATGACAGGACAGCACACGGGCCACTGCGAAATCAGGGGCAACAAGGAATACTGGTCGGGCGAAGTCTTCTACAACGGGAACAAGGACTATGCCGTTGTCGGTCAGCATCCGTTGGACACGGCCCACGTGGTGCTGCCCGAAATCATGAAGCGCAACGGCTACACGACGGCGCAGTTCGGTAAATGGGCGGGTGGCTACGAGGGCAGTCCCTCAACACCCGACAAGCGGGGCATCGATGAGTTTTATGGCTACATCTGTCAGTTCCAGGCACATTCCTATTACCCCAACTTCCTGAACAAATACAGCCGGCAGGACGGCGATCGGGGTGTCAGTCGTGACATTCAGGAGGAAAACATCCGGCACCAGTTCTTTGGCGAAGACTATTACCGCAGGCCCCAGTACAGTGCCGACGTTATCCATCGCAAGGCTATGCAATGGATTGAGCGACAGGACGGACGACAGCCCTTCTACGGTCTCTTTACCTATACCATCCCGCATGCAGAACTGCTGCAGCCAGACGACAGCCTGTTGCAGGCCTATAAGCAGAAATTCCGCGAGGACAAGCGCTTCCAGGGGCAGGATGCCTCATGGTACCACGCCGTAGAAGGTGTTCATGCACAGTTTGCGGCCATGATAACACGACTCGACTGTTATGTGGGCGAGATTATGGATCTGTTGGAGCGAAAGGGCATGGCCGAGAACACCATCCTCATCTTCTCCAGCGACAACGGGCCTCACGAGGAGGGCGGCGCCGACCCGACATTCTTCAACCGCGATGGCGTGCTGAAGGGTCTGAAACGCTCGTGTCACGAGGGTGGCATACGCATTCCCTTCATTGTCCGTTGGCCCGGACACGTTCCCGCAGGTGTAAAAAACAACCATTCCATCGCGTTTTATGACATCATGCCCACCTTCTGCGACATCATTGGCGAACGGAACTACGTCAAGAAATACCGCAACCCGAGGCTGGGCAGAGATGACTATTTCGACGGCATCTCCTTCCTGCCCACATTGGAGGGGCGCGATGCAGAACAGAAAGAACACGACTACCTGTACTGGGAGTTTAACGAGACCAACCAGATAGCCGTCCGGCAGGCTAATTGGAAACTTATCGTCAAGAAGGGCATCTCGGAACTCTACGACCTGGCCACCGATGTCCACGAAGACCATAATGTGGCTGCCGAGTATCCAAAGAAACTTGCCGAACTACAGGAGATAGTCCGGCAAGCCCATATTGAGAACCCCCACTTCAAGGTTACTCTTCCAAAATAAACGCTTTATTTACCAGTCGTCGTCCTCGTTGCCGACAATGCCGTTCTTGATAGCCTCCTCCACCTTGTCCATGATGGCGTTGGAATAGGCGTGGGTCATGACAAGGGCCTTGGCGCAGGTCCGCTTCTTGTTGTCCTTCTCGACAAAGGGATAGTGCTTGGCTATCTCCCACTGCTCGTCGTAGAGGTAGGCATTGGTTTTGTCGTCCTTCTTGCGCTTCGAATCGCCGAAGGTCTTTTTGTCGGTATCGACAAGGCTGAGCCATCCGCCGCTGATGTCCCTCAGCAGGTCATAGTTTTGTACGGTATAGGTGACGCGCACACGGCCCTCCTTGATGTCGAGGCGAATAACAGGCGTAATGCTGACGGAATACTTATTCATCGTACCGATGTGTTCAGCAATGTTGGCGATAGTCGACTGAATGATGATGCAGCCTGCCTCCTTGTCGTTCAGCGTAATGGCCTGTTTGTCATTGAAAGTGGCTGTGGCCCAGTAGTTCAGCGCCACATAGAGTTGTGTCTTCGACTTGCCCGGAGCCTCTATAATCTGCTGGTAGGTGAGGCTTTCGTTTTTGTCGAGTTCCAGTCCGCTGGCCAAGTTGGCTGCAGCTTCGAGCCACTTGCTGCCGTATTTCTCCTTGGCATACTTCTCCAGGTCGGCTGGTTTCATCACTTGTGCCTGAGCAACTCCTATGCCGCAGATGACAAGGACGGCGGCAATCATCCATTTCTTCATTCTTTTCATTTCTTTATATCCGTTTTGCGTTGCAAAGGTAGTGTTTTTTGCTGACACGGACAAGGAATCATTCGAATTATTGGGGCATCTTGGGCTGGCTGTTGTCCGCCATGACGGAGAGGACGAGGTCGGAGACCATCTGCTTCAGTTCGTCGATGAACTGGCGGGCTTCGTACTGGTGATGCTCGATGAGGCGCAGCTTGCGCTCCCAATGTCCTGTGAGCTCGGCACTCTTCAGGAGTTCGTTCTGGATGATGCCGATGAGTTGTATGCCTGTTTCGGTGGGAGCCAGGCTCTTGCGGTTGCGGCGTATGTAGTTGCGCTTGAACAGGGTCTCGATGATGGCAGCTCGTGTGGAGGGTCGTCCGATGCCGTTCTCCTTCAGTGCGTCGCGCAGCTCATCGTCCTCCACCAGTTTGCCGGCGGTCTCCATTGCACGCAGCAGTGTGGCTTCGGTGTAGGGCTTCGGCGGTGTGGTCTGTTTTTCGGCCAGATTGGGTTCGTGAGGGCCGGACTCACCCTTCGTGAAGGCAGGCAATGTGCCCTCTTCCGTCCCCTCTTTCTCGTCGGCAGTTTCCTGTTCGTCGCTCTTTCGCTTCGCCCACAATACTTGCCAGGCGGGTTCCGTAATCACTTTGCCACTCGCGCGGAAAGGTATGGCATCGGTGAAGGTGGCAACGTGGAGCCCCTCGCTGCGAACTTCGCCCAGGACGGTGGTCTGCTGGAACTTGAGGTCGGGATAGAAGATGCCGATGAAACGGCGTGCAACGAGGTCGAAGACACGTTTCTCCATGTCCGACATCGCCACCGAGGCGGGGTTCACCCCGGTAGGTATGATGGCGTGGTGGTCGGTCACCTTCGAGCTGTCGAAGTATTTCTTGTCCTTGCGCAGTTTGCTCGTGTCTATCGGCTGTATGAACTGTGCGTATGGCACTATTCCGGCCAGTATCTGGGGGCACTTGGGATAGAGGTCGTCGCTGAGGAAGGTGGTGTCCACACGGGGATAGGTCGTCACCTTCTTCTCATAGAGGCTCTGGATGAGCTGCAGCGTCAGGTCTGCCGAATAGCCGAACCGCCTGTTGCACTCCACCTGGAGCGAGGTGAGGTCGAACAATCGTGGCGGAGCCTCCTTGCCTGCCTTCTTTTCCACCGACAGAATGGTGAAGGGCAGCGAACCGATGGCTGCCAAGGCGGCCTCGCCGTCTTCCTTCGTGCGGAAACCCCGGTCGCCCTCCTCCATGACGGCGGTAAACGTGGCCCCTCGGTAGAGGGTGGTCAGCACCCAATAGGTCTCGGGCTTGAAGTTGTCTATCTCCTGCTGACGGCGCACGATGAGGGCCAGCGTGGGCGTCTGCACACGGCCGATGCTGAGCACCTGTTTCTCGCGGGCCAGCTGGCTTTGATACTTCAGGGTGTAGAGGCGTGTGGCGTTCATGCCCAGGGTCCAGTCGCCGATGGCACGGGAGAGTCCGGCCTCGTAAAGGCTTTGGTAGTCGGCCTGGTCCTTCAGTGACTGGAAGCCCTCGCGTATGGCCTCCTCGGTCAGCGACGATATCCACAATCGCTGCACGGGACACTTGGCGCCCGTCATCTGGATGACCCATCGCTGGATGAGTTCACCCTCCTGGCCGGCATCGCCGCAGTTGATGATGCGTTCGGCGCCGAGCATGAGTTTCTTTATCGTATTGAATTGCTTCTCCACCCCCTTGTCGGTCTTCAACTTGATGCCGAAACGCTGGGGAATCATCGGCAACTGGGCGAGGCTCCACGTCTTCCACAGCGGGGAGTACTCGTGGGGCTCCTTCAGTTCGCACAGGTGGCCGAACGTCCAGGTCACCTGATATCCATTACCTTCCATATATCCGTCGTGCGCCTGCGTGGCGCCCAGCACCTGGGCGATGTCGCGGCCCACCGACGGTTTCTCTGCTATACAAACTATCATCGGCTCGTAGATTTCGCGTGCAAAGATAGTGCAAATCGGGCGGAATACCAAAGAAATGTGCGTTTTTAAAATGACAACTATCCGCGAACTTCTTTACAAGGTCGTGAGACATTGTTCCGCCATCGCCGATGTCCGTACGTTCATCGTCGGTGTCCGTACATCCATCGTCGATGGCTGTTCGTTCATCGCCGATGGCGGAACTTTCCGACGCGAGCCTTGCAGAAATGTCTGGCAAACCTTGCAAAAACGTGTGGCGAATCTTGCAGAAATCTTTTGCAAATGTCGCAAATTCTTCGTATTTTTGTACCGTTATATACATTATTATTTATATCATTCAGACAATGAAGAAGCACTTGAAGAGCCTATTGGCCATGTTCCTCATGACGATGTCGCAGGGCATCGTGGCCCAGACACAGCTGACCGTGAACGAAATGAAGCGTGTGACTGCAACGTCGAGCGGTTCGGTCGTGAGCATACACGACCCCTCGGTGGTCTATCACGACGGTATGTTCTACATCTGGGGTTCGCACCTGGGCGTGGCATCGAGTCAGGACCTGGTCACATACACCGGCCTGCACGCCACGAACCAGACATTTGCCAAGCCCAATGGCACCCGATGCGGTTTTGCCACTGCCTTTAACGAGCAGGCGGTGAAGCAGGCGAAGAACTACAAGGGCGAGATGGTGGACTTCCCGCAGGTGGATGCTGAGGCATGGTGCTCGTGGTACGCCGAGAACAAGGAAACATGGGTGAACGGCGACATGTGGGCGCCCGACATCGTCTGGAACGAGACG
>CACZRZ010000096.1 GCA_902783655.1 uncultured Bacteroidales bacterium
CGGCAGCCGGTCCATGTTCTCCTACGCCGACTTCCAGGCCGAACAGCATGTGGAAGAAAGTAACGACTGGGCTGAGGCTGCGGAGACGGAGGTCGAGATGACTTCGAAAGTGGAACAGCTGGCTCTTCAAATCGACCATTTGATGGCGGAGGAGGAATTCTACTTGAAGCCGGACCTGCGCGTAGGCGATGTAGCCGAAAAACTGGGGACGAACGTGAAATACATATCCCTGGCTTTCAATCAGGTTATCGGTGCCACGTTTGCCGACTACGTCAACCGTCGGCGTATAGCCCATGCCAACGAGCTACACCGTCAGCAACCTAATCTGTCCATGACGGAAGTGGCACGCCGTTCGGGATACGACTCCATGCAGTCGTTCTATCGTAATCACAAGAAATATAAATAAATATGGTATCATTCTTGATTAGCTTAGTGGCCCTCATCGCGGGCTATATGGTGTACGGACGCATTGTGGAACGGGTATTTGGACCCGACGACCGAGAGACAGCGGCTACCCGCAAGGCGGACGGCATCGACTACATCGTGCTGCCCGGATGGCGCATCTTCATGATTCAGTTTCTGAACATTGCCGGCACAGGACCCATCTTCGGTGCCATCATGGGCATGTGGTTCGGCCCTTCGGCCTATTTGTGGATTGTCTTGGGCTGCATCTTCGGCGGTGCCGTCCATGACTACATGAGCGGCATGCTCTCGCTCCGCAACGACGGACAGGGACTGGCCGAACTGACCGGCCGATACCTGGGCGCTGCGGCACGTAAGTTCCTGATTGTCTTCACCATGCTTATGATGGTGCTCGTGGGAGCCTTCTTCGTCTATTGTCCGGCCATCATCCTGAGCGGCATCTGGGGCGACCGCATGATGTGGGTGTTCATTATCTTTGCCTACTACATTGCCACTACGATGATGCCCATCGACAAGGTCATCGGCCGCGTCTATCCGCTGTTTGCCATGAGCATGCTCTTCATGGTGGTGGCTCTGGGTGTGGCGCTCGTCGTGAAGCATCCCGTTCTGCCCGAAGTATGGGACGGACTGGGCAACTGGGGACAGGAACGTCTGGGACTGAAGCAAAGCATCTTCCCTGCCCTGTTTGTGACCATTGCCTGCGGAGCCGTCAGCGGATTCCATGCCACGCAGTCGCCCATGATGGCGCGCTGCATGAAGTCGGAACGTCAGGGACGGGCCATCTTCTACGGAGCCATGATTACGGAGGGCATCGTGGCCCTCGTATGGGCCACCATCTCCAGCTACTTCTTTTTCTACGGTGGCTGGCGCGAGGTGTGTTCGCCCGAAGTCGTTGCCAAGTTTGAGGGACAGACGGCTCTCAGCCTCATCCAGTTCTTCGATGCTCCTACGGTGGTGAACATCGTCTGCGCCTCGTGGCTGGGCACGTTTGGCAGCATCCTGGCCCTGCTGGGCATCGTGGCTGCTCCCATCACCACAGGCGGCAGCTCGTTCCGAACGGCGCGTCTCATCCTGTCCGAAGCCTTCGGCCTGAAACAAACCAGCATGCACAGCCGCCTGTTGCTGTCGCTGCCCGTCTTCGCCGTGGGCATAGCCTTGTTGGCCTGGCAGATAGGCAATCCGTCGGGTTTCGGCACGGTTTGGCAGTATGTAGCCTGGGGCACACAGGTGATGGCGGCCATCACCCTGTGGATGTGCTCCGTCTATCTGCGTCAGGAACGGAAGTGCTACTGGATGACACTCGTGCCTGCCATGTTCATGACAATGGTGGTGACGGACTTCTTCTTCGTATCGCCCACCATCCTGGGTCTCGACTATTGGCTGTCGCTGGCACTGGCCTCGGCGGCTACGCTGCTGGCCACACTGCGCTTTGCCGTCAGACCGAAGCAGACAGCACAATAGTGCGGACATACGGCTGAAGGCCCTCGCCCGTGGGGCTCAGGGTCTTCAGTTTCTGCCCAAAATGATATTGACGAGTGTCGTAACGTCGGCTACGCTTATCGTTCCGTCGCCGTTTACGTCGGCAGCCTGGTGGTCATAGGCGTAGGGTTCTTCGTTGTCGCGGCCCAAGATGATGTTGACGAGTGCCGTAACATCCGCTATGCTGATGTCACCGTCCTTGGTGACGTCGCCAGGCAGTACGCTGTCGTCGATGGTGTACGATATGCCTGGCTGTGTCTCGAAGGAAATCTTGTCGTCGGCGAGCACCGTGACCTTGACACCAGTTCCTCCCGATTTCACCGTCTTTTTCGACACACCTGGATAGCTGACGGTGCAGGTGCCACCCTTGAGGCTGTGTACGGTGGCGGTGGCAAGCTTGCCCGCACTCCATGCCATGTCAACGGCGAAGGCACCTACGCCACGCAGTCCTTTTATGCTGCCTTCCGCCCACTGCGACGGCAGGGCGGGGAGCAACTGCAGTGTGCCGGTATGGCTTTGGAGCAACATCTCGGCGATGCCTGCGGTGACTCCGAAATTACCGTCAATCTGGAATGGGGCGTGCGAGTCGAAGAGGTTGTAGTAGAGTCCGCCTCGACTTTGGTCGGTGCCGTAGCTGGTGGAGTGTGTAAGGGCGAGTTTCATGATGGCCATGCAGTTGTCCGGGTTCAAGGCACGCGCCCAGAGGTTGATTTTCCAACCCATCGACCATCCTGTAGAGGGTAGCCCACGGAGTGTGAGGCTGCGCAAGGCAGGCTGATAGTAGTCGTTGTCGGCAGGAAGGTTGGCAAAGGGATAAAGCGCCATCATGTGAGAGAGGTGGCGATGACCGGGTTCACCGGCAGCCGCTGTGGCATAGTCGGTGTACTTCCATTCGCGGAGGATTTCCTCGCCGTTGCTGACGCCATTGCGGTCGCCGTTATTATAGGTCTCCGTATGCAGGCCATCGTCGAGGCTGGCAAACTTCTCCTTGATGGCAGCGAAGTCGCTTTCGGAGATTCCGGCAGCCGCCGTGCCAACGATGTCTATGCCCCTGATGGTCTTGTCGAAGAGGTTCCAGACGATTTGCTGGGAATGGGCCGTAGCATTCTCCGTGGGGCCGTGCTCAGGTGAGTATTCGTTGGGACATTCCCACTTTCCGTCGCTGCCCTTGACGAGGCGTTCCATCCACATCTGCACAGCGGGAATCATGACGGGCAGGGCCTTGTCGCGCAGGAAGTCGCTGTCCAGCGTGAAGGCATAGTGCTGCCACATGTGATCGGCGCTCCATGCTCCAGCTTCGGGATAGTTGGCAGCCATCCATGTACTGCTGCAGCCGAAGATATTGTTCTCGGTGAAGAAGGCCCAGCCTTTGGAGTGGTGCAGGTAGCGGCCATCGGTGCCGGTGCCTGTGGCGTAGTCGTGCCAGATGGGCTTGACGAGGGCGTTGTAGTAGAGATAGTTGAGGTATTTCTCATGCATCTCGGGCAGGCCGGTATTCTCGGCAGGCCAGTAGTTCATCTGGATGTTGATGTTGGCATGGATGTCGGAGCACCATGGCGGATTGTTCTTGTGGTTCCAGATGCCCTGCAGATTGTTGGGCAGGTCCATGCCCCGGCTGGAGGCGATGAGCATGTAGCGGCCATAGCTGAAATACAGCTGTTCGAGGGTTCGTGCCGCCTCGGGATTGGAGGAATAGTTGTCGATGAGTTTGTTCGTCGCCATGTTTGCAACAGCCCCGTCCAGACTGAGTTGGCAACGGTCGAAGTATTGCTTGTAGTCGCTGACATGGGCAGAATGGATGCTGCTCCAGTCCTTTGCGCCGGCAGCGTCGATGACAGCCTGCACCTTGGCGGCCAGAGCCTCAGCGCTGATGCCTGTAAGGTAGCTTGCGCCCGTGGCATCGTAGTCCGTGGCAGCCGCAAAGAGCACCATCACCTCGTCGGCTCCCTCCACGCTGATGCCGGTTTCGTCTGTCGTCATCGTACCTCCGGTGGCGATGACCTTCATGCGGGCATTATAGCTCACCACCTCCATCTTTCCTTTGTATGTGCCCTCTCCGTTAGTGTATGAGGGAGTCTCGTTGTGCGTGCCCTGCAGGGAGAAGCGCTGGCTGATTTGTCCCCCTTCTGATGCCGTAAGGTGGATGGCCAGGACTTGGTCGGGGAAGGACGAGATGTAGTCGCGACGGAAAGTGACCTTTCCATCGGGACTTTGCCAGGTGGCAGAGGCTGTGGCATTGGTGAGGTCGAGACTGCGGGCATACTCCTTGGCAGCCATGTCCGGTTCCGTGCCAAAGTGCTCGCCAAGGTCGTCGATCTTGATGTAACCGAGGTTCTGATAGCCGCCACCGCGGTCGTAGTTCGTAGTGGAGCCCGACCAAAGGCTCTTTTCGTTTACCTGCACAAGGTCGTGAAGGACGCCCCCGTAAATCATGCCACCAAGCTGACCATTACCAATAGGCAGGGCATACTCCATCCAGGGGTCGCCTACGTCCTGATTGGTGACGGGGAAGGTGTACCAGAGCGTCAGGGCATTTTCGGGGAGCCAGTTCGCGGCGGGGCTGATGGCCCATTCCCTTGTCTCTATGGTAGCCGCATCAACAAAGTTCAGCGGATTGTTGGTGTCGCCAAAGTTCCATGTCGAGAGCTTGCGCCCGGAGCCTGCTCCCTGGTACTGGTTCATGCTCTTGCCACTGGTGTTGCCGGCCTGAATCTCCCACGCCGGATACCATGCGGCATTGTTCGTGGCCACGAGCTTGAGGTGGCCGCTCT
Source organism: uncultured Bacteroidales bacterium (assembly GCA_902783655.1). Taxonomy (GTDB): domain Bacteria; phylum Bacteroidota; class Bacteroidia; order Bacteroidales; family Bacteroidaceae; genus Physcousia. The sequence goes on from CACZRZ010000096.1 coordinate 4,674, forward strand.
GTGAGGCAGAGGTGGAGAAGAAGCCCGCCGATGCGTCGTAGTAGATATGGCGACCTTCCTTGTTGACTATCTCGCAATCGTTCTCCGTACCTGTTATCTTCCACAGCTGACTGCCTCGCTTCGTGACACCACCGGTCATCAGCGTCTGACCTTCGCCCATGTCCTGAATCACGGCATTGCCGTTGCTGAACTGTATGAGATACCACACCTCGTTGTCCTCGGTGCTGAAGACGGGCAGATCGGGTTCCGGTATTTCCACGAGCATCAACGGATTGTTGTTGTCTCCGGCGTTCCACGAACCGATTTCCTTGCCGGTTCCTGCCCCTGCCCACTGGTTCATGCTCTTTCCGCTGATGGATGTCGATTGTATCTCCCATGCCGGAGCGTATGTTTTGTTGGCAGTCGGAATCAGGCATAGACTGCCCGTCTGGCTCTCCGAAGCAGCGTAGCGCGACATCGACGAGTCGTAGTAGATGTGGCGGCCTGCGCGGCTCACCATCTCGCAATTGCCAGCGTTGCCCACCAACTTCCATTGCTGCGACTGGTCAAGGAAACTACGCGCTGCAGTGACCACCTTCTGCCCCTCGCCCTTGTCCTGCAGGGCTCCGTTGCCGTTACAGAACTGTATGATATACCATTTTTCCAGTTCATCGGTGCTGAACATGGGAGCCTCGATGAAGACGAGCGGATTGTTGTTGTCTCCGGCGGTCCATGCGCCGAGCTCCTTGCCGGCTCCAGCTCCGCCCCACTGGTTCATGCTGTTGCCGCCGGTGTTGCTGGCCTGAATCTCCCAAGCCGGAGCATAGGTTCCATTGGTGGTGCTGATGAGTTTCATCTCGCCCCGCTTGCTGATGCCATCGTCCGTGGCAAAGCGGCTACCATTGTAGTAGAGGTGTCGCCCGCTACGGCCCACAATCTCGCAGTTGTCCTTCGTGCCCACCAGTTTCCACAGTTGGTCGCTGCCCGTCAGGCTGAGGGCAGCCGTCTGGACGGCCTTCCACTCGCCCTTGTCTTGAAGCACGGCATTGCCGTTCTTGAACTGGATGTAGTACCACGTTTCGTGGCTGTCGCTACTGAATGTCGGGAGTGTCTGTCCTTTCACGATGCCGGCAATAGTTGAAAGCATTGCCAACACGAATGTCAATCGTAGTCTTCTCATGGCATTGATTTGATTAAAAGCGTTATCCGATGCAAAGTTACAAAATTTTATGCGTAACGCAAGGATGCCACATACTTTTTCGCGAAAAATGTCGCCGACCGCCAGGCGCCGAGCAGGTTCTAATGGGGGGAGGACGACAGCAGACTCATGTATTCGTCGTATGCAATGTGCCGCCCACCCATTGACACGAACAATGGGGTCTCGAACTGGCAGTCGATGAAATGTCCGCCGATGTTCTCCAAAGCCTTAGCCAGATAAATGAGAGCCAGCTTGGAGGCATTGGGGACCAACGAGAACATGCTTTCACCAAAAAAGGCATTCCACAAAGTCACACCATAGAGACCACCCACGAGCCTGCGCTGCTGCAAATCCGTCGTCGGCTCCCATACCTCAACGCTGGCAGCATAGCCAAGGCGGTACAGACGGGTGTAGGCCTCGATGATGTCCGGCCCAAGCCATGCACCGCCTTCCTCGTTGCGGCCCTGAGCTACAGAACAGCCGTGGATGACTCCTTCGAAGTCCTGATTGACGGTAACACTGTATTTATGCTGCCGCAACAGTTGTTTCATGGAGTGGCTGATGTGAATCTCGTTGGGAAAGATGACATAGCGGTCGAGGGGACAATACCAGTGTGGCTCGTGCTCCATGTTGAAGGCGTACCAGGGAAAGAATCCGTTGCTATAGGCCAGCAGCAGACGATCTACGGACAGGTCGCCGCCAACAGCCACCAGACCGTCTTCCTCGCCCAAACGCGGATTGGGAAACCACAAGTCGTCGTCCAATTTCCAAACGGCCATGTTAATTGATAATTGACAATTGAGAATTGATAATTCCAATGATGACTTCGCCGCCGTCCTTCAGCGAGCCGAAAAGAATCTCCCGCATCAGGAGCGGCTTCAGTTGCTGGGCTATGACGCGATCCATCTCCCTGGCACCATACTCCGCCGTGAAGCCTTCCTTCAGCAGGTGTTCGAAAGCCTCCGTAGTGAGCGTCATCCTGACGCTCTTGGCTTCGAGCTTAGCATCCAGTTCGCGCAGTTTCTTCTGGAGGATGAGCGTCGCCATTTCCTTATCCATGTCACGGAAGACGACGGCTCCCGACAGGCGGTTCAGGAACTCGGGCTTAAAGGTTTTCTTCACCTGTTTCATCATCGCCTCGCCGCGGCTCACACCACTGTTAAACCCGATGCTTTGCGAAGCGAACTGAGCTCCGGCGTTCGAGGTCATGATGAGCACCACGTTGCGAAAGTCGGCCTTGTGGCCCTTGTTGTCCGTCAGCCGGGCATAGTCCATCACCTGCAGCAGGATGTTGTAGATGTCCTGGTGGGCCTTCTCTATCTCGTCGAGCAGCAGCACGGCATTGGGCGACTTGCGGATGGCATCGGTCAGCAGTCCGCCGTCTTCGTATCCCACATATCCCGCAGGCGAACCGATGAGCTTGGCAACGGCATGTTTCTCTGTATATTCGCTCATGTCGAAGCGAATCAGTTCGATGCCCAGTTCCCTGGCCAGCACTCGCGCCACCTCGGTCTTGCCCACACCTGTAGGGCCGACGAAGAGCAGCGAAGCCAGGGGTTTGTTGTCGTCCAACAGTCCTGCACGGGACATCTGCACAGCCTCCACCACCTGGCGAACAGCCTCGTCCTGACCATAAATCTGCGAGAGAATCCTTGGCGCCAGACTTTCCAGCCGCTGATAGTCGTCCTCCTCGGCCATGGCCAGCGCATCCACCTTGCAGGTCTTCGCCAGCACATCCGCAACATCGGTCTTGGTCACAACAGCGGCAGCGCAGTCTTCCTTCCCCGTTTTTGATTCTTCACTTACCTCCGCACTCGCTCCTGCCTCGTCGATGAGGTCGATGGCCTTGTCGGGCAGGAACCGGTCGTTGACATATTTGGCACTGGCTTCCACGGCGAAGTCGATGGCTTCGTCGTCATACCTGACATGGTGAAACTCTTCGTATCTTGGCTGCAGTTGTTTCAGGATATTCTTGGTTTCATCAATGGTTGGTTCACTGATGTCAATCTGCTGGAAACGACGAATCATGCCCTTCGAACGCGAGAAGTGCCGATTGTATTCCTCATAGGTCGTGGAGCCGATGAAGCGGATGGCACCAGATTCGAGATAGGGCTTCAGCATGTTCGACGCATCCATGGCACTGTCGCTGGTGGCTCCGGCCCCGACCAGGGTGTGTATCTCGTCGATATACACGATGTTGGGCTTAGGCTCTGCAGGGTTTTCCTGCTCCGCAGCCACGCCGTCCATAATCATCTTGATGCGATTCTCGAAGTCGCCGCGATACTGTGTCCCAGCCAACAGCGTGCCCATGTCGAGCTGGTAAACCCGGCATCCCTTCAGACGGTCGGGCACCCTGCCCTCTTCTATCATCCGCACCAGTCCCCACACGAGGGCTGTCTTGCCCACGCCCGGCTCGCCCACATGCAACGGATTGTTCTTGTCCCTGCGGCACAGCACCTGGATGGTCCTCTGCAGTTCCTGCTCCCGTCCGATGAGGGGGTTCTGCTCCTTGTAAAGGTCGTTCATGCAGGTCACCAACCGTCGCCAGGCAGCCTTCTCCGTCGAGTCGGATGTGACGTCTGCCTCGTCGTCGTCATCTATGCCATAACTATCGTCGAAGTCACAGAAACTTATCATCTGGCTCATGAAGTTGGCCTCCTTGCCATACAGGCTGTCCTTCAACAAGTATGCCGCCCACGAGTCCTGGAGTGCCAATATGCCCTTTGTAAGATGCGGAATGTCCAAGGCTTCGGCACTGCTCGATGCCACCGACTGCAGGGCCATTTCCATCAGTTTCGACATCTGTACCGACGGCTCCGGCATATATTCCGTTCCCTCCGGCAAGGAGTCCACCCCTTCCAGATACTCCTTGATGCGCTCTTCCAGCTGGTAAGGGCTGTAGAAGATATTCAGCGCCGCATTGAAGTTGAAGTCATCCAGCAGCACCAGCAGCAGATGCTCGGGCATCACAAATTCGTGTCTGTATTCCTTGCAACACTCGTAGGCCTTGTTCAGCATCCTCGAAGCACGCAGTGTCTGTTTAATCTCTGCCATAATCTCTCTAAACTATTCTTCCGGCTCAACAGTCAGTCTCAACGGATATCCCTGTTCGCGAGCCATGTTCGCAGCCCTGCGAGCCTTGGACACGGCAATGTCGTAGCTGTATATGCCCACCACGGCCTTGTCCGAGTGGTGCACCTGCAACATCAGTGCCTCTGCCTCCTCCTCGCTCTTCAGGAACACCTGTACCAATATCATCACCACAAACTCCATCGTCGTGAAGTCGTCGTTGTAGATGATGACCTTATAGCGTCGCGGCTCTTTGAGGTTCACCCGTTGCCGCTCCCTAATCTGTGACTGCTCTTTTGCCATATTCTCACCGTTTTGAGTGCAAAGATACGATTAAGCGAGAGATAAAACAAATTTATTTGATTTTATCCGAGCGTGAGCATCTAAGACGGGGGAGTTTTACATCCAGAAAGGCGAGGAAAGGCATGAAACCTATTCATTCCTGCAATCATCTGAAATAAGGCTTTGCTTGACGCACAATTGTCCGTCAAGGCAAACGACGTGTCGTTGGAGCCGAAACGACGTGTCCTTTCTCTTGACGGACAATTGTGCGTCAAGAGAAAGGACATAGGGAATGGTCAACAGGCTTACGGAGAAACTACTCTTTCCTGCCGAGAATCAGATTCACGATGGCCGTAACATCGGCGATGGAGATTTGTCCGTCGCGATTGGCATCGGCAGCCTGGTGGTCGTATTGCCCCGAGTCGTCGCGTCCGAGGATGATGTTTACAACGGCCGTGACATCCGAAACGCTAATCTCGGCGTCCCCGTTCGCATCGCCGTACAGCGTGGGGTCGGTCGGCGGTTCGTAGGTCTCTTCTGCTACGGCTATGGAGAAACACAGTTGGCTCTCGATGCCCCTGGCGTTGGTATAGGTCACACGATAGATGTAGTTACGATTCGACTCGACGACGATTTCACGGCTCCTCTCGCCCGTGTTCCACAACCACTTCCCCGTGTCCTCCTCGCCCTCGGGCAACTGCGGCATCAGGCGCAGCGTCTGCCCTGGCGGCACTGCCGTGCTGCCGTTGGCGGTGAACGTGTTCACCAGCCCGCCCAGCTCGTTGTGCAGCAGCGTCCTCCCCTCGGCCAGCTTCCGCGCCCGCTCCTGCGACAGGCTGGGCACGAGGTCGGCGGTGAGC
>CACZRZ010000097.1 GCA_902783655.1 uncultured Bacteroidales bacterium
CAATAGGTCACTGTTACGTAAACGTCCCACGGGGTATGGCCCCACCACCAATCCTTTCCAATGTAATTCGATTCGTAGTCCTGACGGGAGTCAGCGGCCGCCACCTGCTGCGGTAGCATAAACACTGCGAGCAGTAGCGCAACGGCTACTCTCGCCAACAGGGAGGTCGCGACGTGCGTCCCTGCCCTTGATTGGTTAATCAAATGTCGTTTCATAGTTTTTTATTTTAGTTGGTTAATTAATACTATTTGATTGTTTTTTCTGTTGATACGTTGACTACAGATGATGGTGCTACGTTAATTGGGCCGTCCTCAGCTCCTCGTTCTCCTCCTGCAGCTCTTCTATTTTGTCTTTCAGCAGCAGGTTCTCGCGGATGAAGGCGGAGAAGTTGACCAGTAGCTCCTGGTTGCGCCAATGGTAGTAGAAGAGCACTACGACCAATGCCATGATGGCTATCGCCACGATGGTCGAAATAATGATTGCAATGATAACTGTCGTATCCATGAATGTCGTTTTCGTTTAGATTTCGGCTCCAAAGTTACGACGAGTTGCGAAAAGCCTTGTCAGCATTCCGCAACTCTTTGTCAGCATTCCGCAAAAACAGTGCAAATCGAATGCAAAGAGCTTCCTTTTTGCCGATGTGCAGCCTGTTTTCGCATTATGCAAAAAAAGAAATCCCCGATGGAATCGGAGATTTCTGCATTATGTGGGGTTATCTTTTCTTCCCATTCCCAAAGATGTCAGAGTGGGTGCCGATTTGGGTTCAAATATTCTGTATGATTTGTAAAGATTTGAAGAATTTCTTCGACGAGCGAAGCGAGTAGAACTCGATAACTCGGCGAAGACGACTAAAGTACACAGCTGAAGCGACCGCGGAACCTGATTTGCTTATTCTGGGTTCCTGGTTAATTGTTTCGAGGTTGTCTGTTTGTTTCCTGCAGGTGTGGTTTCTTCCATGATCCAAATCATCGTTTTGCCATACTTGTCAAAGGAAACGATCTGTGTTGACTTCATGTCCCGTTGTCTAATGTAATCCTGCATAGAACTCTTTCCCTCCTCTCTCTTGATGTCGAGACTGTCTTTCAGACGCTCGAGGGCCGACTGCGGGAAATTGCTCGTATCGATATCAAACTCAGTGATTTCTGCCTTTTGGTCATCGTAGTCGATCAGGAGCGTGTCGCCTCGGAGTTCCCATCGTCCTGTCATGTGAACGGTAATGATGTTCTGCGTGAAGACTTCCATGTTTTCCTCTCCGAGTTGAATCTGCATACTTATCGGCATCTGCGTTGTAAACTCAAAGATATTATTTTCCTGGAACACGTAGGTCTGCGGTGTTTCGAGATTACTCTCCCATTTGCCTATGATCTGGCCGGCAATGTCCAGCGTCTGCACACGATTCGAATATTTCTTGAGGTACGTCTCTATATCCTCGTCTGTGATGTCCATCAGCATTTTGTTCTCGCGGTTCAGGCGTTCCAAGTTCCACACCGCTTTTTTATAGGTATCCTTTCGGATGAAATAGCGCTTGATATAGAGCGTTGTCGATTTGTGTGCGAAAACCTGCTTCATCATCAGTCGCCGCGCATTAGGGTGCGGGATTCCGTCGTAATCGATAGCGGTGGGAGGCAATTCGTATAGGAAGTCCTCGTATGCATCCTTGCTGAAGGGACGGTGGAACATAGGTGCATCTGCCATCACCTTCATCAGCGAGCGGCGCACGTAGTAGCACTGCTGCACATTGTCGTAGAACTGGTTGTTGCCCAGGTTCATGCGGGCATCGATACCGCTGTTGAAGGCGTTCTCCTTCGTGTTGGCTGTCCATTCCTTCACCACCGTAGGATTGTCGTACAGATACTTAAAAGCCATATCCAGTGTGTCCATCGGCAGCGAGTCGATCAGTTCCTGATGGGTCGAGACATACATCGTCACCTGGAACAGGCTGTCCTCCAGTTGTATCTCGTCCTTGAGTCCTTGCACAATCTCATCGATGTCGCACACTGCCATGATGGCCGTTTCGCGTTGAGCAGACCGCTGATGGGAGTCCTCCACCTTGTCGTTCACGAAGAAGGTCAGTCCCACACCAATTGCAGTGCCGACGATGGTCAGCAACAGTTCCTTGAGCCATCCTTTTCCTATCATATTTGGCCCGAACTGGGACATCTTGAATTTCTTTTTCATCTGCTTCTTATTTTTGGTCTTTAGACTTTATCGATGATTTGTAGGATTTCGCTTTATACCTTCGCTGCCTGTCGGTACTCCGACGGGGTCATCTTGTAGCGGCTGCGGAACTGCTCGTTGAAGGATGTGCGGTTGGCGAAGCCGCTCATCTCGGCGATGATGGCAATGGGGTCGTCGGTGCTGGTGAGCAGGCGGGCAGCATGGTCCACACGGTAGCCGTCGATGAAGGCCTTGGTGCTCGGACTGTCGGAGCACTCGCGGATGGCTTCGTCGATGTAGCGGTGGTTGGTGCCGAGCATGGCGGCGAGCGTTTCACGGTTCAGGTCGGCGTCGGTATAGCTCTGCTGCTTTCTCATCAGTTCGACAAGACGGAGGAAGAGCTGCTCATTGGGCGTGCGCTGCTGTTCGGGCTGACGGGCTAAGCGCTGGATGTCGTGCACCTCGCGCTGCTGTTCACGCTGAATCAGTTCGAAGAGCTCGCGGTTCTTGAAGAGCACGCGGCGATGGGCAATGGTCAGTCGCCACAGGGCGACGAGAATGATGAGCATGATGGCGACGAGCGAGAAGGCAAGGATGCGATAGGCGGTAGTCTTGGCCTCTTCGTCCTTCAACTGCATTTCCTTCTCCTGTGTCTTCATCTGCTGGGCTAGTTCAAGTGTTTCGCGCTGGCGTTCGCGCTGAACCAGACTGTCATTGATGACCTGATAGCGGGTCTGGGTCTGATAGGCCTCGTGGTAGCGGCCGATATTGTTCAGTCCCATGGCATAGATACTCAGCAGGTCGGCATAACTCGCTGAAAGGGTGTCTTGCGTCTCCCGATAGTACGGCTCCAAGCGGTCGTAGATTTGCTGGATGCGTCCGGCATTGCCCGCCAAGGCATAATAGTTCAGCATGTCCTTTTGGTTGTTGGGCTGCTGTGCGGCCTGTGTCTGCTCGAAAGCCTCTGCCGAGCGTCGTGCTCCCTCCTTGTCGCCCGCCATCTGCTGGCAGTAGGCCAGGACGGGATAGGTGTAGGCACGCTGTTGGTCGGCCCAGCCAGCGGGGGCGTTGGGATTTTCGTTCTCTATGCGGCTGACGACTTGCAGTTTTTCTTGAAGCAGGGGGATGGCTGCGGCATAGTTCTCCTGTCCGGCCAGGATGCGTGCCGTGTTGCCAAGGTTGGAGGAGAGTGTCGAAAGCGGCTGGATGCTGTCGCGTGCGGCCTCTCGGTAGGTGTCTAACGAGCGGTTCATATAGTCGATTCCGCTGCCCTGTTGTAGTTGTTCCATCACCTTGCCTGCCTCAAAATAGAAGCCTGCTTCTTGCAAGGGGTTTCCTGCACGGTGGGCCATCTCGGCGCCTTCGATGGCATATCGTACGGCATCCTGATAAGTGGCGGGGAGATATGCGCAGATGTTCACCAACAGCGACTGTGCCTTCAACTTCTGCCGGCTGTCGGCTTCAGGATTCTGGTTTTCCAGCACCTTCAGGCAAAGTTCGCGTGCCTTGTCCAAGTCCTCGGCTTTCGGTGATTCGTAGTATATCTGCGCCCGCATCCAGTTGGCATGGTTCACGTCGGCCAGCCCCCGCATCTCGGCAGTGTCCACCAGTCCGAGTGCATATTCAGGCTCCTCCATCATGTACTGTCGAATGTTCTCCCACGTATAGATACTGTCAGCCCCAGCGCCTTGTCCCTTACCGCCATTTCCCGTGCAGCCCACTGCCAGAAGCAGCATAGCGAACAACACCAGGGCTACAATCTTTATTCGTTCCCGCATCGTCGAACTCACGTAATTTATTTGACTTACACTATATGGTTATACTTATCTGATTCAAGCGGCTGACGCAACGGTGAAGACAAGTGTCATATCCATGCGCATCGTCTGTCGGAATTTGTCTGCAAAAATAGGCTCTCTTCAGAAAACAACAATCCTACAGCAGGAAAAAAGAGTCTCAAAACGAGAAAAAGTAAAGTCTGGCAGGACTTGTCGGGCATGGAAATCGCGATGAAATGGGCGAATTTGGTTATTTCCTTACAGCTCTGCTTCTGCGTTCTCATCGTTCTTCGTATCACTACAATGCGTACAACCAGCCATCATGGTCAGCCCGGTGCATAATAACAAAATGTATAAGCTCTGCTTCATTCACACATGTTTTTGAATGCAAAAGTATGAATAAGAGAGAAAAAAACCAAATTTTGAAGCAGGAATGCATAGAAAAGCATATATTTTCCTGTCTCAATCCTCGTCAGTTCTCCTGACGTGCAACCGATGGAGCAGCGAGGGCAGAGCCGAATCCATTCGAACTTTGCCGACTTGTGACAGATGAAGTCGCTTGACGCACAATTGTCCGTCAAGCGAAACCCTAGTATGGTCTGAGCTCCAACGACGCGTCGTTTGCCTTGACGGACAATTGTGCGTCAAGCAAAGCCCAACGTCGTGTATCGGCAAGGCTCAAATGGATTTGGCTTTTCCCTCATGGGCTTTTGCTTGATGAGAGGCGTAATTTTTTATCCTTTGTTAGGATAATGTGTAGAAAAAATCGTAACTTTACGGCGTGAAAATGGAAAAGAATCATGAAAACACGCTTATTTTTGCTCCTGGCGAGCCTTTTCGGATGCTTGTCGATGGCATCGGCAGACGCACTTATTGAGGATGGGGTTTACTATATCTCCTGTGCTTCGTTGGACGGTTATCTCGGACTGGGGGCCTACCACGACGCAGACCCCTACATCTATTATGTGACCGACGGCACGCCGAAGACGGAGGATGCCTATTGGCAGGTGGTGAACACGCGGTCGGGCTACACCTTCCGCAACGAGGCCACGGGGCAGATGCTGGTCTTCACCTACGACAGGGTGGAGGAGTACTACAAATACATGACACTGGCCGACGAGGCTCCCGAGGAAAGAACGGAATACTGGAACCTGACGATGAACGCCGACGGCACCATCAGCGTACAGAGTTGCTACGACACCGCCTACTACTGGAACCTGCGCAGCGGGGCGGGCCTCCTGGGGACGTATGCCGGCAGTTCGCGCAACTGGAACGAGCGCTTCGTTTTCCAGAAGAAGGGCGACGAACCCGGTCCCGGTCCTGGTCCTGGCCCCGACCCACAGCCGGAGCCTGCGACGCCGCTGACCTTCCCCGAGGCGCTGCACGTGACCCTCGCCGACGGGCACATCGAGGCCTATCCCCTGGAGTACGTTACAAACTATGCCGAACAGGACGGGCAGCTCGTCATCCAGACCAACATCGGACAGACGTTCACCTATGCTCAGGCAGAAGTGGCATCGGTCAGCGAGACGCGTCCGACGGACTTCCCCACCTTCGAGTCGTATAAGTTCAACAATAAGTTCAACGACCAACTGTTTACCGACGCAGAGGGCACGATGACGGAGGACACCGTATTCGTCACGATAGCCGCCATCGGCAAGCGTCTGACACCATCGTTCAAGGTGCCCGACAACGGGGTGGAGGTGTACGTCGACGGCAGGCTCCAGGTGAGCAAGGAGACGCGCCTGCGCTTCGACAAGGACATCTACTACGTGGTCACCCGACCGGGCAACACCATGCTCCTGCCCGTGGCAGACGCCAAGGGCACGTATTCGATGCAGCCTTACGGACGGGTGGTGCGCGTGCATGTCGATTGGCTGACCGACCGTGCCGATGTGCCCCGCATCGACATCAACACCTTCGACGGGCTGCCCATAACGAGCAAGACGGAATACAAGGATGCTGAAATCACCATCGACGGGCGCGGCATATTCCCCTCGATGGAGACCACCCACGTGCAGATAAAAGGTCGCGGCAACAGCAGTTGGGGATGGGAGAAGAAACCCTACCGGCTGAAGTTTGAGGAGGGTGTGAAGCCCCTGGGAATGAAGAAGGGCAAGTCGTGGGTGCTGCTGGCTAACGGGCAGCGCGGTTCGCTGATGTCGAACGCCATCGGCATGAAGGCCGCCTGCCTGATGGAGGCCGCCGCTGCCAACCACATCATGCCCGTCGATATCTACCTCAACGGCGAATATCGCGGCAGCTATAACCTGACGGAGAAGATAGGATTCTCGAACAACAGCATCGACATCGACGACGAGAGCGCGGCAGCCCTGCTCGAACTGGACTCGTACTACGACGAACCTGAGGGACAGAAGTTCCGCTCCACACCCTACAACCTGCCCATCAACGTCAAGGAACCCGACTTCAGCGAGGGCGAAACCCGGCTGACGCTGGAAGACATATCGACACACTTCAACCGTTTCCTTGCTACGCTCAACCGCAGTCAGGACATCTCGCGCTTCGTGGACATCGAGCAACTGGTGCGCTTCATGATGGTGAACGAACTGACGCTGAACTATGAATTCTACCACCCGAAGAGCACCTTCTGCTACCGCGAAAGCTTCGAGAACGACACCAGCAAGTACGTCTTCGGGCCCGTCTGGGACCTCGACTGGTGCTTCGGCTACGAGCGCTATTCCAACTACTTCGTCAACGAGGCCGAGAGCAACTACTGGATCGACATGCCTGCGTTCGAGGTGCGCGAGTTCGTGCGCGACCTGCGCTTCAAGTATGCACCCATCGACGAGATGTACCAAGAGCTGTGGAAGGAGTTCATGGACAACGACCTGGAGGAACTGATGGAATACTGCCGGGACTACTACGACTTTGCCCGCAACTCGTTCAACGACAACCGTCAGCGCTGGGGCGACCGGACCGACTATGAGCAGCAGGCACAGGAGGCTGCCAACTGGCTCGGGACACGCGCACAGCGCATCTACGACGACATCCTCGAGGGCATACGGCCCGACATTCCCATTCCTGTCGAACCCGTCGAGTTCGAGAACGACAGGCTCTACACACTCACCTGCCGACGAGGCATGCTGGTGCTGAACGAGGACCATACGGGACTGCATGCCGGACAGACACGCACCGATGCCCCGGAGGAGGACCGCCAGTTTGCCATTATCCACATCGATGGACAGAACTATCTCTACAGCCCCGTCACCAAGCAGTATCTGAACTGCCGCGACGATGGCGTCTGGGTGAGCGAACTGGGTACGCCCATCACCTTCGACCCCTCGCACCCCGACGGAGAGTACCTTTACATGTTGTCCGCCCCCAGCGAATACGGCGGCACCATCTACTTCAATAACAATGGCGAACGCATCGTCATCAACAGTTGGGACAAAGCCGACGACGGCAACCGCTGGCTGATAGAGGAAGCAGGCGATTTCGACCCCACCGAGGCCCTGCAACTGGCGATGTCGGACCTGGTGACCGTAACCCACCGCTACCTGTTCAACGGCAAGGTGGTTGCTACGGAAACCTTCAGCAAGGTCAAGGGATCCACACCGCCTAAACCTTCCGACGAGTTCGTCAACAGCTTCGTCAGCCTGAAGGAGCCCGACGACCTGCCTTTCTCCATCACCGACGACATCACCCTCGACTACGAAGTCTTGTGGACGGGCCCCTTCCAGTTCTCCACCTCGGCGGACAATGCCCATTGGTACAACATGACCATCCGCAGCGACTACCATGTGAGCCGGCAGGAGGAGGAACCCTACGTGCCCTATGTGGCCGATGAGCAGGAACTTACGACGCCCGCGTTCCAGTGGGCCTTCGGAGGCAATCCCTACCATGTCCTGGTGTACAACCGCACCGCGGGCTTCGACGAGACGCTCGCCCTCGACGGGTCGGACGGTGTCATGCGTCCGGGCGAATATGCCTGGGACCTCCTGCCCAACGGCGACGGCTTCGTATTGCGCCAGCCGGGCACCGAATATGCCTGCCTGAACCAAATCGGAGGCGCCTGGGGACCGCTCCAGACCTGGAACGACCACAACAGCCCGGTGGACAATGGTTCCACCTTCCGCGTCTGGGAGGCTTTGGATGAGTTCGTGATCATCATGGCCGACAACCTCACCATGACCTATGGCGACGACGTGCCGCAGCTCACCTTCACCACCGAGGGCGAGGAACTCATCGGCACACCGCAGCTCAGCACCACAGCCACTTCCACTTCACCCGTGGGCACCTATCCCATCACGGTGGAGCAGGGCACGGTGGCCAACTCGCGCTTCTCCTGCATTGCCGGAACGCTCACCATCACCAAGGCTCCCCTCACCGTGGGCGTTGAGGATGTCACCATTGGTGAGGGCGAGGCCGTTCCTGACTTCGCGCTCACCTATCGGGGCTTCCGCAACGGCGACAGAGCGGCCACAGCCTTCAGCGTGCCGCCTACGGCCACGACCAGCGCCACTTCGTCGTCCGCTCCGGGCACCTATCCCATCACGGTCAGTGGCGGCGAAGCCTGGAACTACGAGCTGTCGTACTCCAGCGGAACGCTCACCATAGAACGCCGCTACTTCGATGTCACCTTCCAGGTTTATTGGGACGACGAGATTGTGGCCACAGCCACCGAACGCGTGGCGAAGGGCGAGAAGTTGCCGGCACCTCCTGCGCAGCTGACCAACAGTTTCGTTTCGTTGACGAAGAAAGGCAACTATCCCTCGAAGGTGAACAGCGACCTCACCATCAACTATACGGCTAAGTGGCACGGGCCCTTCCAGTTCGCCACCTCGACGGACAATGCCCAGTGGTACAACATGACCATCCGCAGCGACTACTATGTAGGCCGGCAGGACGAGGAACCCTACTATCCCAGTGTGGTTGACGAACATGCCCTCACTACGCCCGCCTATCAGTGGGCCTTCGGGGGCAATCCCTATCAGGTCGTGGTCTATAACCGCACCGCGGGCTTCGACGAGACACTCACACCGGATGGAGGCAATGCCGTCATGCGTCCGGGCGAGTATGCCTGGGACCTCCTGCCCAACAGCGATGGCTTCGTGCTGCGCCAGCCGGGCACCGACTACGTATGCATCAACCAGTTCGGTGGCAACAGCGGGCCCCTGCAGTTCTGGGACAGCAGCGCCAGCCCCACCGACAACGGTTCGACATTCCGCGTCAGCGATGCTCTCGTCGATGGCGTCGGGGAAATGGAGTACGCAGAATGGAGCATGAAGCATGATGGCATCTA
>CACZRZ010000098.1 GCA_902783655.1 uncultured Bacteroidales bacterium
CAACGGCTACACGCGCTTTCTCGACATAGAGCAGGGTGTGGCAGGTGTCGATTTCAGCAACGCCGCAGGCACTCGCTTCTCGCGCCGATATCTGGTGTCTGCACCCCATCGTGTGCTGGCCTGCAACTACAAGGCAGAGGGCGACGAGGGCCTGCATCTGCGCTTTGCCTACGAGCCCGACGGCAGCATCGGTGCCTCGGCAGTGACCTACGCTGAGGGCACGGCCACGTTTGGCGGCAAGCTGAAGACCGTGAGCTACAGCACAGAGATGCGCGTTGTGGCCACAGGCGGCAACGTCGCCACGACGAGTAAGGGAATAGAGGTGGACGGAGCCAGCGAGGTGACCCTGTTCATGACCGTAGCCACCAACTTCGACGACAGCACTCCGTCCTTTATTAAAGGAACGCGCGCGAATGTGGCTTCGGCCAACAGCCAGTTGCTCGATGCCGCCTGCAGCGACGGATGGGAGAAGGTGCGTGCCGAACATGTGGCCCAGTTCTCGGAGCTCATGGGGCGTGTGAGCCTGCAACTGGGCGATGCCGCCAGCACACTCACGACCAAAGACCTCGTTGACTACTATGCAAAGTCGAGCAATCGCACCAAGCCCGACGGAATGTTCCTCGAACAGCTCTATTTCCAGTATGGGCGCTACCTGGAAATCAGTTGCAACAATGTGCTCATCAATGCGCCTGCCAACCTGCAGGGCATCTGGAACAACGACTCGAACACCAGCTTCTGGCACTGCGACATCCACACCGACGTGAATGTGCAGATGAACTACTGGCCTGCCGAGATAACCAACCTCAGCGCAATGCACATGCCCTTCCTGAACAACATCATCAGCAACGCCGGCGACAGCTACAACTTCCATCGTGTGGCACAGCGCTACAAGAGCAATGCGCGCGGATGGATGGTGCCCACGGAGACAAACATCTTCGGCGGCACATCGCAATGGATGGCCTTCCAGATAAAGACGCTGGCCGCATGGAACTGCTCGCACCTGTGGCAGCACTACCGCTACACACTCGACCGCGACTTCCTGCGTCGTGCCCTGCCGGCTATGCTGCGGGCTGCCCAGTTCCTGAAGGACATCAGCACCAAGGCCTCGAACGGCACATACTTCGTTGCCGACGAATACTCGCCCGAGCATGGACCCAGCGGTCACTCCACTGCCTTTGCCCAGCAAAATACGACAGAGGTGGTGCGCAGCGTCATAGAGGGTGCAGAGATACTGGGCGAAGACTCGCCAATCAGCGAGGCCAACCTGAAGGAGATGCGCGACTTCTACGAGGTCCTTGACCGTGGGCTGCATACCGAAGCGTATGGCGGAAAGACCTGTCTGCGCGAATGGGCCGACCTCACGCTCAACTCACAGGGCGACGCCGCCAGCCATCGCCACCTGAGCCACCTCATGGCGCTCTACCCCTACGGACAGGTTTCGGCCTTCGCCAGCGACACCGAGGGCAAGAAACTCTACAAGGCTGCCGTCAATTCGCTGCGTGTGCGCAGTGCCACCGACGTCACCGGATGGTCGGGCGGCTGGAAGGTGAACCTCTTTGCGCGCGCCCTCGACGGCAACGAGGCACGCAAAGTGTTTGCCCTCATGCTGAAGCACAGCCAGAGCTACGTCATCGCGATGTCGGGCCAGGGCGGTTGCTACTACAACCTCTGGGATGCCCACTCGCCGTTCCAGATTGACGGCAACTTCGGCTTCACGTCGGGTGTGGCAGAGATGCTGCTGCAGAGCTACGACGGCAACATTCACCTGCTGCCTGCCCTGCCCACAGCCTGGAAAAGCGGCCACATCAAGGGACTGAAGGCCGTTGGCGACTTCACCGTCGACCAGGAATGGGCCGACGGGGCCTTCGTCGCAGCACGCATCCTGAACAATCAGGGCCAGCCGCTGAACCTCACCGTAGGGCTCATGCCCACCAAGACGACCATTGCCGCGAAGGTGAACGGCACAGAGGTTGAGGTCACAAGGAACAGCGACGGCACCTACCACATTCCCACCTCTGAGGCTGGCGACGTGGTGGAGCTGGTGCCAGTGAAGGTAGAAGAGGATGCCATTACGGCTGTCCCGACCAGTAAGGCCGAGGGCACCTGCTACGACCTCAACGGCGTGAAAGTGAACACGATGCAGAAAGGTGGCGTCTATATTATCAATGGCAAGAAGACGGCACGCAAGTAAGCCGTAAGCCGATACGAAAAAGGCCCGCATCCACGACGGATGCGGGCTTTTCTTGTTTCGCCCTCAGCCTTGCAAGGGAATGTGTTAGCCTTTCACATAATGCGCCGTAGCCCTGCTGCCACGAGCCACGAGGCACCCCTCATCGACCAGTTGGTGGAGGAGCTTCACGGCCTGGTCGCGAGTGATGCCGAAATGTTCCACCAGGACCTTGCGAGTCAGACGGTCGTTCTTGGCAAAATGTTCCTGCAGGAACGACTGAAGCACGTCGTCGTCGGGCATGGTGCCGACCCCACGCCTGCAGAGTGTGGGGCGTCCCTCGTTGGCAAGCTGCAGCAGTTCTTCGTCGGGTGTGAAGGTGGTGCCCGATACGCACACATTGTGTGCCGCCAGTCCACGAGCCTCCTCCGTCACCATGCCCGACAGACGGGGCCGCAGGGTGCCGATGCCCCTGATGTCCACAGCATGTCCGTCGGCCATCAGTTCGCCCAGGGCGCGTGCCAGCGCTCCTACGGCAGCGATGCAGGTGCCTCGCGTGAGCGAGGGCTCAAGTTGGTGCATGTACTCGGTCAGTTCGTCCGTCGAGACGGTACTTGCCGGAAGGGGTCTCACATGGTATCCCACAGACTCCTGCGAACCTTCGTTGCGCGAGGCGGGGGGATTGGCCACAATCATGTAGTCATAGTGATGTATTGCCATTGCTTTTACGGATTTGTTGGCCCGAAGTTACGCATTTCTCTCCACATGACCAAACATTTTGTCACGTTTCTTTCTTCGCGATGCAATATAGGGCTTCTCTTGACGCACAATTGTCCGTCAAGCGAAAGCATGCGTCGCTTGAGCCGAAACCATGCGTCGTTTCCCTTGACGGACAATTGTGCGTCAAGAGGAAGGACCTGAGGTTATCATCGTCGCGACGCCAAGAATCGGCCCATACATCATTAGATATGTGGAAAAAGGAGGCAAGATATTGCCCGATTCGTAATTATTTCGTAACTTAGCAGTCGCAAACCATTAAAACCTAAGTATTATGACAGCAATTATCCTCATCGTTGTGGCCGTAGTGGTCATCGCTTACTTTGTTTCCACCCAGCGCTCGCTGGTCAACCTGGACGAACTGTGCAAGAACGCCCTGAGTCAGATAGAAGTGCAGTTGAACTCCCGTTGGGATGCCGTGCTGGCGCTGGCGAAGACGGCTGCCCAGTATGCCAAGCACGAGTCGGAAACGCTCATCGAGGTCATCCAACAGCGCAGGGGCGAGCAGGTGAATACGCCAGAGGCCGTCAACGAACAGACAACGGCACTCAGTCAGGTCATGGGCCGGCTGATAGCCATCGGCGAGGCCTATCCCGACCTGAAGGCTGCCAACCTCTATCAGGAGGCCATGCAGGGCATGAAGCAGTACGAGGAGAATGTGCGCCTCTCGCGAATGGTGTACAACGACACCGCTACGAAGATGAACCGCATGGTGCGCCAGTGGCCGTCGAGCATTGTGGCCTCCATGCTCCACTTCATGGAGAAGGAGTACCTGCGTGTGGACAACGAAGAGAAGAAGAACTATCCCAACCTCGATGAAGCGTTTAAGAAGGATTGAA
>CACZRZ010000099.1 GCA_902783655.1 uncultured Bacteroidales bacterium
GAGATGCCAGAGTGGTCGAATGGACCGCACTCGAAATGCGGCGTACGGGCGACTGTACCCTGGGTTCGAATCCCAGTCTCTCCGCAAAGCAGCAGGGATGTCCCTGCTGCTTTTGCTTTGTGACGGGTTCTCGCCCAGGCCTGGGTTCTTGCTCCACGTTGTTACGCAAGCGTAGCTTCGCGTCCGATTACGAATCCCAGTCTCTCCGCTTAAGAAGCAGGATGTTGTCCTGCTTCTTTTCGTTTCGAGCCGGGCTCTCACCCAGGCCATAAACAACAAGGGCTGCCCGTGAGGGTAGCCCTTATTGTTTAGTACGCCCAGCATGGGCGTACGCTATAGGGTGAAAGTCCCGAACAAGCCCTGATATACAACATTTAGATTGTTGGCTTGTAGATATTCAACTAATTTTAAAGGCTCACTAAGTAATGGAAATTCATGGCAATTATCTGGGTTTGGGTTAAAGATAACGAACGGGGGATGCACCCAGCGGTGCACCCCCCGTTCGTTAGTTTGTGGTCGGGTTATTCGTTTTCCCACATTTCCCAGCCGTTGTACTCTTTTGCCTGGACTTCTGAGTTGTCGGCATTTCTATTAACGATGGAAACTGCAATAATTTTTGAACTTTCTGCCTGTAGCAGTTTTACAAATGGCTTGATATATTTTCTCATGTTTTCCTTGATTTAATAAAGAATCTTCTTTCCATTGATAATGTTGATACCTTTCTGTATCCTCTTCATGCGCTGGCCCGATACATTATAATATACAGCACCTTCTTCGGGAAGAGCGGGAGTGAGACTGATACCCGTTGCTTCATCGCCGAACGTGTACAGCTTGACATCGGAATTAGGCACATTCAGGTGAGCACGGAAAGCACCGACCGTAGGCTGCACGTCTGCTACGAGGTAGAAGCCAGTTGTGCCGCTTTGCTTTTGCAGGACATAAGTGCCAACGGGAGCAGGAATGCCCTTGAAGGTACCGGTGAGCATGCCATTGGTGAGGGCGGCATCGCCAGTGGCTTTCACTACTGCATTTGCAGCTTTCAGCTCCAGCGGACCTTCACCTTCTATCAGTACAGGACTATTGGCGTTGATGGTGGATGTACTCTCAAGGTTGATGGTTGTGCCCGTCACAGATGTTGCTTTCGAAGCGGAGAATCCTTCCGGGACATCGGCATTGAAGGGGAGTGTCAGCGTCTTGTATTCATTGACGTTTGTTGAGAAGCTGACCTCGTTTGCCGTGAAAGTCTTAGGCGCAGCGAAGGCAGAGGCATCGCTCAGTACCAGGTTGGCACAGATGTCACCTGCAACGACGTTTTTGCTGGTGTTCTGTGTTTCAGCAGAAGTCAGGATTAGCGTGTTGGGGTTTGCTGTCGTGAATATGGCATCGTCAGCAACCTTGACAGCCAAAGTGAGGTCGATGTGCGTAACGTCCTTCGTTACGGCAGCGGAGATGACATTTGCAGCCTCGGCGGTGATATCGCCCTTGATGACAGAATTCTCGGCCAGAGTGCCGGATATGATGCTGCCTTCGTATTCGGCAGGTTCAACCTGGTTGATTTCGTCGCCGTTGGCTTGAGAAAGTACGATGTCCTTCAGTTGCAGGTCGTACACGCCCCCAGCCAGGTTGTCATCTGCTTTGAGAGTCAGTACGACGACATCGCCCTCAGTGCCGCTGAAGTTGCTGTTGCGGTTAGAGTAAGCCATGACGCGGATGGTGCCGTCGGCTCTCTGTTGTGCCTCGATGGTGTGTTTGCGCGAAGTGGTACGGCTGCCCAGGCTGACGAAGTATCCGTCTTCGTCGCCGACGAGGCTGATGCCTTCAGGCAGAGCAAGGTCGAACTGCAGGCCAGTGAATGCATCGTCGGGATTGTTCAGGACCACTTCCACTTCCTTCTCTTCGCCCGGAGCGATGTTAAAGGGAATAACCTCCAGGCTTGCGGTAGTGGTTTCCTCATCAGCACGCATCCTTGCGTTGCGGCGCGCATTGCGTCTTGGCGCTTGGTTAGGCTGGGATTCGTTCATGATGATATCCACGATAGCTGTGATGTCGGTCACGTTGATAGTACCGTCTCGGTATGCATCGGACAAAACAAAAATAAACTTGGCGGGATTGTTACCGAGAATATAGCTGACGACTGTTGTAATGTCGGTCACGTTCTTCTGCTTGTCGCCATTGGCATCGCCAAGTGGTGGGAAGCTGGGAGTGAAGAAGTTGATGGGGGTAATAATGACGTCGCGTTGCGACTGTTCTTTCCCTTCTCCTCCAATGTAAGTCGTGGTAATGTTTTTGAATGTAATGAAATATCCGTCATTTGCCTTGTCTGCGCTGGTCTTCACGCGGATTGTGCAGACCTCTCCCTCATTGCCCTCGAAGGTGCTGTTCTTGTCTGAATAGCATATTACGCGCCATGCGCCATCTGGCATTTTTTGGCTCGTAAGCGTGTGCTTACGCTCGTTAGTGCGTGCCGTGGAGAGCAGGATGTTTTCATATCCGTCCTCGTCGAATGTCATTTCCATGTCTTCGGGCAGGTAGAGGTCGAACTGGAAGGCAGTCACGGGTTGGTCTGCATTAAGTACGACAGAGAATGTAAATTCTTCGCCAGCCTGTTCTGCTGTGAAATCAACGGGCTCGATGTGTGGAGCGTACCATGTATCTATTTGATTGAATCTGCTGCCATAATATGTGTGCGTGCCGTCGGTAATTTGCTTGAAGCTATTGCCGTCCCAGCCCTGATAGAGATAACTTGGAATGGTTCCTTCGGGAACCTTCAAGATACAGTCAAAGCCTCCTGCATTATCTGCTCCCATATATCTAGGATATTCATTAGTGTAGGTGATTGTTCCATTGATATTCCTCAATGAACTCTCGCCGACTGACATAACTTCCTCCGGTATTGTGGTGACATTTGTGCCTGCAATGATAAGTTTGTTGGTGCCTTTTTCTATAAGACACATGCTGTTCTCAGGGGAATAGTAGCGAGGATTCTCCTCCTCCACAACCAAGGATGTTGCATTCATTAATAATTCATTGATCCATCCATCGTGCTTGATACTAGTAATATATTTAGAAATGAATACATTGTGACAAAATGCATAAGCTGCGTAGAGGGCATTGGATACGGTGGAGGGACAAACGAAATTGTCACAAGCGCGTACTAGTGAATTGTCGGCAGTAAGTATGATGCCGTTACAATTATCGCGGGAATCAAGCCAGGGATTTTCTGTATCTACAATGATTTGGTGAAGGTTTGTAGCTCCCCCAAGCCAAAAGCCTTCGTGGGGCCCTATGGTTTTGGGGATAAACACAGATTCCAGTTTATCGCTCCCAAACCCCTCAGCGATTTGTGTAACAGGATAGTCCTGTCCATCAATAGTGATTTGTTCCAAAATGTTGGCTGTTTCAGCATCGCCATCGATCCATTCGGCGCGAGCTTCTGTCTTTCCGTCATGATCATAAAGTACATAACAGATTTTGTCAATGACCACTTCTTGTGCCCATCCGCTGAGCGCACTCATCAAGCACGCCAGCATTAAGAAAAGTTGTTTTTTCATGATGCTTTTGTTAAATAAATGAATAATAGTATTAAATGTTTTCAGACTCAAAAGTAAACGCTATCGGTTAGAAAAGAATAGTTTTTTGGTTATTAGTTTTTTTCCGGCTACAAATTTAGTAATATATGACACTATGGCGCGTGCCATAAGTGTGCCATAAGTGTGCCATTTGATTGAAAAGGACTTTTTTGGGGGTGTTTGTGTGCCATAGGTGTTGCATAGTTGTGTCATTCTTTATACCTTTGCATGCAAAAATGAAAAATACGACATGCAGTACGAAGAATTATGTAAGGAAGTAGAGCGTCAATCGAATTTCAAGCCGAAGGTGCGGTCGGACTTCGACTATCTGTCTGAGAAGATTCTGGCAAAGACGCACGAAACGGTGAGTGCCAACACGCTGATGCGTCTGTGGGGCTACAGAGAATCTGTAAATGCGCGTCGCTCCACACTCGACATACTCGCACGCTTTGTAGGCAGCGAGGACTATGCACATTTCCTGAAGGAAAGAGGCATGGAAGACGACGAAGTTGGAGAGGAAGAGGCCCCTCCCCAACCCTCCCTTGGAGAGAGGGAGTACCAGCCCGACAACCTCAGCCAGAGTGCTCAGAATAATCGGGAAACTCGGAGAGTTCCGATAAGTTTGATAAGCGCAGGGGGTCTGCTCCTGCTTGCCGTTGTGCTTGGGCTTGCTTTGTGGCATATCTTCCTTCGAACTCCTTTGGAAGAGGGTTTGCCTCGTGGCACAAAGGACATGACACATTTGCTGTGCAATCCCAGTTTTGACCCGGACAAGCTGGATGCCTGGACCTTCGAGCACGGAGGCGTGACGTTGGCTGAAGACAGCACACTGATGTACTACATGAAGGACTTTGATGTCTATCAAGTCGTTTATGGCTTGCCTGCCGGAGAATATGAGTTACGGGTGAAAGCCTGGCAACTGCCCGACGAATTGAAAGCGGCGCGTTATGCTTACGAACAAGCCGAGGACAAGAAAGACGGTTGTGCCGGCACCAATGCAGAGATCTATGCAGGGCCATTCTCTAAGAAAGTAAAGAATTTTGTTTCAGATGTCAGCGAAGCAGAGAAAGGCACTTTAGACAATGCTTTGCGCTTCGTCGTCCTGGACGATTCGGTACGCATCGGTTTCCGTTCCAAAGGCAATTACCGATATTACGCCCTTGCAAAGGCTGACGACTTCCGCCTCTTCCAGATACGAAAAGCAAAGACTGATGCAGATGTCATGGAACTGGCAGCGCTGAGGGACAGCGCTCAGGCTGTGGACGCTGAACGGCAACCGTTGACAAGCGGACAGTTCGCTGATTGGTGGAAAGGTCATGAGGCGCCAATGCCAGCGAGTTGGCTGACGGATCAGGATGCAAGTTGCTGCCGTCTGGTCCATAAGAGTGATGTGGGTCACGGCTGCGGTGACTCCGACATTTATGTGGAATTCCTCAGCGAGAAGCCGGCCAAGCCTGGATTGTTGTTGGGGCAAAAGGCTTTGTTGAAGCCGGGTACCTACTTGATAGGAGCCTGCTTCTTTGCCAGAGGCGAGGCAGATAATTCGTTTACGAATGTGGAGTTTGCGGTGAAAGGCTTCAAGATGGGCATTAAAGGCGCTCCCTTTATGGATTATAAAGGTATCCGCATTACGTTGAGCGAGTCGCAAGAGCTGACGTTCGGCTTATGGGCGGCGGAGGGCTCCAATGTCCGCCGTGCAGGTATTTCCAAACTTGAGATTATCAGCAACTATGACTTTGAGAACAATCCAGCCGGCCTCAACTACGTCACGAACTGAACATTAGCGGAATTGACTCGCTTTGCGAGTGATGTTTTCAGCTACAAAGTGACTTTCTCTGCTTCGCTGACAAAGGGAAAATCTTATTCAAAATTTCCCCAACTGCCTACATGCCTACATAAAATCGCCTGTAGCGTACGCCCATGCCGGGCGTACTAAACAACAAGGGCTACCCTCGCGGGCGGCCCTTGTTGTGGTTAAAAAAGCATTTGGTCGTTTTATTAATTAACGAAAGAGAAAAAGTTTCATGGGTTGCTGATAGTCAGGCTGTCGGCAGGAGGGGCTGGCAGGGCAGCCTCTGTGTTTGGCGACAGCTGTGGCTCGGTGAAGAGCTGAATGGAATCTGTTCCGTTTGAAACCGATGCCATGTGCGGAGCCAGGGGGGCTTCGCCATTGTGCTGGAAGCCCTGCTGGGCAGCCATGCCTATGGTGAGCACAACGGCCACTATGGCGGCAGCGCGCCACAGAGGAGCCAGTCGCTGAGCAATGGAGATGACCTGTGTCTCTGGGGCAGGTTTCTTGTCAACCATGCCGATGCGCTCCATCAGCCGTTGGTCGAAGTCCTCGCTCAAGTGCTCGTGTGCCATCTGCTCCTCGGCCATGAAGAGGTCCTGATAGGGCAACAGGCTGGCAGGGATGTCCTCCTGAGCAAAGAAGGAGCGAAGAATTGCTTCTTCTTCCAGTGTCGTCTGGCATTCCCAATACCGGTCGAGCAGTTGTTCGATGTACTTGTAGTCCATACCTTGTTTTTGATGCGTTTTCTTTATGAAGACGAACAAGGTATGAAGAAAGTTACAGCTTTACGACATTTTTTTTGCAAATTTATTTCACTTTCCACACTTTCAGTGAAATGTACTCACGTTTCGCCTCGGGAACGCAGACGAAGATGGCACGGTTCAGCCAGTTGTACTTGCTGTCGTCGGGAGCCTCGAAATGCGGTTCCGTGCGGAAGTAGAAACCCTCCTCGCCCATGCACAGCAGCCCTTTGTTGCGAACGTGGATGAGCACATTGTCGTCTGTCCGGATGCAGTAGATGGCCTCCAGTTCCGTCCGATTGTGTTCGCGGTCTGCCAACTGATAGTCGGCACCGCCGCTGAGCACGGTGCCACGCATGAGCGGTCCTTCGAAGGTTCCGCCCGTTATGGGTATCACGATGCGGTCGCCGTGCGATGTGTGACCGACCACCATAGCCGGGTCGCAGGTCACCCGCAGTTCACACACATATTCCAAGTCGGGGCCTTTGGGGGCTTCCTGAGCCTGGACGAAAGAGCTCAGACATAGCAGCAATGCGGGAATGCACCATTTAATCTTCTTCATTTTGTCGTTTTTTGTGTAGTTAAGATATGTTTTCGGCCTTGTAACAAGGGTTGTTCGTAAAAAAATATGCAGCAAAGTTAACAAAATTTCATGAAATATTGTTTTTTTTCTGCAAAGTTTATAAATTTGCCCCGAACAACTGTATGAAATGCCGTTAAGGCACGACTAAGAGAGAAACATTTTGAAACCTTAATTATTAACTTAAATCTAAGAGCAATGAAGAAATTCTACCTTCTTTTTGCATGGTTAGTAGGTCTGTTTGGACTGACAAATCTGTCGGCCCAGACCAGTGTTGACCTCGAACCCGACTACGACAATCCCCTCATTCAGGAGGTTGGGCAGTTCAGTAGTCCGTATTCCGACTTCCTCAACAAGGACGAGGAAGGAAACGTGTTTGTAGATGCCAGTCGCGAGGGCAGTTTCTACGCTTTGATCGAACGTGTAGGCGAGGCTGGCGAGAACGGCTATCCCACTCAGGACTTCTGGCACTCTTCGTGGCATTCTTTTCCTGTTCATGATGTGCAGGGCAGCCACTACTTCCAAGTGGAGATGATTGACCCCGAGACGTTGCCCGAACAGATTGTGTTTGTGTTCACACGTCGAAATACCAGCAACGACCACACCACAGAGTGGAGCGTTCGCGGTACCAACGACCCTGATGCCGAGAAGGACCAGTGCGACGAACTTGCTTACATCGTCACTCCGTTTGGCAACAACACGGAGACGCTGGTGTCCGAACCCTTCAACCCCATCGGCTACAAGTACCTGCGTTTCTATTCTGAGGTGCAGTACCCCAGCAGCCGTGTTTACTTCCATCTTGCCCGCTTCCAGCTCTACCCCCTGAAGCAGATCTCCGACAACGAGGCTGCCCAGAAGATGCTGATCGAAGCCTTCGACAAGTACTATGAAATGTTCGATGCCTTCCCCACTGGCTACGAACCTGGTCAGTACGACGAAGAGGCTGTCATGGCCTTCCAGGATGCCGTCTTCACGCTCGACATCGATGAAATGACCGACGACGAAATCGCAGCCCTGACCAAGGAATCGGCTCAGGCACTGATAGATGCCGTAGAAGCCGCCTATCAGGCAGTTCTTGCCTCCAAGGTCACCGTGGGCCTGGCTTCCGGTTACTACTACATCCGCACAGGTATGGACTACTTCAACGACGTTGTCATAGGCAAGGACGATGACGGAAACGACATCACGGAGCAACAGCAGCGTGTGAAGTATATGATGAGCCACAAGCAGGACGGCAAGTTCTGGGGCATCTGGGGCACTCCCGAAGACTTCAGGGAAGAAACCTGGAAGATACGTCCGCTCTTCAAGGTTACCAACATGGGCGAGGGCAAATACGACATCGAAGGCATGATGTACAACACTCGCTTCACCCCTGTAGTGCGCAGCACCAGCGTGGAGATGTCACCCGACTCTGTGAAATTGATGGCCATCGATGCTGCCGGCACCCTCGACGGTGTTTCCTACGTCAACATCCGCCTCTCTGAACAGAAAGCCGACGATTATCTCTATCTGCACCAGAACAATCACAGCGACGGAACCGGCAAGAACGGGTTCCTCGTAGGTTGGTGCCGCACTTGGGACGAGTATGCAGGCCCCAAGGCTTCGGAATGGGTATTCGAGCCCATCGAAGACAGCGAGGCTGAGGCCATCATCGCCGCCTGGCAGCCCTATCGCGACCGCGACAACTGGGTAGCAGAATACCATGCCCTCTACGATGAGGCCAAGCAGGCCATCGAGGCTGCAAAGGACGTCGCCAAGGTGCCCCTGATTACCAGTGTCGACCAGCTCAGCAGCCCGTTCACCGAGCCCAACGAAGGATCTCTGGAGAACCTGATTGACGGAAAGACCGACAACTTCTGGCATTCCATCTGGAGCTCCGCTTCTGAACTCGAAGGCCACCACTATCTCCAAGTGAAGCTGGAAGAGCCTGTAACGGATCCTGTCAACATGCAGTTCACCCGTCGTAATGCCGACAACGACCACACCACCAAGTGGAGCATCCGCGGTACCAACGACGAAGACTTCACCCTCGAGGAGGAATGTGAGGAACTGCTTGCCTGCGAAACACCGTTTGGCAACAACACCGAAACCCTCTCCACACCCACCTTCGACACGAAGGGCTATACCATCATCCGCATCTACTCTGAGGAGCAGACCGGCAAGAGCTACGGATCCCGCACCTACTGGCATGTCAGCGAACTCAACCTTTATGCCAACCGCGAGAACCCCAACTCACAGTATTCGATGATGGGACAGGTGGCAGTTGACCTCGACAATGTAATCCAGGAACAAGCCGAAATCGCCGACTCGGCACTCACTCAGGCCGATGTGGACAAGCTCACGGCTGCCTACAACGCCTTCAAGGATGCCTTTGTCGATCCCGCTGAACTGCGCGAAGTGCTCGCCAGTGTAGAAAACAAGACTTCCAAGGTGGCCGTTGGTAAGAATCCCGGCTGCTGGCCCGACCGTTCTACTGCCGACGCACTCGACGCCACCGTTGCCGCTGCCAAGGACTACGACGCAGCTGGCCGCTACACCAAGGCCCAGAGCGAGAAGTTCATCGAAGACCTCCAGGCCCAGGCCGAGGCATTCGACAAGGCTGTCATCCCTGTTCAGCCTGGCAAGTGGTATCGGTTCCGCTTCGGTTCCGAAGATGAATATGCCGAACACGAATGGCCGACAACCGGCAACGACGACGACATCAACGGCGATGGCTATCTCGTCAACGAAGCCCTCTATGGCAAGTATGTTGTCGTAGCCGACTTCACCAGCGAAGGTGGTGTCAACACCGTAGAAGTCATCGATGTCGACGACGTGGCCATGGGCAACTACCTATTCGTGGATTCCGAGGAAGACATCGAAAACAAGGACCTCTCCCTGTTCCGCTTCATCAGCGTAGGCGACAGCGCATACGTCATCCAGAACAAGGCCACCGGCCTGTTCCTGCTCCGTTCCGGCGACAGCAGCTTCATCCGTCTCCACGCATCGCCCTCGCTCTTCACACAGGGCATTGCCGGCTGGGGTCAGAACTACTTCCCCATCAAGAACCTTGAAGGCACAGGACTCGACGCACTCCATGCAGCCCGCAACTATAACATCCTGGAGGCCTACGGCGGATGGGGCGACACCGACGGCCGCCGCGGATGCTTCTTCGTAGAGGAAGTTGAGGATGTAGCCGCCGACTACGACGGCACCGCATTCAAGATCAGTGCCAATCCGGGCACCGTCACCACCTACTGTCTCCCCGTCACCGTCAAGGGTGAGGAGGGCATGTACGGCGTCAGCGCTGCCACCCAGACCGAGGAAGGCATCAGCCTGACCCTCATGCCCATCCAGGAAGCCGCTGCCGGCCGTCCCTTCATCTTCATCACGGAGAGTGTCGAACTGGCCGAAGGTGAAGAGGCTGAGCCCGAAGTTCTCGACTTCGTGCATGGCTACGACATCGTTGCCCAGCCGCTCGACGGCGACATCCTGCGCGGTACCTTCTACAAGAAGACCGTAGGCAAGGGCGTCATCATCAACTCCAGCAACCGCTTCGGCGTCACCAAGAGCCCAAGTGCCAGCATCAACGACATGTCTGCCTACATCGTCAACGGCGAGGAAGCCTTCAACGACAAGCTTGCCGTCACCTACACGATTGACGCAAACATCGAGGACGGCATCCAGGAGACCCTGCAGAAGGTTGCCACCACTGGCAACATCTACACGCTCGACGGACGCTATGTCGGACGCGGCAATCTCCGCAGCCTCCGCCAGAAGGGCATCTACATCGTCAATGGTGTTAAAGTTGTGGTTAAGTGAGAGCTGTGAAGAAGCTTGCTTAATCACAGCCGAACGTGAACAACTTAGAACATAGTTCAGAGTTGTGGTTAAGTGAGAGCTGTGAGTAAGCTCAATAAATCCGAAACAGGGGTTTGCCGGTTGGCAGGCCCCTGTTTCAGGTTATAGAAGCTTGAATCTCACGGTTGCGATGATGTTGCGGGGCCGCAGTTGCGAAGTGCTGGTGTAGATGTCGAGGCCACTGTACGAGACGCGGGTGTACTGCCGCTGGTCGAAGAGGTTGTTCAGTTGCAGTTCCAGTTCACAGCGCTTCAGCTTGTACTTGGCCTTGATGTCGCCAAACCAAGCGTGTCGGTTGGTGGCAGTGAGATTCGTGTAGTTGTCCTCTATGGCAGCGGTTAGGGTCATTTGCTTGGTGACATAGAAGTTCATGGAAAGGCGTTGGGTGGCGCTGCGTATTGTGTGTGATTGGTCGCTGGTGCCAGCGTCCGTAAAACTACAGTTCCAGCTGTAGCCACTGCTCAAAACGATATTAAACCAGGGGAGGGGAGTGATGGTGC
>CACZRZ010000100.1 GCA_902783655.1 uncultured Bacteroidales bacterium
ACAGAAAACCACCAGCACTTTGACTGCCACAGTTGAGAACAAGGGTGGACAACAGCAGATGTGGACACTGAGCGGCCTGCCTGCATGGCTCGAGGCCAGCGTGGAGAACGGTGAGACCAACCCGCTGTCAAAGACTGACATCGAGTTCACCGTCTTGCCATCGGCTCCTCTGGGCCGCCATGAGGTGACTGTCTATCTGACAGGTAATGACAACATCGACATACCGCTCACGCTGAACATTAAAGTGACAGGTAATCTGCCCGACTGGGCTGTCAATCCATACGACTTCGAGTCGTCGATGAATGTCATTGGACAACTCAATATCGACAATTTGGCCAGTGAGGATCCTGATGACATTTTGGCTGCCTTCATCGGCGAGGAGTGCCGTGGTATAGCTCACCCGCAGTACAATGAACGCTATGGTGGCTCTTATGTCACGATGGATATCTATGGTAATAGCGACGATACCGGTCTGGTGACCTTACGTGCTTACGATGCCTCGACGGGAACCACCTATCCTGTGGTTCTGTGGGGGACAAACAATTCTGTTGAGTTCGCGCCACAGAATATGTTGGGAACCTACGCCGGTCCCATTCAGTGCAATGTCCAGAACCTGATGGAGCAGCAGATAGAGCTGAAGGCTGGTTGGAACTGGATTTCATTCAATGTTGCAGTCGACAATATGACAGTGCAAGAGCTCTTCAAGAATGTTGTCGACGATGTGCTGACTGTTAAGAGCCAAACTGAATACCTGTCATGCACTAACGGCACGTGGGGCGGTGACTTAACAGACAATCTGACGAATGCTGAGATGTATGCCGTACAGATGAAGAACGATTGCAAGTTGCGCGTAATAGGTAGTAGCGTCAATATGCCAGTCAATGTTTACCCGGGTTGGAACTGGATTGGCTACTATAGCCGCCAGGTGGCTTCAGTTGGCGATGCCCTTGCAGGCCTGACGAAGGAGGGTAATAGCTATAATCTGAAAGCACAGCGTGGTTTCTCTTATTGGGACTCCTTCGAGTGGAGCGGTTCTCTGTTGATTATGGAACCTGGATTGGGTTATCAGCTATATAGCTCTGCCGGCAATCAGACGATTATTTATCCTGGAACCGTTCAGTCAGGCACTCACCCCGTATCTCCGGTTAGGGGAATGAAGCCTGCTAAAGCCTCCAGGACCTTCACACCCGTCAATTTCCGTCTATATCCCGATAATGCCATCATGGCAGTGAAAGTGGTTGACAACGGACTGGCCATGAGTAACTTGGAACTGGGCGTATTTGCCGGCGATGAATGCCGAACGGCAGCTATAACGAATGAGGAAGGCATCGCCTATCTCACCATTCCAGGTGACGAAGCCTGTGAACTGACATTCAAGATTGCTTTAGACAATGAAGTCATAGATGTACCATTCACCCTCACCTACGAGACCGATGCTGTCTATGGTACACCTCAGAATCCTATGCTAATCAAGTTCGATGATACAGACGGTATCTGGAAGGTTCTCGGTGATACTGGCAGCGAATCCATTTACGACTTGAGCGGACGCAAAATTGCAAATGACAAATTGTCAAATGGCAAATTAAACAAGGGTGTTTATATCATCAACGGACAAAAGAAAGCTGTGAAATGAAACTAAAGTTTAAGATTTATTGCTGGCTGGTACTCCTCCTCGTGGGGAGTGCCAGTCTCCGGGCACAGGAAGATCCGTTCCCCGAAGTTAGTTTTCGCCTCTATCAGGGAAGTATGACAATTACTGCCCAGGTTGTGCAGAATGGTCAAGTTGTCACCGATGCCGTTGTGGCTGTCTATTGTGAGGAGACTATCCGAGGCAAGAAGATAGTCGGTTCGGGTACAAATCCCCAACTTGCTTATCTGACAGTCTATGGCAATACCACCTTAGAAGAGCAACAACTCTATTTCATGGTCTATACAAGTGGAACCATATTCACTTACACTCCTTCCACGTCCGTTATTTTCAAAAATAACAGCTCAATAGGAATAGATGATGCTCCCTACATCATCACTCTTCCCGTTAGTCTTGACGACAATGCCGACAACACGGAGACCTTGAAAACGTATAAAGACACAAACTGCGATGTTGTACTCACGGGCCGCACGCTCTACAAGGACGGTGCGTGGAACACCATCTGCCTGCCCTTCTCGCTGAGCGAGGCGCAGATTGTGGCGCACACGGACTTCAACGGAGCCACGCTGATGGAGCTGGACACGGACGGCAAGAACGGTTTTGATCCGACGGATGGTACGCTTTACCTGACATTCAAAGAGGCCACGGAGATTGCGGCGGGAGTGCCGTATCTGGTGAAATGGAGCGAGGATGGTGACGACTTCACCTCGCCCGTGTTTAGTGGCGTGACCATCGATGCCACGGCTACGACCACGGTGAGCGATGCCGACGATGGACTGCAGGAGGTGCAGATGGTGGGCTGTTACTCACCTCTGCCTGTAACGGCCGACGACAAGAGCATCTTGTTCCTGGGCGATGCGAACACACTTTACTACTCGTCCATCGACCATGACATCCGTTCGTTCCGTGCCTGCTTCTCGGTACCGTACATCAAACAGAACGCCGGTGCCATGGCCTGCTCCTTCCACCTGGACTTCGGCGGCGAGGAGCAGACAGGAATAACAACTACGAATTTCACGAATTCCGGCGATGTGTGGTACGACATGAACGGCCGCAAACTCGACGCTAAGCCCACTACGAAGGGCATATACATGAATGGTGGCCGCAAGGTCGTAATAAAGTAGGAAGTTATGAAGAAAGAATATGTGAAACCCGCAATGCGCGTAGTGTGCATCCTACATCAGGACATCATCTGCGGTAGCATTGTTATCCAAAATAGAAACAACGTTGGCCTTAACGAAGAAATCTTTGAAGGCAGCGGTCCGGCACGTGTACGCAGCTACAGTTACTGGGACGACGAGGATTATTAATATATGCGATACGTGACACCGTAAGAAAGATCTGGGCGTACCTGATACATGGTGCGCGTGCATACTATGATTATGAAGAAAGGGCGTGTTTGTTCAAAAAACACGTCCTTTCATTGGTGTTTATCGTCCCGTTTCGCTTCCGCTACGCTTAGAGCGGTTGTAGGAGCGGTATTCGTCGAGGGGAATCTCCACGTCGGGTTCAATGAGTTGACCTTCGTGTGGCAGGCGGAAACGGAGGTACTTGATGGCAATGCCGCGGTCGCGCCACATTTGTTCGTAGTAAGTCTGGATACTGCGAGCTTCTTCGCTGCCGTCCGGCTCCTCCCTTTGGGGGGAGTTAGGGAGGGGCTTATATAGGTCTCTTGTGCTGCATTCGGGTACGAGATGATTGGCCTTCAGCATTTCCTCGGTGTAGGTGAAGAGGAAGCTGCTGTCGGTCTTCAGATGGATGAGCCCACCGTCCGTAAGGAAACGACGGTAGCGCTCCAGGAAGTAGGTGCTGGTGAGGCGCTTGGTGGCCTTCTTCATCTGCGGGTCGGAGAAGGTGAGCCATATCTCCGAAACCTCGTCGAGAGCAAAGAAACGATCGATGAACTCGATGTGGGTGCGCAGGAAACCAACGTTCTGCATTCCTTCCTTCTGGGCTTCCTGTGCCCCCGTCCACATGCGTGCACCCTTGATGTCCACACCGATGAAATTTGTGTCGGCATACTTGCGGGCCAGCCCCACGGTGTACTCGCCACGGCCGCAGCCGAGTTCCAGCACGATGGGGTTGGAGTTCTTGAAGAAGAGTTCGTGCCAATGGCCTTTGAGTTCGAAACTTGTCTCTTCCTG
Source organism: uncultured Bacteroidales bacterium (assembly GCA_902783655.1). Taxonomy (GTDB): domain Bacteria; phylum Bacteroidota; class Bacteroidia; order Bacteroidales; family Bacteroidaceae; genus Physcousia. The sequence goes on from CACZRZ010000100.1 coordinate 3,793, forward strand.
GATGGTGTTGTATGGAGCTTCGATGACCAGGGGATTGGCGACCATGTCAGCAAACTTTGCTAATTTTCCTTTGCTCATATACCTTTATTTAAATAAAGAAAAGTGTTACACCGAGGACGGCGATGATGGCTCCCACGACTTCCAGGGCGGTGACCTTGGTCTTGAAAATCAGGCGTGAGGGCCAGATGATGAGGATGGGGACGAGCGACATGATGGTCTGTGCCACACCAGCTTCGGTGTATTGCAGGGCCAGCAGGCTCAATGATACACCCAGGGCAGGACCGAGGAATGTGGCCAGCAGGGCGAATGTCATGCCACGCCCATCGTGGACAGCCGTTACAAGACGTTGGGTCTTGCCCTTCAGGACGAGCAGCAGGAGGAAGCAGGCAAGTCCGGCCAAGGCGCGAATCATGGTTCCGCCTACCGGGTACGCAAAGATGGACGTTACCTCCTCCAAGGGAGCAGTGGCGGTGTAGTGCTCCAGTCCGACCTTGCTCAACACCAGCCCTACGCCCTGGCCAATGGCTGCACCTATGCCGAAGACGACACCTTTGGCCGGCAGTTTCACAGTCAGGTGGTGCTGTTCCTTGGTGGGGGCTTTGCTCAGTACGCTCATGCCTATGCCTATGATGGTGATACTCATGCCCAAAATGCCGAGCAGGGTCATCTGCTCACCTAGCATCAGCCACGCCGTGATGGCGGCGAAGGGGGAAGCCAGTGTCATGAACAACTGGCTGAAACGGCTGCCGATGAGGTTGTAGCTGTTGAACAGGCAGTAGTCGCCAAAACCGAATCCCATCAGTCCGCTCAGCGTCATCCACAACCAAGTTTCGCCGTCGGCGAGGTAAGGGTAGGGGTGACCTACCAAAAACCATAATGCTGTCCCTAACATGAGTAGGGACAGCACCATGCGGATGACATTAAGAGGCAGTGCGCCAAGCCTTTTACTGGCCAATTCGCCGAAAAGGGCACCTGTTGTCCAAAGTACTGCTACGAGTAGCGCAATGCTTTCGCCAATCATGGGAGTGGGGGAGTGGCTCCCTTATTTGATATCAATGACGGGAATGTTGTCCTTGTCGTTGTAGTAGAGGTTCTCACCGGCCATACCCCAGATGAAGGTGTAGTAGTAGGTGCCAGCTGCGGCATGCATGCTCCATTCGGGTGACATGATGGCCTGCTCGTTATGGAGCCACACTACGCGGCTCTCCTCAGGCTGTCCCATGATGTGGGCGATGGTCTGGTCCTGGGGCAGGTTGAAGTAGTAGTAGGCCTCGATGCGACGACCATGGGTGTGAGGAGGCATGGTGTTCCAGGCAGCACCGGGGTTCAGCTGGGTCAGACCCAACTGCAACTGGCAGGGACCTTCTTCCAGCACGTCGTTGAATGAAGACATGTGTCGCGAGATAGCCCAGGCTGGCGGAGGTGCTTATATCCACGTGGACAA
>CACZRZ010000101.1 GCA_902783655.1 uncultured Bacteroidales bacterium
ATCCGTGTTCGTTACGCCTTTGGTGGACGACTCGATAGAGGTGAACATCGAACAGGCACGCATCTCTTGGGACACGTTCCGCTCGAGCGGTGCCGGTGGTCAGAATGTGAACAAGGTGGAGTCGGGCGTGCGCCTGCGCTACCAATATAAGGACCCCTACACAGGCGAGGAGGAAGAGATACTTATCGAAAACACTGAGACCCGCGACCAGCCCAAGAACAAGGAGAATGCCCTGCGCCTGTTGCGTTCGATGCTCTACGACAAGGAGCTGCAGCACCGTATGCAGGAGCAGGCCAAGGTGGAGGCCGGTAAGAAGAAGATAGAGTGGGGCAGCCAGATTCGCAGCTATGTCTTCGACGACCGCCGCGTGAAAGACCACCGCACCAACTATCAGACCAGCGACGTGGGCGGCGTGATGGATGGCAAGATCGATGCCTTCATCAAGGCCTACCTGATGGAGTTCGGCGGAGAACAGTCCGATTAGATCATTAAATCCAAAAATCTTTAAATCTTATAATATCATCATGAGTAGCATTAAGAAAGAAAACCGCATGAAAAAGGCTGCCAAGCACGCTGCCAAGGAGGAAGAACAGGCCCGTAAGGTCATTCGTGGCATCATCATTGGCCTCGTGGTGCTGGGTGTAGTCCTGACCATCCTGCTGTCGATGGTCGGCTAAAGGAAAACGATGGCACAAGAGATAGAACGGAAGTTCCTGGTCGAGGGTCAGGGCTTCAAGCAGCAGGCTTACGCTTGCAGCCACATACAACAGGGCTACATCGGTACGAAGCCAGGTCGGACTGTGCGCATCCGTGTCCGTGACGACAAGGCCTATCTGACCATTAAGGGACCGGCTGGAGAGGCCGGCCTTTCGCGTTATGAATTCGAGACGGAGATAGCTGTGAGCGATGCTCACGATTTGTTGTGCTTGTGCGAACCGGGACTCATCGACAAACATCGCTACCTGGTGAAGAGCCCCGATGGACGGCACACGTGGGAGGTGGATGAATTCCACGGCGACAACGATGGCTTGGTGATGGCCGAAATAGAGCTCGCCAGCGAGGACGATACGTTCGAAAAGCCCGATTTCATTGGAAAGGAAGTGACAGGCGACCGTCGCTACTACAATGGTCACCTGCGTGCGAATCCGTATAAACTTTGGGCTAAGGGCTAAAGGTTTGCCTGACGTCGGGTGTCAGAGGCAGATGGCGTCTGATGCCTCTCATCTCCTGATTATTTTTTTAAGTAGGGGGTAGGCTAAGGCTAATGCGAGCAACACCCCCACGCTGTCGGCAACGAAGTCGAGCCACTCGCCGCTGCGGCATGTGGTCAGGTAGGCTTGTCCCAACTCCATCAAGCCTCCCAGAACGATGGGCATGAGCACGGCGCCTGTGAAGGCACGCTGCCAGTCTGTGGTGCGGTGCTGGCGCAGGTACTCCCACCAAATAACAAGACACAGGCCGCCGTACATGACGAAATGGGCCCATTTGTCCAGAAGTTTTACGTCGGGCAGTTGGGGCATTTCTGGGATTGGTGCCAGCGAAAGGATAATGATAACTGCTGTCACAAAGTGACTTAACGGGTATCTTTTGAGGTACGATGCTTTCATAATGCTTTAATTTGTTGCAAAAATACGAAAGTTTTTGTAATTTTGCACCGTTTTTGTGGTAATTTATAAGATTGTACGTGAATAATTCTTCGGACAGAGGTAACTTTGGCAGTCGGCTGGGCGTAATCCTGGCATCGGCGGGTTCTGCCGTCGGACTGGGTAATATCTGGCGATTCCCCACGGAGGTTGGCAACAATGGTGGTGCCGCCTTCATTTTGGTTTATCTCTGCTTCGTGTTCCTGTTGGCTATGCCCGTGATGCTGGCTGAGTTCATAATAGGTAGGGGCAGCAAGGCCAACACCGTGGGAGCCTACCGTACATTGGCACCCGGTAAACCGTGGATAGTGGCAGGTTTCATGGGGGTGTTGGGTGGCATCCTGGTATTGTCGTTCTATAGCGTGGTGGCAGGTTGGACTCTTCACTATACGGTCGAGTCTTTTGCCAACCGGCTTACGGCAGGGCAGGACTTCGGGGCTGTGTTCAACGATTTCGTGACAAACCCCTGGAAGCCCCTCATTTTTCAGTTCATCTTCCTCCTGATGACTCACTTTGTTGTTTCGCGCGGCGTGGAGCGTGGCATCGAACGTTTCAGTAAGGTCATGATGCCCGTCTTGCTCATCATCATCGTGGTGCTGATGGGGTTCTCGCTCACGATGCCAGGGGCTGGCGAGGGACTGCGATTCCTGCTGCATCCCGACTTCTCGAAGGTTACGACAGGCGTGGTGCTGAGTGCCATGGGACAGGCTTTCTTCTCGCTCAGTGTCGGACTGGGTTGTCTGGCTACATACGCATCGTATTTTAAGAAAGATATGCCCCTTGTGTCGTCGGCACTTAATGTGTGTGTGCTGGATTCCCTGGTGGCCATACTCAGCGGTTTCATCATCTTCCCGGCGGTGTTCTCTGTGGCGGGCGTGGCTCCCGATGCCGGACCAGGCCTGGTGTACATCACTTTGCCCCATGTCTTCAACGAGGCTTTTGCCGGTCTTTCTTTCTTAGGCTACCTGTTTTCGGGCATGTTCTATGTGCTCCTGCTTTTGGCTGCACTGACAAGCACCATTTCGATGCACGAGATTGCTACGGCTTTCATCCATGAAAACTACAAACTTTCGCGCCGTCGGGCGGCTGTGGTCGTGACGTTGGTTTGCATGGTACTTGGGGCAGCCTGTTCGCTTTCGTTCGGCCCGTGGAGCGAGGTGAAGATATGGAACCGGGGCTTCTTCGACCTCTTCGACTTCCTCACGGCTAAGTTCCTCATGCCGTTGGGTGGTATTCTGATAACGATGTTCGTAGAGTGGTATCTCGACCGCCAGTTCGTGGTGGCACAGCTGACCAACGACGGTGCGCTCAAGGTGCGTGGCCTGAGCATCCTGTTATTCCTCATCCGTTGGGTGGCCCCCATCGGTGTGGGTATTGTCTTTTTGAATGAAATAGCTAACTGATGGCACATAGGAGTAATTTTGGAAGCAAACTGGGAGTAGTGCTCGCTGCAGCAGGCTCGGCCGTTGGGCTGGGCAACGTGTGGCGTTTCCCTACCGAGGTCGGTAACAATGGCGGTGCGGCCTTCATTCTTATCTATCTGTTCTGTGTCCTGTTTATTGGTGTGCCCGTCATGGTCAGCGAGTTTGTCATTGGCCGCAGCACCCATGCCAACACCATCACGGCCTTCCGCAAGCTGGCTCCCAACACATGGTGGCGCATTGGTGGCATCGAGGGCGTGTTCGTGGCATTCTTCATTTTCTGTTACTACATCATCGTATCGGGCTGGACGCTCCATTATATGGTGGCGTCCTTTGCCAATCAGTTGAGCGGCGATCAGGACTATAAAGCCTATTTCCAGAACTTTGTCAGCAGTCCGTGGGAACCTATCGTCTATGCCGTGGTGTTCATGCTGATGGTGCATGTCATCATCGTTCGCGGTGTGCAGAACGGCATCGAGCGCTTCTCCAAGCTGATGATGCCTATGCTCCTGCTCATCATCGCGGTACTCGTCATCTGCTCGTTTTCGATGAGCGGATTCGTGGATGGCGTGACGTTCCTTCTGCGCCCCGACTTCTCCAAGGTTACGCCCAACGTCGTGCTCAGTGCCGTGGGCCAGGCCTTCTACTCGCTCAGTCTGGCCATGGGTTGCCTGTGTACCTATGCTTCGTATTTCGGTCCCAACACGAACCTGATGAAGACGGCCATAAACGTCAGTATGATAGACACCCTGGTGGCTGTGATGAGCGGTTTCATCATCTTCCCTGCCGTCTTCTCCGTGCCAGGCGTCGAGGCCAACGAAGGACCTGGACTGGTGTTCATCACGTTGCCCCATGTTTTCAACATCGCCTTTCACAATGTGCCCCTTCTGGGTTACCTATTCTCCGGGCTGTTCTATCTGTTGCTCATGCTCTCGGCACTGACCAGTGCCATCTCGTTGCATGAGCCTGTTACGGCCTATATCCACGAGGAATGGCATCTGTCGCGCCACCGTTCAGCATGGCTGGTAACGATGGGGTGCATCCTGCTGGGCATGGTCTGCTCGCTGTCGATGGGCGTGTGGAACGACTTCCGCATCGGCGGCCTTTGTCTGTTCGACCTCTTCGATTTTGTCTCGGCCAAGATTATCCTGCCCCTCGGAGGCATCATCATATGCCTGTTCGTGGGCTGGCGTCTCGACCGTCAGTTGGTTTACAACGAGGTCACCAACAATGGTTCGCTGCGCATCCGCCTGTTCCGACTCTACATCTTCCTCATTCGTTGGGTCGCCCCCTTGGCTATAGGCATCATCTTCCTGAACGAACTCTTCTGGCGTTGATATGGCTTACTTTGAACCCACATCCAGCGAACGGCGTGGTCTGATTGTACTTTGTTCGGCCCTGCTCCTGGCGCTTGCCGTGGGTTGCTATGTCTATATTTATCGTGACAGCGAAGCAGAAACTTCTGAAACTAAGACAGGCAGGGTGGTCCGTCAGCATCGTTACTATGCCCAACCCGTCCGTCAAGTGGAGACCTTCGACTTTGACCCCAACGAGGCCGACTCCACAGCACTCCTCCGGCTGGGCTTTGCCCCCTTTCAGGTACGCGGCATCTATAAGTATCGTGCCATGGGCGGCCGCTATCATGAACCCAGCGACGTGAAGCGCATACCTGGCATGACCAACGAACTTTGGGAGCGCCTGCAACCCCACATCCGCATCGACCGTCGCTATCAGTATGTCGAGGTCGAACCGCCCAGTTATGCCCGGCATCCGCAGGTGGATGTTCACGAGGAACTGACCACACAGCGCGACACCGTGCGCTATCCTGTGAAACTCTCCGAGGGCAGTGCAGTATCCCTGAACGAAGCCGACACCACGACGCTGAAGAAGGTGCCCGGCATCGGCTCGTACTATGCCCGTCGGATTGTGGACTATCGCAACCGCCTGGGCGGCTTCGTCTCCCTTGACCAGTTGCAGGAGATTGAGGGCATGCCCGAGGATGTGGAACGTTGGTTCACCCTCTCCGCTGACAGCATTCGGCGCATCCGTGTGAACCAGGCCACGAAGAACCAACTCGTGCGCCATCCCTATCTGCGTGTCTATCGAGCCCGTGCCATCTGGGACTATCGCCACAACGTCGGTCCCCTGCACAGCCTCGACGACCTGCGCCGCCTGCCCGACTTCACCGAGGACGACATCCGGAGGCTGGCACCCTATTTGAGTTTTGAGTAATATTAAGGTATAAGGTAAAAGGATTAAAATTATGTGTGGAATTGTTGGTTACATCGGTAAGCGCAGGGCCTATCCCATTCTGATAGGCGGCCTGCATCGATTGGAGTACCGTGGTTACGACAGCGCAGGCGTGGCCCTGCTGTCTGACAGTGAAAAACTGAATGTGTACAAGGCCAAGGGTAAGGTTTCCGAGCTGGAGAACGTGGCTCAGGAGAAGGACTGTTCGGGCACCATCGGCATTGCCCACACCCGTTGGGCCACGCATGGCGAGCCTTCGGCCCGAAATGCACATCCCCATGTGTCGGAGAGCGGTAACCTGACGCTGGTGCACAATGGCATCATAGAGAACTACGTGGTGCTGCGCGACCAGTTGCGTGAGCGTGGTTACCACTTCCAAAGCGAAACCGATACGGAAGTACTGGTTCAGCTCATCGAGTACGTCCAGCAAAGCCTGGGCCTGAACCTTGAACAGGCTGTACAGGCCGCCTTGAAGCGTGTCATCGGCGCCTATGCCATCGTGGTGCTCGACCGCCGTTTCCCAAACACTTTGGTGGCAGCACGCAAGAGCAGTCCCATGGTGGTGGGCATCGGCGAGGGCGGCGATGAGTATTTCGTAGCCAGCGATGCCTCGCCCATTGCCGAGTACACCAAGCAGATGGTCTATCTCCACGATGAGGAAATCGTTGTCTGTGAGCGCGGCAAGGACCTGCACGTATTCAACCTGACGGGCGGCGATGTAGCCGTGGAGGTGAAGAACGTGGAACTGGACCTGACGATGCTCGACAAAGGTGGCTTTCCCCACTTCATGCTCAAGGAAATCTTCGACCAGCCCGCAGTCCTCGAGGACTGCATGCGCGGCCGTCTGTTGCCCGAGCACCGTCGCATCGTGCTCAGTGCCGTCACCGACCACCGCGAACGACTCGCGAATGCCCGTCGATTCATCATTGTCAGTTGCGGCACCTCGTGGCACGCCGGTCTCATCGGCAAACAGCTCATCGAACACTTCTGTAAGATTCCCGTCGAGGTGGAGTATGCCAGCGAGTTTCGTTACCGCGATCCCGTAATCATGCCCGACGATGTTGTAATGGCCATCTCACAGAGCGGTGAGACGGCCGACACACTGGCCGCCATCGAACTGGCACGCGAGGCTGGAGCTTTTGTCTTCGGTGTGGTGAATGCCGTCGGCAGTTCCATTGCCCGCAACACAGACACGGGCACCTACATCCATGTCGGTCCCGAGATAGGTGTGGCCTCGACGAAGGCCTTTACGGGTCAGGTGTGTGTCCTGACCATGCTCGCCCTGGCCCTGGGCGAGGCCCGTGGCACAGTGGATATGGATGAGTATCACACCGTCATCGAGGAACTGCAACACATCCCTGCCAAGATATCGCACATTCTGGAGCAGAACGACCGCATCGAGACGCTGTCCAAGATATTCACCTATGCCCACAACTTCCTCTATCTGGGACGCGGGTGGAACTATCCCGTCGCCCTTGAGGGGGCGCTGAAGCTGAAGGAAATCAGCTACATCCATGCCGAGGGTTATCCAGCTGCCGAGATGAAGCACGGCCCCATTGCCCTCATCGACCAGGAGATGCCCGTCGTCTTCATCGCCACCCACCATCAGCAATACGAGAAGATTATCTCCAACATGCAGGAGGTGCGTAGCCGAAACGGCCGCATCATCGCCATCATTACCGAGGGCGACAAGGTGGTGCCCAGCATGGTATCGGAGTACATCGAGGTGCCCGAGACCCTTGCCTGTCTGGCTCCCCTGCTTAGCGTCATCCCCCTCCAGTTATTGGCCTACCACGTTGCTGTGCAGAAGGGACTGAACGTCGACCAGCCCCGTAACCTGGCCAAGAGCGTAACGGTAGAATAGCCTGTCGGTGGTCTGGGTGCTCACCGCTCCCGGTTTGTACCCGACCTGCCCCATAACTAACATTAATCCCCGTCC
>CACZRZ010000102.1 GCA_902783655.1 uncultured Bacteroidales bacterium
ACGTCGCGCCAGGTGGCTTCGAAATTGCCTGTGTACCATGGGTCGGCAACGTCGCCGGGATGGTCTGTGAAGTCGAGCAGCATGTGGATTTTCCCTTCTGGGTCGCCGCCGCAGATGCGGTTCATGTTCCTGATGTTCCACGTGTCCATGCCGATGAGCAGGTCGAAGCGGTCGTAGTCGCTCCGTGTCATCTGCCGTGCAGTCTTGCCCTTGCAGCCGATGCCGTGCTCTGCCAGTTTCCTGCGTGCCGGAGGATAAACCTCGTTGCCTATCTCTTCCGTCGAAGTTGCTGCCGATGCTATCTCAAACTCCTCCTCGCGTCCGGCCTGCCTGACGAGGTCTTTCATCACGAACTCCGCCATCGGACTGCGACAAATGTTCCCATGGCAGACGAACAATATCCTTTTCCTATTCATACATAGATGAGTGGCGTATCTTTTTTTATTTGATGATTTCCTTGCGTCCGTCCTTCACGTATATGCCACGTTGTTTCGGTTGACCGTTCAGACGGCGACCGTCAAGCGTATGCCAGATACCTGATTGAGCATTGAACTCTGAAGCTTGAACGTTCTCAATGCCGGTTTCCTCATCTCCGAAATTCAGTACAATCTGGCGTGCGTCAGCATTGTCACTCAGATGGAAATAAGCACGGAAGGCTTTGACCTTGTAATCATCTACATTTGGATAGTACAAAATGTTGTCTTCACCAAGGAAAAGGTTCGACGGGTCGTTTTTGGCAAGGGTCGTAGGGGCGTAGGTGCCTTGGAAGGTGACTTTATTGTCAATGCTCTTTACTCCAGAAGCCGCGCCATCTGTAACAGTGACACTATGGAAAACGGGATTGACGATATTGTTTCCATCGTTCCACTTAATAAGATAAGGTGTGCCGGCGGTGATGGCAGTGGCGTTCTTGAAGTTCAGATAGAGGGTGGTGCCTTCGAAACCTGTTTTGTGACCGTCGACGATGTTCTCCGTGTCAAGCTCCATGAGGGCCGAGGGTGCCAGTTGGGCAGTAACCTGCTCTTCCGTCATGTTAAACGGCAGGGCGAGAGTGTTCCACGAGCCGTCCTTGAAGAGGGTGCGCCCCTGCAGGGTGACATTGGCCAACACATCGTTGGCATAAGCGATATGTGTGGTGTTATCGTCATTGTCTTGGAAGGTGAGTGCAGTGGGTGCCACATCGCCAGAGAGTTGGTATTTGAAGGTAACAACAACGGGATGATGGTCGCCGAGTGGGGTGGTGTCGTCAGTACCGTTGACATAGCCGTAGGTGTAGTCATGCTGGATACTGAACGCTTGCGGTGTCAGGCGCACAGTGTTGGCTGCTGTGGGGTTGATATAGATGATTTTGTCGACAATCTCGTAGTTCGTGTAGTTGTCGGGATCGCTCTGGTCGGTGAGGTTTTCCATATCTGTCGTTGGATAAATGCCGTTACGATAGAACTCTACCCACACGTCACTCATGGTGAAGTCGCTGCTGAGACGGTTGATGAAGTTGTTGATGACATCCTCACGGGTGTAGCGGCTGTTGGTATCGCCGATGATGAGCTTGGCTCTGCTGTGGTCGCTGTTGTTGATGGCATCGCTGAGCTGGCGCCATTGCGATTCACGTGACCAGGTGGCATTGGTGTCACCGGCATCCATGTGGAGAATGTAAACATCGATGACGGGACCACCATCTATCTGCACATCGTAGTGGCGGTAGCCTTTTTCAACATATTGGTTGCCATCGGTTGACTCGGTGTCCGACCAACGTGTCCAACTTTCACCAGTAGCAGAAATCTTGCTGTTTTTCCATAGGAGGTTCAGTCCGTCGGTCTCGACATGTATCTTTCCCTGCAAAAGGTCCCAGTAGTTGATTCCGCTAACACTGAGCGTCTTACGAATTGTTCCACAGGAATAGCGGTCTTTGAGCGACTCCATCAGAGTTCCATTGTAGTTGAAGTCTTCAGAACAGCCGATGAAGTCGTAATTCTTCGACGACAGGTACTGGCTGATCTTCTGAGTCCCTTCCTCTCCTGGACCATCTGGATTCAGGTCGTATGTGGCTATTTTCTTTGGCAGGCCGTCAACGTTGAGTGCCACAGCAGTGAAGGTGCCCTCCAAAACAGTGTTTTTGGGCGTAATGCTTAGGGTGGCATCGCTGGCATCGGTCTTGAAATAGGTACGACCTACGGGGAGGGTCATGTTTCGGGTAGCAGCATTTCCTGTGGCAGAACTACAAGGCACACTGCCGTCGGAGGTGTAAACAAGGCCGTCGATGGGACCAACAAGTTGGAACTCGGTACTGTAGCTGGTCTCATAGTAGTACCACTGATTGGGCACGAGTGCAGTGGCGCCGTTGTTGGGCAGGGCTACGGCGATGGCGTCGAGGAATAGGGTGGTGCAGTGCAGCTGGACATCGTCAAGCTTAAAGAAACACTGTGTTTCGTTATCTGACTGTATGCGACCTTCAGTCCACCAGTCGGTGGTACTGCCCGCATTGATGGTCATTTCTCCATTGGTGCCAATGTTGACAGAAGTCTTTACCTTGATGCCGGCATCGGCATGGACACCTGTGGCTGATGTCTTATTGGCGTTGGCCTGGAAGGAAATGGTGCGGCCTGCCCACGATGCAACGGTGCCCGAAAGCTCATACTGTCCGCTTGGGAGCTCTGTGATGGTTTGGGTGACGCCGAGCGACGAGGCCCACCATTGGAAGGCGTTCATCAGCCTGTCGCCGGCTTTGCCTGTCATTCCGTATTCGCGGGCCTTGAACTCGTCATTGCCATTGGCATCCTTGCCGTTAAGTTTCCATCCTGTCTCGTCATTCTCGAACGAGGGGTTGGTGATTTTCCATGTCATATCTTCGCCATTGATGGCTTGCATCAGTGTGAAGAGGTTGGTGCGACTGATGCGCCAGAGACGGTAGTGACCAGCCTCGTCGCCCTCAGTGTTACGGCGATTCAGGGCTATCGGCTCGCCGTCTGTCACACTTTTGTTCCACGGACCAAGATAGCCACAGGCCCAGTTCCCAGATGAGATAGGATATTTGCCGCTTTCGAACAGCCAATAGCCGTTTTGGAATGTTGGCTTCAGGTAGCACCATTCGCTCATCGTAGGTTCGGTATAGGTGAGCACGTACATGAATCCGGCATTGTCGTGGGTCTGGAAAAGGCTGCTGTGGTGTACCACATTGCGCAGGCCGATGTAGGCGCCCTCTTTCTCGATGGTGAAGAAGTTCGAAAGGTCGGCCACGGGATTGCCGGCTTGGTGATAACGTAGTGCCTTGGTGTCCTCTCCTGCCCAGTCCGGTTTGCCCTCGTAGCGCCCTATGCCGACGAAGAGACTCGGTTGTTCAGCCGAAGTGATGAGATAGCATTGTGAGGGATCGTCATCGATTCCCTCCATCGTGGTAACCTCTGTAAAACCGTTCCCGGAGGTGAGCACCATGCTGTAAAGACGAAGTGCCATGAGGTCGTTCTTGGCGATTCGGAACAGGCGATAGTGACCAGCCTCGTCGCCCTCAGTGTTACGGCGATTCAGGGCTATCGGCTCGCCGTCTGTCACACTTTTGTTCCACGGGCCAAGATAGCCACAGGCCCAGTTCCCGGATGAGATAGGGTATTTGCCACTCTCGAACAACCAATAACCGTTTTGATAAGTAGGAATGAGATGGCTCCACTCGTCAAGCGCCTTGTCTGTGTAGGTGTTAACATACATATACCCCGCATTGTCGTGGGTCTGGAACAGGTCTGTATCATAGACCACATTGCGCAGGCCGATGTACGAACCGCTCTTTTCGATGGTGAAGAAATTGGTCAGGTCGCTCACGGGGTCGGTTGCTACAGACTTGTAACGCAGAGCCTTTGACTCTGTACTGGCCCAATCGGGTTTAGCTTCGTATGAGCCCACGCCTACAATTAGCCCATTGTCCTCGGCGGCTGCCAGTATGTAGTAATAGTTAGCGTCAGCCAAGATAGCCTCGGTACTGGTTACTTCGGTGAAACCACGGGCTGTTGTAAGGTAAGTTGTGTAATCTGTGGCATTTGCTACAACGGAATACATCAATGTCGCAAGTGCAACGACGTAGAAGCGTATAAATCTTTTCTTCATCATCAAAACTGGTTTTAGTTGTAGAGGCTGCCTCTATATTGGCCTCATAAGTGTGTCAGAATAAGATGTGTTTTGTACAACAACGGATTTCAGGGATTCTACGGACGTAGGTCTGGAAATTGGGACTTAGGACATCCGTATAATCCGTGAAATCCATAGTTATTTAGGTTGCAGACGTTTCTAAATATTACAGAAATGTCTGATGTCCTGTTGTTTACTTCTTACAATCTACTGCTGCCTGTTCCACAGGGATGCAACGCTTGTAGTTCTCGATGTAGCGGTTGAAACCTGCCACGTCCTCAGGTGTGGGACGAACCTCAACGCCTGTGTTTCCTGCAAACACTACCTGGTCAAGATAGTCGGCCAGAGAGAGGTTGTCGTGGTTGTTCACTACGTATGCAGCCAGCAGGGCAATACCCCAGGCACCACCCTCGCCAGCCGTAGACATTACGCTGATGGGGCTGTTGAGGGCTGCTGCCAGCATGCGCTGACCCACCTGCGGAGTGGTGAAGTAGCCACCGTGCCCCATGATGCGGTCCACGCGGATGCGCTCCTCGTTGAACAGGATGTCGTTGCCAAGTTTCAGTACGCCGATGGCTCCGTAGAGGTGGGCACGCATGAAGTTGGCCAGGTTGAACTTGTCGGTAGCCGAACGGACGAAGAGGGGACGGCCGTCCATAAGTCCCGCAACGGGTTCGCCGGAGAAATAGTTGTAGGAGATGATGCCTCCGCAGTCAGGATCGCCCTTGGCTGCAATGTTGAACAGCGTTCCATAGAGGTCGCTGGTCTCCTGCTTCACGCCCAACAGCTGCTGATACTCCTTGAAGATGCCTACCCAGGCGTTGATGTCGGAAGTACAGTTGTTGCAGTGAACCATAGCCACCAGAGAACCGTCGGGAGTGGTAACCATGTCAATCATCTCGTAGGGCTTCGAGAGTTCCTTTTCCAGTACAATCATCGAGAAACTGGATGTACCTGCACTGACGTTACCCGTGCGCTGACGAACGGCGTTGGTGGCAACCATGCCCGTGCCTGCGTCGCCCTCGGGGGGACAAACGGGGATGCCAGGCTTCAGGTGACCGCTGACATCAAGTTTCTGAGCACCTTCGGGGGTGAGGAATCCAGCGTTCTCGCCAGCGTTCAGCGACTTAGGCAGGATGTCGAGCAACTTCCAGGAGAAGCCTCTGGGGGCGATGAGCTCGTCGAACTTGCGCACCATCTCGGCATCGTAGGTCTTCGTGTTTGGATCGACGGGAATCATGCCCGAGGCATCGCCCACACCCAGTACGAACTGGCCCGTAACCTGCCAGTGAACATATCCTGCCAGTGTGGTCAGGTACTTGATGCTGGGCACGTGCTCCTCATTGTCCAGAATGGCCTCGTAGAGGTGGCTGATGCTCCAGCGCAGGGGAATGTTGTAGTTGAACAGTTCGCTCAATTCGGCTGCGGCCTTACCCGTATTGGTGTTGCGCCAGGTGCGGAAGGGCACCAGAATCTGCTCGTCCTTGTTGAAGGCCATGTAGCCGTGCATCATGGCAGAGAAGCCAATGGCGGCCAGGCTCTCGATGTCGCAGTCGTACTCTTTCTGTACATTCTTGCGCAGGTCGGCGTAGCAGTCCTGCAGACCATACCAGATGGCCTCTGTGCTATAGGTCCACAGACCGTCCACCAACTGGTTTTCCCACGTGTGGCTGCCCTGTGCGATAGGTTTGTTCTCTGGGTCGATGAGGACCGCCTTGATGCGGGTCGAACCAAACTCAATTCCCAAAATGGCCTTTCCGGCCTCGATAGTTTGTTTTGCTGTCATAGTAATTAATAAGGTTGTTTTTAAGGTAATAATTGTATATTTCCTACAAATTTATTGATTTTCCCCGACACTCGCAAGGTTTTTGCCCTAAAATTGATGAAAAACCTTTCATCTTTTCTTTCCCCTCGAAAAATGGTTCGTATATTTGCCTTCAGATAACGATGTCATACTATAGCAAAGATGCGGTACGGTCCTATGATGTCTACATGTTTTTCGTCAAAAAATCTATCACATCTATCACTCGGCATTGTAACGTACTGAGGGATTATATGTTACAGTGTGATAGATTGTGTGATAGATGGTGATAGATGTGATAGATGTGATAGATACGGGCCGATTTTGTCCCAAATTCTGTCCTAAATACGGTAGATTTTACGACATTTTTGCTGATGCTGCCAGCCCTCGCTGCCTTTCGTCGAAAAGATGGGCATGAAGGATGTGCGGCAATCGACGGGAGGATCAGGCTTGTGCCATGCGTGGCACAAGCTCGTGCCATACGTGGGAAAGGCTCGTGCCACGCGTGGCACAAGCTCATGCGATACGTCACCCTCGAAACAGCAAAGCGTCCCTATGGCCATTTGTCGCTTCGTCCCCTCATTTCTCCATCTCTTCTGTGGAATTTAATCTTGATTATCGGCGTTTCTGCGCAAAATTCGGGTTCTTGCGCAAGGATTTTGGCGAATTATAACCGTAAACGTAGGCTTTTGCGAGAAAAAACGTACATTTGTAATCAAAAACAAGCAAAACTGCACATTCCTATGACTGGATCACACCTACTTGTGGCAGGCGTTATAATTGTTTTCGTTATTGCATTCATCGCCACGATGCTGGTATTGAATGCCAGTGCGAAGAAGATAATCTCCACCAACACGAAACTGGTGGAGAACCAAAATACTTTGTTGGAACAAAACAAGATACAAGGCCGCGAGTTGGAAAAGAGGATGAGTGAATTGAAAGAGAAGAAGGGGGAACTGGAGGTGCAGAAGGAGATGATAGAGGCCTTGCAACGACAACAGGAGGAACTGGCCGAACGCTTGAAGCATGCCAAGATGGACGAGGTGACGCTCCTGCGTGAGCAGACTCGTCAGCATCGTGAGTATATCGAACTGACGGCTGACATG
>CACZRZ010000103.1 GCA_902783655.1 uncultured Bacteroidales bacterium
CCTCGTTGCCAAACCGACCGACCTGCAGTTCTGCCAGTTCCTGAACATGAGTTTCGGCTATCGCGCCACCGTGAAGGTGATGAAGAGCTACGCCCGCCTGTTTGCACAGCAGGGCACGCCGTGGACCATCGACAACATCCTGCACCGCTGGGCACCGTCGCATGAGAACAACACGGATGCCTACCTGGCTCGCGTGCTCACGCTGATGGGACGTGACAGTGCCGACGACGTACGCCTGCCCCCCATCTACACCAAACCCGGGCAACGACAACTGGCCCTGATGATGGCCGCCATGACCTGCGTGGAGTGCGGTTGTCCCTGCTCCGCCGTTCCCGTGGCATCGCTGAACACCGGCTTCGTGCTGGCAGGACTGGGCGACCCGCAACTGGATGAAAACTGGGCCTCGTAATCATTGGGCACCCGTTGGCAATCGTCAACGGGTGCCTTTCATTTTCGTATTTATTGCGAGTATTAGCATTATTTTCGTCTATTTTTTCATTTATATGGATTTATTTTGTAACTTTGCATGAAAATAATGTGTAAAAGAGTTATTCCTAATTTTAACTAACTAAAACTAAACTTAAACTAACCACAATGAGAAAACGTTTACTCTCATCCTTGTTCTTCTTCCTGGTGGGAGGAGTAACAATGGGACTTCACGCTCAGACTGACGTGAGGATTATCAGTGACGTAACATCGAAGGTGCAGAATGCTGATTTCAGTGCAGACGAGTCTGTCACGGCAACCATTCGCACTTACGACTACGACATGCCCGACCAGTTGGGCCAGGGGAATGGTGGAACAGATTTGTTCGGTCAGCAGCCCGTAACGGGATGGACGGCCGCTAATCCCTCGGACAACATCTACATGGAGAGAGATGCCCGCACCGATGGTGCCAATGCCCGTGCAGCAGGCATCTTTACCCTGCTGAAAGACGGTGAATATGGCGACGAAATCGGAATCGGCCTTGGCGGCACTTACTATGCTCCTTACGAGGCTGAGGGCGTGACATCGGGCAAGGTCCTGGGCATGGTTGCTGTATGGGGCGCTGACGTTCGTTACACTCAGCCCGTCACACTGCCTGCCGGCGACTACATGATGGTCATTACCCTGCAGAACACCGCTGGTGGTGAGGCGTTCCTGAACTCCAACAACGGCTTCGTGTTCGAGGATGGCTCTGCCACGTACTCTACCAAGATGTCCTTTGCCGTTGGCGAATGGGAGACGGATACTATCTTCTTCCGTCTCACAGCAGGGAGCGCAGGTGCCCTGTCGCTGGGTTATAAGTCGGGCAACTATGGTTCGGCTGGAGCTGAACACATCTTCATCGACAACGTGAAGCTGTACAACATCGAAACCAATGTCATCGACCAGAAGGCCGTTGATGAGGCCAAGGAGAAGCTGCTTGAGGTAATCAAGGTCGGTGAGGACCGCGAGGCCGACACCTCTGCTGCCCAGGATGTCTATGACAATCCCAATGCTACACTTGAAGAGGTGCTCGCAGCCATCGAGGCTCAGAAGGAACTGAACGAGCAGGCCATTACCGACCTCTCTGCTTTCTTCATCAAGAACGCACACTTCTCACTCGACGATCCCATTGAGGATGGTATCACCACCTATGACTACGACATGCCCGATCCCAAGGGCGCAAACGGAAAGGCTGTCACTCACTATAGCATGCAGCCTGTAACCGGTTGGACGGCTTCGAGTCTCTCTGACAACACTCTGCAGGAGGGACGAGGCGACGCTGATCCCAACGGACGTGCCAGCGGTGTGCTCGCCATCGGTGGAGACGCATTCCTGGGCGGCGGTGCATTCAAGGCTCCCCCAGCTATGTCTGATGGAACCACCGAGGGCAAGTTGCTTGGCTTCCTGAGCGTATGGAGCAAAATGTCGCAGTACACCCAGCGCGTGTCTCTGCCTGCTGGACGCTACACACTCACCTTCTCTTATTATAATGTAGGTGGCAACGGTGCAGTAAGCAAGAACCTGATGGGCTTCGTAGCCGACGATGGTACGGAGTATCTGGGAACCACCACAACCTTCACTGCAAACAAGTGGTTGCAGGAGAGCATCAAGTTCGAAATCTACGAGCCCACGGCTGGTTACTTCACCATGGGTTACACGGCTGCCAATGCTGGTTCGGGTTCAATGCCTCACCTCTTTGTGGATGGTGTTTCGCTGAACTACGTGGGTACGGGCATCAATGCCTCTCTGTTCGCTCTGTCGGCTGCTATCGCCACGGGTGAGGAGGCTCTCGAGAAGGAGTTCTATACCGAACTGAGAGACCAGCTGGAAGAGGCCGTTGGCACAGCTCAGGAATTGTTAGACAACGTTAGCGACGACGACGAAGCCAACACGGCTGCAGCCGATGCTATCTCGAATCTGATTTCTGACGTGAACGCCAACATCGCTGCATACGAGAAGCTGGAGCGCTTCTATGAAACCGACCTGTCGGTGGCTGTTGAGAAGTACGATGCTGAGAACTATCCCGAACTGAATGAGACCCTGACTAACATGCAGGACGAGGTGGCTGATGCCAAGAACGACTTCTCCTGGACGACTGCTCAGATTGAGGAGTACATCGCAGCCTTTGCTCCCGCCATCAAGGCTGAGGTTCAGAAGCTGTTCGATGCCGCTGTAGCTTCGGGCGAGAAACTGAATGTTGACCTCGACATCTCTATCCTCTTCGACCAGATGGCATATACCTACAGCACTTCGGCTGTCAGCGGAGCCAATGTTCCTGACAAGGAATGGAAGTATGGCAATGCCGGCAACTTCAAGACACAGTATGGCACGGCTGAGGTTTGGAACCAGAGCCCCTTCGAGGTTAGCCGCACGCTGGCCAACATGCCTGCCGGTAAGTACACCATCACCACGAAGGCCTTCTACCGCACGGCCGACAACGAGACCAACTATGCCAGCTACGATGAGACCAATCCTACTGCATTCGTATTCGCTGGCAACGTGAAGACTCCGTTGGCTAATGTTGTAGAGATTGCCAACCGCGACGGTGCCGACTTTGAGGGCTGGACTGCTATTTCTGATGGCGAGGTTTATGTGCCCAATAGCCAGAAGGCTGCCTATGACTTGTTCAACAACGACCAGTACGAGAACCTCGAGAAGTCTGTTGCCACAGCTCTCGTAGAGGATGGTGACCTGAAGTTCGGCGTGAAGGCCGACCAGATGGAAGGCAACTGCTGGGTGGTTTGGTACACCTTCTCGGTGGCATACAATGCACTGGACAACGATGCTGTCAACGACGAGTTGCAGGGTCTCATCGACCAGGCTGCGGCCATCCTGAACGATGCAGAGAATCCCATCCTGGTGGCCAAGGCCGATGTCGACCTGATCAATGCCATCACCAATGGTGAGGATGCTCGCGACGGTGATAGCCTCGACGAGAAGAAAGCTGCCATGCAGACGCTGAAGGATGCCATTGCATACACTGCCGAGGGCCGTACATTGTTGACTGAGCTCATGAATCAGTTCACCTTCTTCAGTGACCTGGAGATGGCATATCCCGACATCGTAAGTGCTGACGAGTCCCTCCAGAACCTCTTCGACCAGGCTGAAGGCGAGTTCGAAACCAACGAAGATGTGCAGAATCTCACCAATGCATTCCCCGCTGCATGGTTTAGCTATGTGCTGGGTCAGGACATGACAAGCGCATCCGAGAGCAAC
>CACZRZ010000104.1 GCA_902783655.1 uncultured Bacteroidales bacterium
AACAACTCAAATTCTGCACATTTTAGTATTTTTTGTGGTTTCATAAAGTTAAAAGTGTTAAATCTTCGACTTTTTTTATCGCTTATAGAATCAACGTCTTCACTTTTCTACCGTTTAATAACGAAAGTACTGATAGATAGTTAGTTATAGATACTATTACTGCTCTGGCCTCACTTCCATCACCATCGGCAACAGCGTGACGAGCATCGGCATCAATGCGTTCCGTGACTGCTCCGGCCTCACCTCCATCACCATCGGCAACAGCGTGACGAGCATCGGCGAGAGTGCGTTCTTAGGCTGCTCCGGCCTCACCTCCATCACCATCCCCAACAGCGTAACGAGCATCGGCGATTATACGTTCCAGTACTGCTCTGGCCTCACTTCCATCACCATCCCCGAGAGCGTGACGAGCATCGGTAAGGAAGCGTTCTCTTGGTGCTCCGGCCTCACATCCATCACCATCCCAAACAGCGTGACGAGCATTGGCGAGAGTGCGTTCTATGGCTGCTCTAATATTACAGATGTCTATTGCTATGCAGAGGAGGTTCCAACGACAGGAAACGATGTCTTTAAGGATTCTAGCATTTCATCTGCCACACTTCACGTCCTGGCATCAGCTATAGAACTATATAAAAATACTGAGCCATGGAACCAATTCAAGGAAATTGTTGCCTTGCCTGAACAATGCCAGAAACCCACCATCGTTTACAAGGCCGGAAGTCTACAATTCAGATGCGAAACGGAGGGTGTGAAATATGTGTATTCCATTGCCTCATCGGGAGAAAGCACAAATGGCACCATCAACCTTGGAACCACCTTCACCGTCAGCGTCTATGCCACACGCGAAGGATACAAAAATTCCGAAACGGCAACGGCAATCATAGATATGTCCACAGTAGGCGACGTGAACGGCGACGGGCTCATCTCCATTGCCGACGTCACAGCCCTTGTCAACCTTATCCTGGGCAGGAACTGACAACGAGGCTCCCCCTGCACATTTTATCCCCGCTTCCTCGATGTGAAGGAGCGGGGATGATGTTTTCTGGCAATTATTCCCACTCTATGGTTGCTGGTGGCTTTGACGAGATGTCGTAGCAGACGCGGTTGACGCCACGCACTTTGTTGATGATGTCGTTGGAGACGCGGGCCAGGAAGTCGTAGGGCAGGTGGGCCCAGTCGGCAGTCATGGCATCGCTGCTGGTGACGGCACGCAGGGCGATGGGGTTTTCGTAGGTGCGTTCGTCGCCCATGACTCCCACGCTGCGCACTTCGCTCAGCAGTATGGCTCCCGCCTGCCACACCTGGTCGTAGAGCCCCCAGTCGCGCAAACCCTGGATGAAGATGTCGTCGGCATCCTGCAGGATGCGCACCTTCTCGCGAGTGATGTCGCCCAGGATGCGCACGGCAAGGCCAGGACCGGGGAAGGGATGGCGTGTGATGAGGTGCTCGGGCATGCCCAGCTGACGGCCCACGCGGCGCACTTCGTCCTTGAAGAGCCACTTCAGCGGTTCGCACAGTTGCAGGTGCATCTCCTCGGGCAGGCCTCCCACGTTGTGGTGGCTCTTGATGACCTTGCCCGTGATGTTCAGGCTCTCGATGCGGTCGGGATAGATGGTGCCCTGTGCCAGCCACCGACATTTACTATCTGACGATTTACTATTTACAATCTTCTGGGCTTCGGCATCAAAGACCTCGATGAAGTCGCGACCGATAATCTTGCGCTTGCGTTCGGGCTCCTTCACGCCGGCAAGGTCGGTGAAGAACTTCTCCGAAGCATCCACGCCGATGACGTTCAGCCCCAGGCATTCGTAGTCGTGGAGCACATCGTGGAACTCGTTCTTGCGTAGCATGCCGTGATCCACGAAGATGCAGGTCAGCTGGTGGCCGATGGCACGGTTCAGGAGAACGGCAGCCACGCTGCTGTCCACACCGCCGGAGAGACCCAGGATGACGCGGTCCTGCCCAATCTGCTGGCGCAGTTCCTGTACGGTGGTCTCCACGAAGTTTTTGGGACTCCAGTCCTGATGGCCTCCGCAGATGTCCACCACGAAGTTCCTGAGCAGCAGTGTGCCCTGGAGCGAGTGGGCAACCTCGGGATGGAACTGGACGCCGTAGACGGGACATTTTCCATTGACCATTGTCGATTGACCATTGACCATTGTCGATTGACCATTGACCATTGACGATTGACCATTGACGATTGACCATTGACGATTGACCATTGAACATTGAACATTGAAGGCAAAGGCTGCGAACTTCACCTTCTCGGTGCTGGCAACGGCATGGAACCCTTCGGGCAGGGCGGTGATGGTGACGCCGTGGCTCATCCACACCTGGCTGTTGGGCTCAAAGCCCTTGAAGAGGGGGCACGTGGTGTCGATGGTCGTCAGGTTGGCACGTCCGTATTCGCGGCTGTCTGCGGGTTCCACCCGTCCGCCCAGGGTGTGGCTGATGAACTGTGCGCCATAGCAGATGCCCAGGACGGGAATCTTGCCCACGAACTGGCTGAGGTCCACCTTGAATGCCTCGGGGTCATAGACACTGTAGGGAGAGCCGGCGAGGATGACGCCGATGACGCTCTCGTCGCCCACAGGAAACTTGTTGTAGGGCAGTATCTCGCAGAACGTGTCGAGCTCGCGCAGACGACGTGCAATCAGCTGAGTGGTCTGACTGCCGAAATCGAGTATGATGATTTTTTCCTGCATGATATGAATAATTGAAAGGGTGAAGTTACTTTTTGAAGTAATAGACGAAGGTGGCGAGTCCCTCGAGGGCTTTCTTGCCAGTCTCGTCAATCCAGATGGTTATCTTGACGGTGGTCTTGATGGCACCGCGCAGGTTCATCAGTTCCACCAGGTCGGCAGTCATCGACACGTGCTGGCCCGACAGTACGGGCTGGGCAAACTTCAGCTTGTCCATACCGTAGTTCATCTGACGTTCCAGGTTCTGCACGTCCACGATCTGGTTCCACATCACGGGCAGCAGCGACAGCGTGAGGTAGCCGTGGGCAATGGTTTGCCCGAAGGGGCTTTCCGCCTTGCACCGTTCTTCATCGACGTGAATCCACTGGTGGTCGATTGTGGCATCGGCAAACTGGTTGATGCGTTCCTGCGTTACGTGTATCGAGCCGCTGCGGCCCAATTCCTTTCCTTCCCATTGTTGGAATTCTTCAAAAGAGCTAATCTGTACCATAGTTTATTTAGCATTTTCCGTTTACGCTTGCAAAGATACAAACTTTTCCGTACCTTTGCAAAAAATTTGACCGATGAAACCAATTTTTATCGCTGGGCCGTGTGTCATCGAAAGTGCAGACTGCATGGAGGAGGTGGCACGCGAACTGGTTAGACTGCAGGAGAAATACGACCTCGACATCTATTTCAAGGCATCGTTTGACAAGGCCAACCGCACCAGTCTGTCCTCGTATCGCGGTCCGGGCATGGAGCGTGGACTGCAGATGTTGGCAGACATTCGCGACAAGTACGGACTGAGGCTGGTGACCGACATCCACGAAAGCCATCAGGCAGAGCCCGTGGGCCGTGT
This sequence comes from uncultured Bacteroidales bacterium, assembly GCA_902783655.1. GTDB lineage: Bacteria > Bacteroidota > Bacteroidia > Bacteroidales > Bacteroidaceae > Physcousia. The sequence continues at coordinate 3,541 of CACZRZ010000104.1, forward strand.
GGTGGACGTGTTGCAGATTCCTGCCTTCCTGTGCCGGCAGACCGACCTCCTGGTGGCTGCCGCACGTACCGGACGGCCTGTGAACATCAAGAAGGCCCAGTTCCTTTCGGGCATCGACATGCAATATCCTGTGGAGAAGTGCCGCGAGAGTGGCGCAGCAGACGTGTGGCTCACGGAGCGGGGCAACATCTATGGCTACAACAACCTGGTCGTTGACTTCCGCAACATACCCGACATGAAGCGCTGGACACCACGAGTCATCATGGATTGCACCCACAGCGTGCAGCGCCCCGGTGGGGCGGGAGGCAAGACGGGAGGCAACCGTGAGTTCGTGCCATCGATGGCACTCGCTGCCAAGGCCTTTGGTGCGACGGGCTACTTCTTCGAGATTCATCCCGACCCCGAACAAGCCCTGAGCGACGGACCAAACATGCTTTACTTGAAGGACTTCGAACAGGTTGTGAAATCGTTGATATGATGACAAACAGAGAAATAGCAGAACAATGCCTGCGCGATGAAGCACAGGCCATACTTAGTTTGATTCCCCAGCTGGACGAAGCCTTCGACCAGGCTGTGAATTTGATATTGAAATGTCACGGTAAGGTCATCCTGACGGGTGTCGGCAAGAGCGGACACATCGGAGCCAAGATTGCTGCCACGCTGAGCAGCACGGGCACGCCGGCCTTCTACGTCAGTCCCCTCGACCTCTATCATGGCGACCTGGGCGTGATAACACGAGACGATGTGGTCATTGCCATCAGCCATTCCGGCATGACCGACGAACTGCTTCGCTTCATTCCCTTCCTGATAGAGGGAAACATCCCCCTCATCAGCATCACCAGCAACCCCGACAGCCTGCTGGCACACAACAGCACATGCCACATCAATGCCGCCATTCGGCGTGAGGCCTGTCCGCTGAACCTGGCTCCCACCAGCAGCACCACAGCCACTCTGGCCATGGGCGATGCCTTGGCCTGTGCCCTGATAGAGCAGCGACAGTTCAAGGAGCGCGACTTTGCCCGCTTCCATCCCGGAGGCTCACTGGGCAAGCGGCTGCTGACAAGGGCCCGCGATGTGATGCGCAGCGACGACCTGCCCGTCATCAGTCCCGATATGCCTATGGGAGAGACGGTTATACACGTCAGCGAGGGACGTCTGGGGCTGTGTGTCATTGTGGAGGACGAAAGGGTGGTGGGCATCATTACCGATGGCGACGTACGCCGAGCCATGCAGCACCTGAAGGAGCGTTTCTTCGAGGTCACGGTTAAGGAAGTGATGACGCACAATCCCAAATGTGTTAATCCCAACATCAAGATTAGTGAAATTCAGCATATACTTCAAGACAACAAGATTCATGCCGTCCTGGTGGTTGACGACCAGCATCATCTGCTGGGCATTGTCGACAACTTCAGCTGTGCCCTGTAAGGCGCAGACGGCAACAGAAACCATTCGCGAGGCGATGCTTGCTCAGGGCAATCCTGAGTTCCAGGGCAATGAGATAACATTGCTCCCCTCGGCTCGTGCGAAGTACGACGACATGTTCCAAGCCATCCGCGAGGCCCGTCGGTTCGTACATCTCGAATACTTCATCTTCCGCAACGACAGCGTGGGCCGTGCCCTGATGGACATTCTTCATGGCAAAGCCAACGAGGGCGTGGAGGTGCGCCTGCTCATCGATGCCTATGGCAATTACAAGGCTCCGCACCCGTGGACCGACAACCAGATAGACAGCATCCGCTCGCTGGGCATTCAGACGGCCATATTCGACCCCCTGTGCTTCCCCTGGATTCCCAACATGCTCCATCGCGACCAC
>CACZRZ010000105.1 GCA_902783655.1 uncultured Bacteroidales bacterium
CAGTTAAGCCCGCCCGCGCCGATGGTACTGCGTAAGTGGGAGAGTAGGTAGCCGCCGTTTTTCATGGAGAAGCCCCTGTGAGCAAATGCTCGCAGGGGCTTTTTATGTTGGGCCATTCTCTTTTTGAATTAATTTAGTGTCTCCGTTTTTTGTGGCGACTTTCCAATTCTTGAATGCTCACATCTTCCAGATGGGTGATTTCTGGCGTAGTACTGTTGAGGGTGCCAATTACAGTGATGATGTCGAATCGGTAGTGATCTATGTGGTAAAAAGCCACGTAGTGCGTGATTGCGCGGCGTAGATTGTAACGTTTCCAATAATCGATAGCCTCTAATGGGTCACCAAAGTCACGGTTGCGTCTGGTCTTTACTTCTACAAAGACTGTTTTCTCACCTTGTTGCGCAACAATGTCAATGTCGCGATGCCCTGAATGCCAATCGTGTTCCAATATCTCATATCCTTTACGATATAAGTAATCTGCTGCTACTTTCTCACCCCATTTCCCCATGAGTGAATGCTGTGCTTCTTCCGTTATGTGAGAATCTTGTGATTCCGTCTGTAGATGAAGATGGTTTGTGTGTTCACGTTCCAGTAATTCCCGACATTTTCGTATTGAATCTGTTGTACGTCCATCCTTGTCTGGGACGTTGGGTTGCAGGCGTTCGAGTGCAAGAAGTATTCTGTTCGCTTCGTTTAATTGACCATTATGTGCATGTAATCTGAGCATGTCCACTGCGGTCCAGAACATAACGAGACGGGTGTACGGCATTTTATCCGTAGCATACAACTGTCGGGCAGCTTCATACGCTTTTTCAGTGTTACCAAGATTGCGCAGTTCGAAAATCTCTTTTGCTGTCATTTCCTTATGTTTTGTCATGCGAAGGTACGCATAAATGTCTATTTACGCAAGTTTTTTTGGCAAAAGCGCATTAAATGCTTATAATTTATATTCAACGATAAAATTAGTTAAAAAGTTCGTCATTTATTTGGTAGGAATAAGAGAAATGCTTACCTTTGCATTGTTGAACTATAAAATTCGTTGAATAATGAGCGAAATATCAAAATTAACCAGTAAAGAAGAGGAAGTGATGGAGATGATATGGGAGTTGGGCGAATGTGCACCGAAAGATGTGTTGGCAATATATCCCGATCCGAAACCACATATCAATACTGTAGCGACGATGTTCCAGTCGTTGGAAAGGAAGGGTTACCTAACCCACAAACCACAGGGTAGGGGGTATGTGTATGCACCAGCTGTTATGCAGCGTGAGTATGGAAAGAGTAAGTTGCACACGTTTGTGAATCGTTATTTTGGTAATTCCTACTTGAATGTTGTATCTGCTTTAGTGCAGGAGGAGAAGGTGAGCGAGCAGGAGTTGATGGATTTCTTGGCAGAATTGAAAAAGGGTAAGAAGTGATGGTGGGCTTTTTCATATATTTATTGAAGTGGGCCGTTACGTTGACGCTACTTTACTCACTGTATGGACTTTTCTTGAGCCGAGAGACTTTCCATGCGTTGAACCGTAGTGTGTTACTAACGATACTTGTGGCAAGTATGCTGCTACCGCTGTGCTCGTTCGAAACGGAAAGGACGACATTCGTGCAGAAAAGCATGGTACGGGGCGAGGCTGCGGTGGCATTGGCATTCGAGGCTGCGGAGATGTTGCCGCATGCGGATTACCGTGTGTCTGAAGAACGGGACGGCAATGGGGTTGCAGCGAATAATGAGATGGCAACCGCAATGAAACGTGAGCGCGTAAACGGAACGAGCGTGGTGATTCGCTTGGCAGTTTGGGGGTATGTCGTCGGACTGGCAGTTTGCTGGCTGCGGTATCTGTTGGCTTTCGGGATGGTGATAAGGATGATACGTGGAGGGCGTAGAGTGGAAATACCGGGTGTGCCACAGGGTGTGCATGTCATAGTACATCCAAAGGTGGAAATGCCCTTTAGTTGGATGTGCTGGATTGTGCTGTCGCCCAAGGATATGGGAGAAAACTTACGTCCTGTTCTAGTGCACGAACTGGGCCATGTGCAGCGAGGACATTCGTGGGACATGCTGTTGTGCGAACTGACGACGCGTATGCTCTGGTGTCTGCCTTTTTCCTGGATGTTGCGGCGTGACCTTGCCGATGTGCATGAGTACGAGGCCGACCGCTGTGTGCTGGAACAAGGATTCGAAGAAACGAAATATCAGCTGTTATTAATAAGGAAGGCCGCGAAGGCAGGACTGCAGCCTGTGGTGAACGGTTTTAACAGAAGTTCAATTAAAAATCGACTGAAAATGATGTGTAGAAAGAAATCGAGTAGGGCGGCAGCACTGAAGGTGCTCTACCTGTTGCCGCTCATTGCCTTTGCAATCACGGCCTTTGCCCGGCCTATGGTTGTAGAAGAACTGCAGCGAACGCTGGAACGCGAGGCCGAACGAGGGGCGCTGATGGCTTTGGTTAAAACGGAGGAAGAAGGAGCTGCGGCAGTGCCGCAGCATACGCAAAGCGAAAAGGAATGGCGGGATGAAATTGTGGGAAATGAGAAAGATGGTCAGGGGGGCGGACAAGCTGTGAAGGGGGAAAGCCTGGAACTGTCGCTGGGCGTTGACACCTGCCTCATGACGATAGAGCCTAATCCTGAGATTCTCCTGGATAGCACGATGATGGCCATTGGCGCACGGAAGATAGGGTCGGGTGTGTATGTCGGGGCTTTCCGCCCGAATTATACGGGTGACACTATCAAGGTGAAGCATGTGCAGATAGACGGCGGAGCGCATTGGGAGATAGACGGACGCGAGGAGGGCTACACCATCTGGCTGCAAAAGGAAGACCGCGAGGAACTGGGCCGTGGATATCACATCCGCACGATGCAACCCGCTCAGCAGGCAAAGACACCACACGTGAACAATGCCCCCATTGACCCGCATTGGCGACCTGCCGAGGTGACGCGGCATGAGGCTGATGCGCAATCCATGCGCCTCGAACGAGGAAAGGATGAGACACGCCTGAATGTGTATATGACCACCGAAATGCCCAATCCAGAGGACGGAACGCTCGACATGCTGGGGGTGGATTTTGCTGAACTGGCACTCATAGACCTGAAGACAGGTGACCGCTATATGTGCCGCCGCGTTGAGAACTATGAGGACAAATTTGTGGCGCTGTCGATTGGCGATAAGGCAGGTGTCGTGGTAAAAATTACAGCCATTTATCCGCCCCTGCCTGAGAAGGTGCGCCGTGTGGAGCTGGCCATCAGCACCCCGACCGGATGGGAACGGACAGGCACCGTTTTCCATCTGAAGAAGGATGGGCGCCCCGTACAAGTTATTCACTAATAGGAGGAGGAAAGAAAGATGAAAAAGATATTATTTGTTCTCATGCTTGTGTGCATGGCCGTCAGTGATGGCTATGGAAAGAAGAAACTGCCGACCTACGATGTGCGTCCCGTGAATCAGGCTCCTACGTTGGAGCGTCCGGCGTGGCCGAATTATGACCACCAGAACGAGAATTCCTTTGCCGTGTTCAGTAATATCCTGGAGACGAGGCAGACGGACTGGGGAAGGACTGTTGGGAAGGAAGGAGGCAAGTGGACGCTCTACCGCTGTGAGGATGCTACTTACGTAACCTTCGACTGGAAGGTGCCCTCGTACCAGGACTGGTGGTTCTTCCGCTTCACGACAGGATCGGCCATAATAGATGCAGACACAGGGGATCAGTACCTTCTGCGCGAATTGGAGTACTTCCCCATGGACCAGTGTTTCTGGGTTCATGGTCAGTCGGGGAGGACCATTCGCTTCGTCCTCGTCTATGCCCCACTGCCGTTGTCGGTCGAGCATGTGCAGATCTTTGAAGCCTCGGCACCAAGCCGAAAGTGGATGGATGGCGATGCAACGCGTAGTAGCGTCTATGACATTGACGACCTGCGACCGAGGGTTGAGCGTGAGGAGAAGCAGGGTAGGGTGATATATTGATGGTGATGTTGCGATATAATCGCAACAAACGAGACGGAATGGCATTAATATTTATTAAATATGAGCAACTGAAGGTAATGTTTTCATGCTTTCGCGTTATATACTATAGAAGAAAGACCAATTATTGCTTTCATTTGTAATTGGATTTTAGTTAGTAATGGCATGCCGTGCCCCTTGTTGCCTGTGAAGGTGGCAAGGGGCGTTTTTGATACTCACGTTCGAAAATACCCAAACAAGTTTGGCATTTCGCTTACTTAATCGTACCTTTGTGCTAAAATTCGCATTTAACGCCAAGAAATCTCTATTATGAAGAAGTGTTTGTTACTCTTGATGTTGTCGATGGCTGTCGGGATGCACTCGCAGACGGCATTGGATAAACCATCGTTGAAACAGGTGACTCAGATATCGCCCTATTATTTCGGTCCGAATGCCTTTGCCGTGCCCGAGATGCTGGATGGCCGTGTGCAGCGTGAGTTGCGCGTTGAGTTGGCGGCTGACTATTTTCATGGCAATCGTGGCGACCATACAGAGGACGTTTCGTTGAAACTTAATATTCCCCTGTGGACCGACCGAGCCAACCTGACGGTATGGATGCCTGTTATGGAGTGGTATCGCAACTCCGACGAGAACATTCAGACCTGTCGCATCCAACCCGAACATCAGGCTAAGGCCAGGAAAGGGAGCCTGATGGGAGATGTGTACCTAAGCATCGACATGCAGTTGCTGAAGGAACGCCGCTACCGTCCCGATTGGGTGTTGCGCGCCGCACTGAAGACAGCCTCGGGTGGCGACTTCTATCTGGCCCGCTACTACGACAGTCCCGGCTACTTCTTCGACACATCGCTTGCCAAGTCCTTTGCTGTAGGGCATAACAAGGACTGGAACCACAGTTTGCGAGCCGCCCTCTCAACAGGTTTTCTCTGCTGGCAGACCGATAATGGCCGTCAAAACGATGCCGTGCAGTTCGGCGTGATGGCTAAGTACGAGAACCGTTATTTCTCGCTCTCCGAAACCTTTGCAGGCTATTCTGGATGGGAACACAATGCCAGCAACGGTGGCGATACGGCGCACGACCGTCCCACCATACTCCGGACGGACATCGTCGGACATGTCAAGCAGTTCGATATCGTGGCCGCCTACGAGTATGGGCTGCGCGACTATCCCTACCATCAAATACGTCTGGGCCTAGCCTATAAATGGGATATACTGAAAAGGAAAAAATAAAGATAAAAGCAAGTGAAGACAAGCGTGAAGGGAAGCATGAAGACAGCGGCATTGGTGCTGCTGACCCTTGTCATGAGCATGACGGCAAAGGCGCAGGAGGATTCGGTGAAGGCTGAGTTCTTCCGCGATTTCTATCACCAGGGTCATCTCGTGCATTGGCTCGACGGGTTGAGCGACCACACGGTTTATCAGGGCTTGCATGTGGGGCAGTGGGACGAGTCCGGCCAGTTGATGTTCTCCGTTGACGGCAATTCGTACCGCTGGAATCGTTATTATATCAACGGGTTCCGCGTGGACAACCGGTTCACTGCTGGCAGCACCAGCTATGTGCCCAATATGGAGCAGTACAATCTGCGCCTCGACACGCACGGCTCTGTCCTTAGCTTTGAACTCGACACCCTCGGTAGCGACTATGCCCAAGTGTCGTGGAACCGCGGCAACTTGGGTGGTATAAACAAAACAACAGAGGGCATCGTCCACCTTTTTCATGGTACAGGAACGGAAGGAGCCTACGACCCTTCGACCATCCATAAACGTCAGTATGCTAAGGGACAGGGAACTCTGGATTTGGCCTATACGATACACGCAAAGGATGGCAACCAATATCGTCAACATGTGTATGCCAGCATTGGGCAACAGATGTATCCCAACTACAACCAAGAGGGGCTGCTGCAGGCGTCGCCACTCTATCCGGCCGAATATTATAAGGTACAGATGGATGGGCGGTTGCCGTCCGGACATAGGCTCGACCATCTGGGCTATTTCATTAACTTCTCGGGCAAGGACAACTATGGATCGGAGTTCTACTTCAACCCCAATGAAGTCATGCAACTGAACACCTACAGCGCCTCGCTCTATACCAAACACAAAGGGTTGACCACTGGCCTTACATGGGCCACTAACGTGGTACGGCACAATGATTTGCAGTTTAGTCGGAACATTATTGACCAGGACGGCGAATCGCTGGAACCGTGGATGGCAGACGGCAATACCCATGAACTCAGTTGGGCCCTGAACTATAAGAAACAGTTGCTGCCGTGGTTGCAACTGCAAGCCGATGGCTACAACTCACTGTTGTATTTCACACCGTCGCAAAAGACATTTAGCAACGAAGTGTATATGCAGCACATGCAGGCAAGTGTGCCGACAGCCCTTTACCGCTACGAATGGGCAAGTTCCGCATTTGCTTCGGGCCTGTTGGAGAACAAGGCCGGTGTGGTTGCCCAACACACGTTCCGAGATAAACTTAACCTACGGGGAGAGGTTAACTTAACCTTCGACGGTATGTTAATTGGATCGAAGTCGAAGGTTACACCAAACGTACAAGCATCGTTCGCAATGGATTACCGGCCTGTTAAGTGGTTCGAGTTGGGGGTAATACTGGCACACGACCGTGTGAGTTATAACATCGAGGACATCCGTTTCATGAGCAACGATTACCTGAACGGACAGGTTTACTACACTGGAACGAATCGTCTCCTGACGACAACCGGCGGTTCCCATCACGTTTATGACAACCGCCTTTGGCAACCCTCCTACATGACTCTGAACGTGCCCATTTACCTGCGTTTCGGTCGTCATGAGATTGCCCTGTTGCAAACCTACAAGAAGTTTTACCATACATGGATGACCCAGTTCGTCGATGGCATTCAGGCCAATGGAACATTCGATGCCAATGGTTATTACTACTTGAATCCTGGCCAGCACGACTATGTGATAGGCTATCAGCCGACTGACCTGATGGGTACAGGCTTCTTCACCAACACACCCTATTACATGTCGCAAACCTCACGTTACACTTATCGTGGACGCAAGTTCATGTTCAGCCTCTCGTGGCAGTCGATGATGGGTGTGGGCCTGTCAGCCTTGGGCAATGGACCAGCCTCAAATGACATCAGTGTGCTCAGTGAGTCGACTGCTAACCCCAACACACACAGTACTATAGACAATGCCAATGGACAATACCCAGGTGTTGGCCGGCTGGATCAGGACAAGGCTTTCCTCCTCCGCATCTATCTGGCCTACAATGTTTGTCCGTGGTTCCAGTTCGGTATCAACGGCCGATGGACCGACGGACAACCCTTTGCCTACTTTAACACCGCAACCCAAACTGATGCCGACGGCAATACGCAGGTCGCC
>CACZRZ010000106.1 GCA_902783655.1 uncultured Bacteroidales bacterium
AAATGTAAATCGCGGTTTGCCATTTTCTTTTTACCTTTTTCGTTATTCCGTTATTACGTTATTCCGTCATTAATTAAAAACGGAAGTGAGCAAATGCGCGGTTAGCCTCAGCCATGCGGTGCATATCCTCCTTACGCTTGAAGGCACCACCCTGCTCGTTGTAGGCATCCATAATCTCGGCAGCCAGTTTGTCGGCCATTGTCTTACCGCCACGCTTGCGGGCATAGGAAATCATATTCTTCATCGAGATAGACTCCTTGCGGTCAGGACGGATCTCTGTGGGCACCTGGAAGGTAGCGCCACCGATACGGCGGCTCTTCACCTCCACCTGGGGAGTAATTTTGTCGAGGGCCTCCTTCCAAATCTGGAGGGCGGGCTTCTCTGCACTCTGCATCTTCTCGCCAACGATATCGAGGGCAGTGTAGAAGATGGTATACGAAATACTCTTCTTACCAGAGTACATCAGGTGATTCACGAACTTCGACACCTTCACGTCACCGAAGACAGGATCGGGAAGGATGATACGCTTCTTTGGTTTAGCTTTACGCATTGTGTTTTGGGTTTTTTGTTCAGGGCTGTATTCTCGCGTTCTTCAGCACTCCCTCCGGAGTCTTACTCAACCTTAGTTTACAACTCAAAACGGAATTAATTAATTACGAGTTACGGACTCTGTTTACTTTTTAGCCTTGGGGCGCTTAGCTCCGTACTTAGAACGACGCTGTGTGCGGTTGGCTACGCCTGCGGTATCGAGTGTACCACGAACGATGTGGTAACGTACACCGGGCAGATCCTTTACACGTCCGCCGCGCACCAGCACGATGCTGTGCTCCTGCAGGTTGTGTCCCTCTCCGGGGATGTAACTGTTAACTTCCTTCTGATTTGTCAGACGGACACGGGCGACCTTACGCATCGCCGAGTTAGGCTTCTTAGGGGTGGTAGTGTAAACACGAACACACACTCCACGACGCTGGGGGCAGCTGTCCAGAGCGGGGCTCTTGCTCTTGTCTACCAACACAGTACGGCCTTTTCTTACCAATTGTGAAATTGTAGGCATTTTGTTTGTTTTTTTAGTTTATATTATATTTATATTTGTATAGACATTGTTTAGAAACAGGCAAATTTGCCCATTCGGGGTGCAAAGTTACAAAAACTATCTGAAACGACCATCTTTTTATCCTCTTATTTTCTCCCAAGAAGGCAAAAAAGTGAAGATTTAAGGAAATTTAACATAAATCACAGGCTTTCGCAGGGATTTTTAGGCTTTTCAAGGCATCTATTGCAGCCTAAGAATCTCAGGGAATCGTAGAAAATTCTCGTATGGCCGGGGCATCCTAATTATATCAAGAAACGTCAGCCCGACAAATTCACGTTATGGCCGAAATCTCCATACCATATTAAATATACGCGCATGCGTGCACACATACGCACGCACGTTGCATGCCCGAGGGTCAATCGACGCGTCGTTGGAGCTGGATCGACGTGTCGTTTGAGCCCAATCGACGTGTCGTTGGAGCTTAATCGACGTGTCGATGAAATCATGATGAAATACGCCTGCCGACAGATACACTTTTTCAACAACCTGCACCCCCTTCCTGCATCATATTCTCGTCCACACCACAAAAAAACAGAAAAAAAGCATGCTGTGTCGCAGATTTTACCTATATTTGCCTTGCAAATCTATCATAAACCACAGAAATATCATGAAAAAGGTCTTACTTCTGCTTAGTTTTTTCATTTCCCTTGCTGCTATGGGACAGAAAAAGGGGAGTCCCATCCGTGTCAGTTGTATTGGTAACAGCATAACCTATGGCACAGGCTTGCAAAATCCCGAAAAGGACTCCTACCCCACCCAGCTGCAGCAAATGTTGGGTCCTGGCTACGAAGTCGGACGCTTCGGAAAACCCGGTGCTACGCTTTTGCGTCGCGCCTTCCGTCCCTACTTCGACCAAGTGGAGTACCGTCAGGCAATGGACTTTCATGGCGACATCGCCGTCATCCACTTAGGCATCAACGACACCGACCCACGCGCCTGGCCCAACTATCGTGACGAATTCGTTCAGGACTATTCGGCACTCATCGACTCCGTGCGCAAGTCTAATCCCAAGTGCCGCATTCTGGTGGCCCGTCTTACCCCACTCTCCAGCCGCCATTATCGTTTTCTCAGCGGCACACGCGATTGGCACCGTGAGATTCAGCAAGTCATCGAACAGATAGCTGAACGCAAGCAATGCGAGCTCATCTCGTTCTTCGAGCCCTTGTACCACCGACCCGAGCTCTTCCCTGACGGCATCCATCCCAACAAGGAGGGCTATGGTATCATGGCCCAAGTGGTGTACAGCGCCATCACGGGGGACTATGGCGGTCTTTCCCTCCCTCCCTACTACACCGACAACATGGTACTCCCGCGCAACCGTTCATTCGACATCCAGGGCCAGGCAAATGCGGGCGAAAAAGTCAGCCTGCGCATCAACGGCCAGCGCCACAACACCAAGGCTGACAGCCGCGGGCGCTGGACAGTCCGCGTCAACCCCCTACCCTCTGGCGGTCCATACACGCTGGCGGTGAGCACTCAGGACAAGAACATCTCCCTGGAAAACGTTATGGCCGGCGAATTGTGGCTCTGCTCAGGCCAGTCGAACATGGAGTTTCAGCTTCAGCAGTGTTCGACTGGGGCGGAAGACATTCCCAACTGCCAGAACGCCAACATCCGGCTGCTCAACCTCGAAGCCCTTTGGCGCACCGACAATGTTGAATGGCAGACATCAGCCCTCGACAGCATCAACCGCTTGCTATACTATACAAATCCTGGTTGGCAGGTATGTACCCCTCAGACCTCGCCACGTTTCAGCGCCATAGGTTATTATTTTGCACGCGAACTGCAGGACAGTCTCCAATGCCCCATCGGGGTCATCAACAATGCCATTGGCGGCAGCCCCGCCGAGGCCTGGATTGACCGTTGGACGCTGGAATACGAGTTCCCCGAGATCCTGCGCGACTGGACCCGCAACGACTTCATTCAGGACTGGGTGCGTGGCCGTGCCGAACGCAACATGGGCCAGGGACACCAACCCCTGCAGCGCCATCCATACGAGCCCTGCTACCTCTACGAGGCCAGCATCCGTTTGCTGCGCGACCTGCCCATAACGGGTGTCATCTGGTATCAGGGCGAGAGCAACGCCCACAACAAGGATGCCCACGAGCGCCTCTTCCCCTTGCTCGTACAGAGCTGGCGCAAGACCTGGAACAACAGCGAACTGCCCTTCTACTACGTGCAGCTCTCGAGTCTCAACCGTCCCTCGTGGCCGTGGTTCCGCGACTCGCAACGTCGTCTTCTGTCAAAGATACCTCATTCCGGCATGGCCGTTAGCAGCGACGTTGGCAATCCCTCCGACGTGCACCCCACGAACAAACGCCCCGTAGGCCATCGTCTGGCAGCATGGGCATTGCACAACGACTACGGTCGCACTACCCTCGTGCCTTCCGGTCCACTGTTCCGCTCCGCAGAATTCAAGGGAAAGGAAGTCTGGCTCAGCTTTGACTATGCCGACGGAATGCATAGCGCCGACGGCCAGCCCCTGCGCACCTTCGAGATTGCCGAGTACCTCGGCGAATATCATCCCGCCGAGGCCGAGGTCGTGGGCCAACAGATTCGTCTTACCAGCAAGGAAGTGAAACATCCGCGCTACGTACGCTACGCCTGGCAGCCCTTCACGACAGCCAATCTCGTGAACGGAGCCGACCTGCCTGCTTCCACATTCACAAGTGAATGAACCAACAGACTGGTTATGGCAAAAGACGTGGCATTGGCATTGTCGAGCGGTGGTGCAAGGGGACTTGCCCATATCGGTGCAATTGAAGAACTGGAGGCACAAGGCTACCACATTACATCCGTCGCAGGCTGCTCCATGGGAGCGCTCATCGGCGGAGTCTATGCAGCCGGAAAGCTGGAGGTCTTCCGCGAGTGGATGAAAACGGTCAACAGGAAAAAGATGCTGGAACTGACCGATTTCTCGTTCAGCCTAAACCATCTGGCCAAAGGCACACGCATCATTGAAGCCATTATGGAGTTTGTGCCCGACATGCCTATTGAGGACCTGCCCCTGCCCTATTGTGCCGTTGCCACTGACTGGAAATCCGGCCACGAGGTAGTGTTCCGCAAGGGCAGTCTCTTCGAGGCCATCCGGGCCTCCATCTCGCTCCCGTCGTTCTACGAACCTGTGCATCGCGACGGCATGATACTCATCGACGGCGGCGTCACCAACCCTATTCCGATGAACCGTGTAGCGCGTCATCAGGGCGACATACTGGTGGGAATCGACGTAAGCGGTCACGACTACGAGACAGAGTCGGAAATAAAGCAGGAATTAGAGGAAAAGCGCAAGCGCAGCACCTCGCTGTCAAAGCAGATTATCAATAAACTGATACCCGACAACCTCGACTTCAACCACTACACGATGCTCTCACGCGTCAGCTCGCTGATGATTCGCCAGAACTCCATCCTTATGGCACAACTGATGAAGCCCGACATCCTTGTCGACATCCAGATGAGCCGCTATGGGAGTTTCGACTACAACAAATCGGAGAAACTCATTGCAATTGGCCGGCAGAAGACAAGGCAGGCCATCGAGAAATACCAGGCTGCATCTGTTACATAGTTCCTATATCTATGATGCATAAAACCCGGCTCCACGACGCATAGTTTCGGGCACATCGATGCATACAATATTCCCCGATGAGGAACACAGGTTCGTCATCGGGGAATATACGTTCCTCGTCGTAGAACATACGTTCTTTGACAGGGAACAGAAAAAATATTGATTAACTTCTGTAGTTAAACGCCCTCCACAGGGTCATCGTCCGTAGCTCTTCACCAGCCCGCGAATCTTTTCGTTCAGGGCTGTGTTGGCCATCAACTGTTCGATGGTCACATGCATGCGCCAGCACCAGTAGTGGCGCGGATTGGCCGGCACGTTGATGCGTTCGGCATCGGGGTCGGGATAGCGCACCTGTTCGTCGATGCTGAGCCAGTCTTGCAGGCTGATGAGGCATAGCATGGATGGCGATTCGAGATGACGGCTGACGATTTCCTCGGCAACGTCTCCCGTCATGGGATGCGGAGCCTGACCTTCGTGGTAGAGCATGTTGTTGTAGTACTGCTGGGCCGTCTCGCGCTGTTCGTCCCACCAGCCACGCATCGTCGGCATGTCGTGGGTGGAGATGGTGGCCACACTGCGGTAGGGGTTCTCCCAAAGGTTGGCAAACTGCTGCCAGGCCTTCTTGGGCATGGTCTGGATTTCGAGCGTAAGTATGCCCAGACGGTCCATCACCCAACCTACACATTCAGGTATCATACCCAAGTCTTCGGCACAGACGAGCATGCGGGTGGCACCAACGAGGGTGGGCAGTTTCTTCATCGACTCTTCGTACCAGAACTGATTATGACGATGGTGGAAGTAGTGGTCGTGGATGCGGTTGAAGGCTTCCTTCTCCCAGTCGCCCAGGTCTTCGTACAGGAAGTCGTTCATGGCCACGATGCGCGGATGGAAGTGGTCGGGCTGTTGTTTGTCGCGCAGGAAAAGGACGTTCGAGATGAGCGAATACAGTCCGTCGCGAAGCTTCACGCTGTGAGCATCGTTTTTCTCGCCGAAATAGGCCTGCACCTTGCGCTGGGTGTTGAACTCTTCTTTCAGGCGATAGTGACTGTTCTCCTGCGGTTCCAGATAGAGGCGACGCACCTCGGCTGTGTCATCACCGAAGATGCGATGCAGGATGCGGTCGGTGATGTAGGGAGTAGTGTAGGTCTGCTCGCGCCAAGGCAATCCATAACTCTCGATTTCTTCTACACTCATGGGCAAAGCGGGCGCAAAATGGCCCAACAGACCGTGTACGCTGTCGAGAGGTATTTCCCAAATGCGGAAGAAGCCCAGGACGTGGTCGATACGATAGGCATCGAAATAGCGGGCCATCTTCTCGAAACGGCGGCGCCACCACTTACAGCCGTCCTCAAGCATAGCCTCCCAGTTATAGGTGGGGAAGCCCCAGTTCTGTCCGTTGGTGCTGAAATAATCTGGTGGAGCACCTGCCTGTCCGTCGAGGTTGAAGTAGTGAGGCTCCGTCCAGGCTTCGACGCTGTCGCGGCTGATGCCAATGGGGATGTCGCCCTTCAGCGTCACACCTTTCTCGCGTGCATGGCGCTGTACCTCGCTCAACTGTTCGTGAAGGATGAACTGTATGTAGCAGAAGTAGTCTATGGCATAGGCGCTGTCGGTGCCGGCCTTGGTCAGTTTGCGAACGGATGCTGCATTATAGGTGCGCATGGTTTTCCAGCGACGGAAATCAGGTGTGCCATACAGTTCACGCAGATAGCAGAAAGCAGCATATGGGATGAGCCATTCCTCGTTGTCGGCAAAGAACTGCTTATATGCCTTGCTGGCTTTGACGTTATTCCATTCCTGACGGAACAGGTGGTGCAGGTAGTTGCGCTTTGCGTCCATCGCCTTTTCGTAGTCCAGTTTGGCCAGACTGTTCAGTTTCTGCTGGATGCCCTTGTAGGTCGTACGCATGGCGGCATCTTCCAGAGGCGGCAGTGCCTCGAAGTCGGCATACAGAGGATGGAGGGCATAGATGCTGATGCTGTTGTAAGGATACGAATCGGTCCATTTGCCGGTGAGTGAGGTGTCGTTGACGGGCAGAATCTGCAGGACGCGCTGCCCTGTCATTGCCACCCAGTCTATCATGCGTTTCAGGTCGCCGAAGTCTCCCACGCCAAAACTGTGTTCGCTGCGCAAGCTGAAGACGGGAATGACACAACCAGCTCCACGCCAGGGGGCGAAAGGCAGTCGGACGGGTTCGTCCTCAACCACCACAGCCATCTGGCGTTCGCTGCGTGCCTGGGTCAGCAATCGGTTATCGTGTAGTTCCCAGGTTTGCTGACCGCTGATGTTGTCGATAACTACATATTTGTATTCCAACGTACCAACCACCTGACTCAAGTCGATGCTGAAAGCCCATTCACAGGGGCCGACTGGTGTCAGCCGGAGTTCGTGTCCCTGTTGCCATTCGCCCAACACGGGCTGACTGCCCAAGACGGCCAGTGTCTGGCCTTCAGGCACTTCGGGCGCAAAGACTCTCATGGTAAGTGTACGTTCCCCTTCGGCTACAGGCCAAGGTTGTGCTGTGTGGCGCAAGAAGGCTTCGGTGAATGCACTCGAGAACTGATAGCTCTCCATCGGTTGGTCGCGCCAACGGTCGAAAGTCTGCAGGCGACGACTGCTGGTGGCAAGGGGTAGCAGACGTGGCAGTCCGTTCCACTCACGCCTTTCGACAGTCTCGTCCTTACGTATAGAATAAATATAACGTACCTCTATGGCACTGCTGGGCACACTTGTTTCGCCGCGCCATACAGCTCCGTCGGTTGTCGACAAATCCAACTCTTCCCGATTCTCTTTGCCCGTTTTTGTTACCCATGTCAGACTGGCACGGACACTTTCTCCCCAATTGGTTCGATAAGCGATTTGAAACCCTATATTCATACTCATTTGCGTTTTTTTCTATGCAAACTTACAAAATAACGAGAGAAAAGCCAAATTTATTGGATTTATTTTGTTATCTTCGTGCCGAAAACTTGGCAATTATGAAGAAAACACTGCTATTAGGACTGGCCATGGTAGCTGCGAGCGGCATGGCACAGCGCACGGAGACCCTGCTTGGGGAAGGATGGAGTTTCTTACGCAACCCCATGCTCAACAATGATATGACAGCCGAGATCGTGAACGTTCCACACGACTGGGCCATAGCGGGTCCGTTCGACAAGAAATGGGATCTGCAAGTGGTTCGTATTGAGCAAAACGGCGAAAAGGAAGCCACGGAGAAGACGGGCCGTTCAGGTTCGCTGCCATGGATAGGCAGTGGAGCTTACAAGCGCACGTTCACCATCCCCGAAGGATTCCGCGGACACGCCGAACTGGTGTTCGACGGAGCCATGTCGCAGCCCGCCGTCTTCGTCAACGGACAGGAGGCAGGTTCGTGGGCCTATGGCTACAATGCCTTCCGGATAGACGTGACCCGTCTGGTAAAGCCTGGCGAGAACGAGTTGTTTGTCACTCTAAAGAATCAGGAGGAGAGTTCGCGTTGGTACCCTGGTGCAGGCATCTACCGGCCCGTCCGTTTGGTGCTGACCAATACCATGCATATCGATGAGTGGAGCCTTTTTGCCCGCACCATCAGTATCGATAAGGGGCAAGCCGACGTGCAAGTGGACCTACAGGTTATGTCTGTCCAGCCGGAGAGCCGTTACTCCCTATCGCTCATGGATGCCGACGGCACAGTGGTGGCCTCGGTAAAACCCACAATCATCGACACAGAGGGGCGTTTGCATGCCAGCCTCCGAGTAAAGAGTCCGCACCTGTGGTCGCCCGAATCGCCATACTTATACAAGTTAGTGGCACAGCTGATGGACGGCAACGACAAAATTGTCGATAAAATAAGTACAAACGTAGGCATCCGCACCGTTCGTGTTAGCCGCGAGCATGGATTCCAACTCAACGGACAGACGCGCAAACTGAAGGGCGTCTGCCTCCACCACGACCTGGGGCCATTGGGCGCAGCCGTCAACCAGGCAGCCCTCATCCGCCAGATAAAAATTATGAAGGAAATGGGGTGCGACGCCATCCGCACAGCCCACAATATGCCAAGCCGTTGGCAGATGGAGATTTGTGACTCGCTGGGCATGATGGTGATGGCCGAATCGTTCGACATGTGGATATACCCCAAGTGCAAGAACGGCTACGCACAGTTCTTCCACCAGTGGGCCGACCGCGACATCACCAACCTGGTCCTCTACAACCGCAACCACCCCAGCATCGTCATGTGGTCCATCGGCAACGAGATACCCGAACAGTGGAGCGATGAAGGCCGTCAGATAGCCATCCGCCTGCAGGGCCTCTGCCACAGCCTCGACCCTACCCGACCTGTCACCCAGGGCATGGACCGCATAGACAATGCCATGAACAGCGGTTTTGCCCAAGCCATGGAAGTGCCAGGCCTGAACTATCGTCTGCATCGCTACCAGGCCGCATACGACCGTCTGCCACAGGGGTTCATCCTGGGCTCTGAGACAGCCTCCACGGTATCTTCCCGTGGCACCTACTATTTCCCCGTGAAACCCACCGACAGGGGCACCCACCCCGACGGACAGTGCTCGGGCTACGACGTGGAATGGTGCTCGTGGTCCAATCTGCCCGACGACGACTGGCGCTGGCAGGACGACAAGGAATGGGTCATCGGCGAGTTCGTGTGGACGGGCTTCGATTACCTGGGCGAACCCACACCCTATGATGAATATTGGCCCAGTCGCTCCAGTTACTTCGGCATCTGCGACCTGGCCGGACTGCCCAAGGACCGCTACTACCTCTACCGCTCACACTGGAACACTACGGCACACACCATACACCTGCTGCCTCACTGGACATGGGGCAAGGAGCGTCGCGGACAGGTGACACCCGTATATTGCTACACCGACTATCCCTCGGCCGAACTCTTCGTCAACGGCAAGAGCCAAGGACGCATCACGAAGAATCCCGCCGAACGTCTGGACCGCTACCGCCTGCGCTGGAACGAGGTGAAATACGAACCGGGAGAACTGCGCGTTGTCGTCTATGACGAAAAAGGCCAGAAGGCCGGCGAGAAGACCGTCCGCACAGCAGGCAAGCCCTCCAAGCTCGACCTCGATGTCTGGACACAGCACGATGCTCCATGGCTCCGGGCCGATGGCGACGACCTGGCCTTCGTCACCGTCTCGCTGACCGATGCCAAGGGCACCCTCATCCCCGATGCTTCCGACCAACTCACCTTCGAGGTCCAAGGCTCGGGACGCTTCGAAGCCGTATGCAATGGCGATGCCACCAGCCTGGAATCATTCAAGCAACCTACGATGCGTCTGTTCAAGGGTCAACTCGTCGTGGTGGTGCGCAGCGGCAAGGAGGCAGGCAACCTCACGCTCCGCGTCAGCGATGCAAGCCGCAAACTCACAAAGACGGTAGTCCTGCAGACCAAATAAGGAAACAGTGCCGCCAATCAGACAAAGAGGCTGTGTCAGATATTGAACGACACAGCCTCTTTTCTCATTTATCTCCTACACGCATGGGGCAATTATACGGGATTCTTCTTTACGGCAAACGATTTATGCCATTTATTTCCGGTTTGCGTGCTAATTATGTGAAATGTGGCGGCACACTATCCAAGGAGGCCTGCCTTACTATTCAAAGGGGCAGTACCCTACTATTCAAGAGGGCAATGCCTTACTATTCAAGGAAAGGGCGCGATAATGGTTATTGAGCCTTTACTATCTTCTGGTTCGCACGTATCACGATGCCACGCGTATGGCCTGTGGCAGGCGTACCGTCTATATGATATGCACGGGAGAAGTCATTCCCTGTGGCGGGAAGACTGGCGACCCGGGTGCCATGCCCCGAAAGGCGCAGGTATTCAGTACGGGCCTGACTCACCAGTGAACGGAAGGCAGGACTGGCATTCAGACGGGCCACGAGAGCCGTAGAGAGTTGGCGCGTGGCTTCGATGTCGGTGGCCCAATGATAACCCACAATGAGGCGATTGTAACCATACTCATAGCCGCGAAGCAAGATTTCCTCGGCACACTCAGGGGCCACCTGACTCATGACAAGGGCCGTGGCCCAGCCCAGATTGGTATGGCCGGAGGGAAAACTACTCTTGCCACGTTCCTTCTCTTCATCGCCGGGCACAAAAGAGGGCTCGCCCAGTTGCACGAACGGACGTTTACGGAAACGGATGGGTTTCAGCCGGTCGGCCACCTCGCTGCAACGTTCCAGCACCTCCGTCATCAGGGCGGTGATGGCCGGAGCCGTTTCGGGAGTGAGTTGCAGGTCCATGGCCTCGCCAAAGACGTGCTGCATCATGGCCACGCTATATTCGGCTTCCACGGCGGCTCTCCGTCCACGTTCGGTGTTGCGCAGGGCCTTGGCGGCCCAGTGGCGCTCCAAGTCGCTGATGTAGCGGTAACTGGCCGTATCGACGGGATTGTTCAGGATGTCCTCACCATGCGGCACGTCGGCTTTGGCTACGGGATCATAGTCAAGGGGCAGCCCCTTCAGACGGGCATATTCGGAGCGGGCTGCATTGATGTCTTTCTGCAGTTCGGGATTAAGGTGTGCACGGGCAAAGGCGGCAGCGGCACAGAGGAATCCCGCCGTAACGTCGCTCTGGTAATGTGCGCCCGTGATGACGCGGTTTTCACCGAACTGAAAGCCACGGCGGAGTATCGTATCCTGCAGTTCGGGCCACATTTCGGCAAAGGCCAACGCCGTGAACCATCCGAAGGATGCGTGCCCCGAGGGATAGGAACTATTGGTGCGGAGGAAATTGGTGTCGTAGAGTGCCCAAAGGGAGTCGTTCATCTGCATGAAGGGACGGGTGCGCCATTGGCTCTCCTTCACCAAGAGGGTCGATTGCTCGCCAGTGTTGAAGGCCTTCACCAAGAGGCGCGTCAATGCCGGTGTCTCGGTTTCGCTGATGGTGTCCAAGCTGAGGGCCTCAGCCATGACGGTGCGCATGATAGAGTTGAGCCAAGGCGACTCTGCGCTGGCCTGCCTGCCTCGGTTTACTTGCCCGATGCTGAAAAGGGCAGCGAGCATCCATAGTGCAGTTTTTTCATTATCATATTTATTTTATAACCATTTTCTTTCCATGGCGAACATAAATGCCCTTCGGCAGTCTGTCGCCCGAGAGGCGCCGGCCACTCAGGTCGTAGATTTCCTCCGAGGCTGTGGACTGGGTTCCCCGGACGGGCTGAAGTCCGTCGGTAGCGGGGTCGAAGATACGGTACTTACCATTGGTGATTTGCTCCAGCGTGAGGGGCACGTATACCATGCAATAGTCGTTGGGACCTTCCTCGTAGAAGAAGGCGATGCGATTGTCGGCTTGGACGCACATGGTGCTGTATGCCGAACTGCGGTCGCTCACCTGCAGACCCTTCGTCCAATTCTGGGAGATGGAGGTGGCATTGTAGGTCTTGCGAGCATCTATTTCCTTGAACCACAGGCCGACATCGGTGCGACTGCTGCCCCAGGGCAGGCTCTGCAGGAGGACAGTGGCACGCTCGCCAGTGGACTGTTTAACGGCATCCACCATCAGGATCTCGCCGTTACAGCTGTTGCCACCAACCGTGATACCTCCTTCGACACTGTTGCTGGCAATGGCCGAGCTGCTCCATGCCCCACGGGTGAAGGTATCGTCCTTCCAGTTCCAGACGTTGAAATAGCGTCCTCCGGACTTACGTCCACTGAGCACGATGTCACCGTTGAGCAGTTCCTCCACTTTGGGTTCGTCGCTGCCGCTGGCAGCCTGTGTCTTGTTGGAGGTAAGTAGTTTCCACGTCTGTCCGAAATCGTCGGAATAGACCACGTAGGCTCCGCTCACGCCTGTACCCCGACAAAGCAGAGCTGCGTAAAGTCGGTAATAGTCCCCTTTCTTCACGATGCGGCTTTGCAGAATCTTGCCACTGCCGAAGAACCCTCCGAAACAGTTGATGTTGGCCTCGCTGTCGCGTAGCAGCGACTTGTCAGAGCCGAAGAACTGGTTGGTAATGTCTTCGGGAGTGCTCCACGTCTCGCCACCATTTCTGCTGACGATGCGGGCCACACAAGGATGCTGGTCGGCAGAGGAACTGGGATAAGGCACCTTTCCACTGACGCAGATGACGAGCACGCGGTCGCTCTCGCGGTCGGCAACCACAGCAGCATCGCCGTATCCGTATCCAAAATAAGGGTACATGTTAGAATTGCCCGGATTGCCATCGGCAAGGAAATCTCCCTTCTCCCATGTAGCACCATTATCACGGCTGCGACGAATCATCAGGTCAACCTCACCATAACCAATGTCCGCCCCACTGGGACGATAGTCGTTGATGGCCAGCAGCACGTCCTTGCTTGTCTTGACGATAGCCGGGATGCGATAGGGATGTCCCTCGGGACTGTTGCTATACCATAGATATTGGTAGAGATTGTCAGCATCGGTCTCAAAGTTTACGTTCAGGATGCCATCTTCCGCGCGCTCGGTTCCCATCAGCCGGAAGCCACGATAGCCCACGTTTTCGCTTATCTCCACTTCCTCGCCCACGGGCAGATAGTAGGTTTCCTGCTGTCCGTTGCTATCGGAGGTCACCGATTTGTAGCTGACGGTGCCGCCGTAGCTCAGACGCAGATACGAGACAC
The DNA here is from genome assembly GCA_902783655.1 of uncultured Bacteroidales bacterium. Taxonomy (GTDB): domain Bacteria; phylum Bacteroidota; class Bacteroidia; order Bacteroidales; family Bacteroidaceae; genus Physcousia. The sequence continues at coordinate 13,248 of CACZRZ010000106.1, forward strand.
GGTAGTTGTTTTCGGGGAAGGGATTGGTGCCCAAGATGTTGTACACTACGGTAGTCCCTGTACCGTCGACAAGCTCAAAGTTCCAATGTGTCCCAGCACCGTAGGCATACCAAAACTTGATAGGGAAGCCTGTCTTTCCGCCATAGCTGTTGATGCCCACGTCGGTCGTACCGACTGGTGTGATGACAAATCCGGCACCCTCCCCGGCATTGGCATAGGTGTCCAGCAGATGCCAATGGGTAGCCTGACCAGATGTGGCAAAATAGACGGGTGTACCATTAGCGGTGCCATCGGCGGCCAAGGCAAGGTCGCTGCCCATGGTGCGGTTATAGATGAGGAAGTCGTCGGGCGAACCCACGAAGCACCAGAGGAAGTCCTCACTGCCGACATCCGTGGTGGTGTGCATCGGAGTGTTGCTGCCATTGCTGCGTGCCGCACTGTTGTCGGTTTCGGCGGTTCCGAAGCGCACCCACTTCTGACCATACGTCTGACTGAAGATGTCGAGTGAGAAACGGGCCTCCAGCGTATCGGCTTCGAGTGTGTTGGCATCGACTTCGATACCCAGGCTCTGGCCTTTGAAGAAGAATCCATCGAAACGATAGGCGGCATTGTCTGCCTTACCAGTCAGGGGAACAATCACAGTAGCGGCGTTCTTCTCATAAAAGAAGGTACAGTTGCCCTCTTTTGTTCCTTCACCTTCAAGGGTGAACTGGCCACGCGCCTGCGGATAATTACATATAATGGTAATGGGACTGCCTTTAGGCGGCACGTATTCCACGAAGCAGAAGTCGCTGCTGAAGTCCGTCGTCTTTTTGTCGAAGGCACCTGTTGCCTGGTCGAACATTCCATCGTTCTTCATCACCAGAAATACCGTGCGGGTACCATACTGCCCTCGCATGGTGACATTGCCCTTGGCCTTGGCGTAGGTGGTGCCCAGCGTCCAGTCATAGGGTTCTCCGACCATTTCCTTGAATCCCATGTAGCACGTCTCGTCTGCCATGTTCTGGATGTTGTAGGCACTGCCTTTCTTTGTGACGCGCCACAGGAAGGCAGGTTCGTCCTCCTTCAGCGTAGTGCTCACAGCCAGCTGTCCGGCGTTGTTGTAGAAGTACTGCGCTTGGTCGTTGTCGCAGTAGAGGTAGTACGTCTTGCCGTCTTCGGGCAGACCTTGTGCACTGGCCCATGTTGCCACAATGGCCATGCAGAAGTAAAAGAACAGTCGTTTCATGGGTATGGAAGGATTAGGGGTAAGAAATGAGAGGCTGGACACTGCGCCCAGCCTCATTTTAACTATTCAATGCCCAGCTGGGTCTGAGCCTCGGTCATCAGGCGGCGCTGCATGGCGAGGTCATCCTTGGGACAAATCAACAGCACATCGCCATGTTCGACCACGACGTAACCATCGAGTCCGTTGATAATAGCCGTACGTCCCTTGGGCAAACGGATGACATTGTTATGGCAGTCGGACAGCAGGACACGGCTGTCGAGCACAAGGTTGTCGTCGGCATCCAACTGTTGGTAGTCGCTGACGGTTGCCCAGGTACCCAGGTCGGCCCATCCGAACTGACTTTCGTAAACAAAGACATTGTCGCTCTTCTCCATGATGTTCATATCGATGCTGAGTTTGGGCAACTCGCTGAAGAAGCTGGGCAGGAACTTGGGGTCGTCAACCTCGGCACTCGCCATCATCTTCGGAATCTCCACCTGATACTCGGGCACGAGCCGGTAAAGATTGCCGAGCATGGCATCGGCGCTGAAGAGGAATATGCCTGTGTTCCATAGGAAGCTGCCGTCCTGAATGAATATCTCGGCAAACTGCCGCTGGGGTTTTTCGGTGAAGGTCTTCAGTTGGTAGATGTTCTCCTCCTGGGTTTCATCACTCTTCTGCACATAGCCATATCCCGTCTCAGGACGAGTGGGACGGATGCCCATCACCATCAGGCGGTGACCTTCGCTGACGAAACGGAAGGCACGGCGAACGTCGTCCTGGAACTTCTCGTCGTCCAGTATCAGCTGATCGGAGGGGACTATTATCAAATTGGCCTTCGGGTCTATTTTCTTTATGAACACAGTGCCCCATGCCGCACAGGCCAGTGTGCCACGATTGAGCGGTTCCTCCAGGATGTGGATGTCGTCGATTTGCGGCAATTGGTCATATACGTAGGGCATGTAGCCGACGTTGGTGGAGACGAAGATGTGGTCGCGAGGCATGAAACGGGCGAAACGCTCATAGGTTTCCTGCAACAGGGTGCGGCCCGTGCCGAAGATGTCGATAAACTGCTTGGGGCGGCTCCGTCGGCTCATAGGCCACAGTCGGCTGCCGATGCCGCCTGCCAGTATGACACAATAATTGTGGTTTTCCATGATTATCTTGTATTGAGAGTGAAGCGAAGTGAACGCGACTTCGCTTCACCTCTTTTTTTTCTACTGCTCTTCAAACGCTTTGCGGATGGCATCTGCCGTCTGCTGCATTTCTTCGGGTGTGAACTGCTTCTTGGGATTGGCAAAGTTCAGGTCGCCCTCGCTCTGCATGGGCACGAGGTGGATGTGGGCATGAGGAACTTCCAAACCGAGTACGGCCTGCCCCACCTTGCGACAGGGCAGCACCTGCTTGATGGCCTCAGCCACATGCTTGGCAAACACCTGCATGGCGGCGATTTCCTCGTCGGTGAGGTCGAAGAAGTAGTCTACTTCGCGCTTCGGAATGACCAGCGTGTGTCCCTTGGCGAGCGGAGCAATATCGAGGAAGGCATAGAACTGCTCGTTCTCTGCACACTTGTAGCTGGGAATCTCGCCGGCTACTATCTTTGAGAATATAGTCATAGTCTTTATACCTCTTTATATATTATTATATATCGAATCCGATGCTCGTGATTTCCAGTTCCACCATGCCGGCAGGCACCTTGATGGTGGCAACGTCGCCCACGTGCTTGCCCAGAAGACCCTGTGCTATGGGGGTGCCTACGCTGATTTTGCCTTCGCGCAGGTTGGCCTCGCTTTCGCTCACGATGGTGTACTTCATTGTCTGTCCGCTCTTTTTGTTCTTCAGACCCACGGTTGCCAGAATCTGCACACTGCTGGTGTCCAGCGTCTTGGTGTCGATGATCTTGGCATCGAGTATGGTCTGCTTGAGCAGAGCAATCTTGGTTTCCAACTTTGCCTGATGCTCCTTGGCAGCATCGTATTCGGCATTCTCGCTGAGGTCGCCTTTGTCGCGAGCCTCTGCAATGGCAGCACTGGCAGCGAGTCGTTCCACGCTCTCCAGGTGCTGCAGTTCGGCTACCAGTTTGTCGTAGCCCTGTTGTGACATGTAAGCCATGTTAATTCCTATTTTACGATTTACAATTTACAATTTAACGATAGTCAAAAAAGGAATCCCGACGATATCACATCGTCGGAATCCTTTATGCTATAAAATATAGTTTGGTGCTCCTTTCTACGAAGCCCACGGGACAAAGTTAGGGAGAAAAAACTATATCTCCAAACTTTTTACCCTTTTTTAACTTATTTCTTGATTTTACATACGTAGAACGACTTGGCTGGCAGGCTGAAAGCGATGGAGTTGCCTCCCTGGACAATGCGAGCATCCACCTTTTCCTCCTTGGGTTCTATCAGGCGGGGATTGTCGACAGTGTTCTCGCCGTCGTAGTTGCTCAGGTCGAGTTTCACCACGCTGGCCTCGCCGATTTGCTTCATGCCCTCGAGCACGATGCTCACGCTCTTCTGCTCGTTGAAGGTGTTGGCCACCTTCACGATGACTTCTCCCTTATCCTTGTCCCAAACGGCAGAGGCCAGGACGCCGTCCTCGCCCTTCTGGGGGAAGTTGCTGTTCGTGACGGGCAGCACGTTTGTTCCGCGGTTTTGAGCAAACAGGGCCTGAACGTGGTAGCTGGCCGACTTGGCCACACGCAGGTTGTCGTACCATATCATGTCGGGACGCCACTGCCAGCCGTCGACGTGGCTGAACAGAGGTGCGTAGGTGGCCATGTGTACGACGTCGGCATTGCGCTCCAGACCTGTCATGAAGGCTGCCTCGTAGATGCTGGCTCCGGCGTGGTTGTACTTCTTGCCTCGGTCGTGGCAGGCATATTCTCCGGCAAACACCTTCGGGCCCTTGCGGTCGTACTTATCGTAGCGCTGCCACTCGTTCTGGAACCAGGAGATGGGGCGATAGAAATGTTCATCGACGAGGTCGGCCTTCTGGCGCTTCATGGCCTCCCAGCCGATGTCGAAGTTGTGACCTTCGCTGTCCGGTCCGCTGGTGCCGATGATCTTTATCTCTGGATGAGCCTTCCTGACGGCATCGGCTACAATCTGCACACGCTTGAAGTAGAAATCGCCCCACTGCTCGTTACCAATGCCCAGGAACTTCATGTTGAAGGGCTTCGGATGACCCATGTCGGCGCGCAGTTTACCCCACTTGGTGTCCGTACCGCCGTTGGCAAACTCGATGAGGTCGTTGCAGTCGTCGATATACTCTTGCAGACCCTCCAGCGTAGCAGGGGCATGAGCAGCTTCGCGGTCCCAGTTCTGGTACTGACAGGCCATACCCACATTGAGCACAGGCAGGGGTTCGCTTCCGATTTCCTCACTCAGGAGGAAGAACTCGTAGAAGCCGAGACCATAGGACTGGAAGTAGTCGGGATAGTAACGGTAGGTGAAGGTCGATTCCCAGCGATTCTTATTGTAGGGGCGGTTCTCGACGGGACCCACGGAGTTCTTCCAATTGTAGCGGTTCTCCAGTGTGACGCCCTCGACGATGCAGCCGCCAGGGAAGCGGAAGATACCGGGCTTCATGTCGGCCAATGCCTGAGCCAGGTCCTTGCGCATACCGTTCTCGTGGCCCATCCAAGTGTCCACGGGGAACAGGCTTACGTGTTCGACATCCATTGTGCCTGAACCACTGCGGCCGTTCTCGTCGCAGAGGAACAGGCGAAGCTGTGCCTTGTCGGCCGTCTTGCGGCTCTTGAGGACGGCGGTGTACTTCTGCCAGTCTTTGGAGGTCACCTTGATGTCGGCAGAGGTGAACTCCTGATGTTCCTCGTTCGTATAAGGTTCGATGAGCTGGACACGCAGCATCTGGGCCTTGCCGTCCGGCACGCGGGCATATACAGAGAAGCGGTATTCCTTGTCACGTTCCACGCCGATGCCGAAGAAGCCTTCGTTCACCAGACCTGTCCACCAGTCGCCGTGCCCTGCGGAACGGAGACGGGCGTAGTGGGGATTCTTGTCGAAGGGGCCGTCGCTCTTTATCTCCACCCGGCCGAAGGCCTGCCATCCAAGCAGATGGTCGGGGGTGAACTCGAACGAGCGGTTCTTCACCAGTTCGGCATACAGACCACCGTCGGCGGCAAAGTTGATGTCCTCGAAGAAGATGCCGTACATCGTGCTTTGTACGGGTGCGCCTGGCTTGGCGGTCTGCACCGTGATGACGTTGTCCTGTGCAGCCATGCCTGCGGCTGTCATGAGCATAGTACCCAATAGAAATTGTCTCAGTTTCATGATTCTTATGTTTATAATGTTTTTCGTCAGTTAGTTGTGCAAAATTACGCAGAAAAACGGAGAAATCCAAACTTAGGAGCAAAATATTCTCTACGGATTCGCAGAAGAAAGTTCTCCGATTCACGAATCATTTCTTACAGGCCCACGAAGGAAAGTTCCGCCATCGGCGACGTCCGTACATCCATCGTCGGTGTCCGCACATCCATCGTCGATGTCCGTCCGTTCATCGCCGATGGCGGAACTTTCCCATGCGAACCTTGCATTTTGTCTCTGCGAAGCTGTAAACTTTGTTTTACGTCCCTTGCGCGTATGCGTAAAAATAAATAGGTAAGATTTTGCACGAAAATGTTTGCACGGAACGCAGAAAAGCATTATATTTGCGGTACGAATATCTTTAAACTAATAACTATGACGCTCGTAAAATCTATTTCCGGCATCCGCGGAACCATCGGCGGACGCACAGGTGACACCCTGAATCCCCTGGACATTGTCAAGTTTACAACGGCCTATGCCACCATTATCCGCCGCACCACGAAGGTGACGTCGAACAAGATTGTGGTGGGCCGCGACGCACGCATCTCGGGCGAGATGGTGAAGAACGTCGTATGCGGCACCCTGATGGGTATGGGCTTCGACGTGGTGTACATCGGGTTGGCAACGACCCCGACAACGGAGATTGCCGTAACGATGGAAGGTGCCTGCGGCGGCATCATCCTGACTGCAAGCCACAATCCCCGCATGTGGAACGCACTGAAACTGCTGAACGAGAAGGGTGAGTTCCTGAACAAGGCCGAAGGTGAAGAGGTGCTGCGCATTGCCGAGGCCGAGGACTTCGAGTATGCCGACGTTGACCACCTGGGCAAGCTCATCGAGGACAACTCCTACGACCAGAAGCACATCGACATGGTGCTTGGCCTGGACCTCGTGGATGTCGAAGCCATCAAGAAGGCCAACTTCCGCGTAGCCTTCGACTCCGTCAACTCTGTGGGCGGCGTCATCCTGCCGAAACTGTTCAAGGCCCTGGGCGTGGAACACGTGACAGGCCTGTTTACAGAGCCCTCGGGCGACTTCCAGCACAACCCCGAACCCTTGGAGAAGAACCTGGCCGACATCAAGGCACTGATGCAGAAGGGCGAGCACGACATCGGCTTCGTCGTTGACCCCGACGTCGACCGTCTGGCCCTGTTCTGCGAGGATGGCACCATGTACGGCGAGGAGTACACACTGGTGACCGTTGCCGACTACATCCTGCAGCACACCCCAGGCAACACGGTTTCGAACCTCTCTTCGACCCGTGCCCTGCGCGATGTCACCCGCAAGTATGGCTGTGAGTACAATGCCGCCGCCGTGGGCGAGGTGAACGTTGTGACGAAGATGAAGGAGACAAATGCCGTCATCGGCGGTGAGGGCAACGGCGGAGTCATCTATCCCGCTGCCCACTATGGACGCGACGCCCTCGTTGGCATCGCACTCATCCTGACCTATCTGGCCAAGCGCGGCATGAAGACCAGCGAACTGCGCGCCACCTATCCTCCCTATCAGATTGCCAAGAACCGCATCGACCTGACGGCAGGAACCGACGTCGATGCCATACTGGCCAAGGTGAAGGAGATGTACACAGGCAAGGCCGAGGTGAACGACATCGACGGCGTGAAACTCGACTTCCCCGACAAGTGGGTCCACCTGCGCAAGTCGAACACCGAACCCATCATCCGCGTCTACAGCGAGGCTGCCACCATGGAAGCTGCCGACCAGTTGGGCAAGGACATCATGGATGTGGTATATAGTATGGTATAATAACCTAAGGTCCCCAAGGCCCTTATAAACCCTAAAAAACAAATCATGTTAACACAGATTATCAACGGTCGTATACTGACCCCGCAGGGATGGCTGAAGGACGGTAGCATCATCCTGCGCGACAACAAGATACTCGAAGTGACAAACTGCGACCTGGCCGTTATCGGAGCCAGCATCATCGATGCCAAGGGCATGTACGTAGTGCCCGGTGGCATAGAGATGCATGTACACGGCGGCGGCGGACGCGACTTCCAGGAAGGCACCGAGGAGGCCTTCCGCACAGCCATCGAGGCACATGCCAAGCATGGCACCACCAGCATCTTCCCCACCCTATCCAGTAGCACGGTGCCCATGATCGAAGAGGCCGTCGCCACCTGTAACAAACTGATGGCCGAACCAGACAGCCCCATCCTGGGACTGCACCTCGAAGGGCACTACCTGAACCCCTTGAAGGCTGGTGCACAGATGCCCGAATGGCTGAAGGACCCCGACCCCAACGAGTACATACCCATCGTGGAGAACAGTCCCTGCCTAAAGCGCTGGGATGCTGCGCCCGAGTTGCCAGGTGCCATGCAGTTCGGCAAGTTCTGTGCCGAGAAAGGCATCCTGCCCAGTATCGCACACACGCACGCCGAGTATAGCGACGTGAAGACAGCCTTCGAGGCTGGTTACACCCACGTCACCCACTTCTACAATGCCATGCCTGGTTTCCACAACAAGCAGGGTTACAAGTACGAAGGTACGGTGGAGAGTGTTTACCTTATCGACGACATGACCATCGAATGCGTAGCCGACGGCATCCACGTGCCACCCACCATCCTGCGCATGGCCTATAAGATCAAGGGTGTGGAACGTATGGCCCTGATTACCGACGCACTGGCTGTAGCAGCAGCACCTGCCGACGCTGCCGCCTTCGACCCGCGTGTCATCGTGGAGGATGGTGTGGCCAAACTGAACGACCGCTCGGCTCTGGCTGGAAGCATCGCTACCACCGACCGACTCATCCGCACGGCTGTGAACCTGGCTGAGATTCCCCTGGAGGATGCCGTTCGCATGGTCAGCGAGACACCGTCGCTCATCATGCACGTCAACGACCGCAAGGGTACGCTGCAGCGTGGCAAGGATGCCGACATCCTCATCCTCGACGACAAACTCGAGATTCGATGCATCTGGCAGATGGGTAAGATTATCGAGAACTCACTGTTTTGAAACTCTTTGACACGATAAAAGCGCCGTTTCGGAGTCTGATGCACAATCAGACGCTGAGACGGCGTTTGTATACCATCATCTTCCGAAGCGACACACCGCAGGGCAAGTTCTTCGATGTGGTTTTGCTTTGGGCCATCGTGCTCAGCATCGCACTTATCATGGTGGAGAGCATACAGAGACTGCCACCTATCATGAAGACGGTCTTCATGGTCTCCGAGTATGTCTTCACCTTCTTCTTTACGCTCGAATATCTATGCCGACTCTATTGCTCACCGCATCCCAAGCGTTATGCCTTCAGTTTCTTCGGCATCATCGACCTTGTGAGCACACTTCCACTATACATCGGCTGGATATTCGGTCCCATGCGCTATCTGATGATAGTGCGCGCGTTCCGTCTCATCCGAGTCTTCCGCGTCTTCAAGTTGTTCAGTTTCCTTGAGGAGGGAGACATGCTGATGCGCTCCCTCCTGGCCAGCAGCCGCAAGATACTCGTGTTTTTCCTCTTTGTCGTCATCATGGTCATTTCACTGGGCACCCTCATGTACATGGTCGAGGGCAATGTCGAAAACACCTACTTCACCGACATCCCCACGAGCATATACTGGGCAGTGGTCACCATGACCACCGTCGGCTACGGCGACATCGCCCCCATCACTCCCATGGGACGTCTCCTTTCGGCCGTCGTCATGCTTATGGGCTACACCATACTGGCCGTACCGACGGGCATCGTTTCCGCCCAGTTCATCCACGACCGCGAAAAGAGCCAAACGCCCAAGCGCAAATGTCCGGAGTGCGGAAACAAGGTGACTGAAAAGGCACACTTCTGTTCCTTCTGCGGTAAGGAACTGGAATAGAAAAGGCCGCTTGTGGAGCGGCCTTAACTATTATCTTCTACGCCCGACTTTGCCATTTGCATAGCATCACGGAGCAAGAACTTCTCAGCTTCTTAACTTCTCAGCTTCTTAACTTCTCAGTTTCTAAGCTTCTCAACTTCTTAGTTTCTTAGTTTCTCAGCTTCTTAACTTCTCAACTTCTCAAAGGTTATCCTTCTCGATGTCCTTGAAGTACTTGTAAGTGCCGTGCTTCAGTTCGTCGGTTGCGGCTTCGTCGCAGACGATGATGGCATGGGGATGCAACTGCAGGGCGCTGATGGTCCATTCCTGGCTAACAGCACACTCGATGGCATGCTGCAGGGCACGAGCCTTACCGTGACCATTGCATACGATGAGTACTTCCTTGGCATCCATCACGGTACCAACACCAACGGTCAGGGCAGTCTTGGGCACCTTGTTCACGTCGTTGTCGAAGAATCGGCTATTGGCAATGATAGTGTCGGTGGTCAGGCTCTTCACACGAGTGCGGCTGGCCAGTGAGCTGAAAGGCTCGTTGAAGGCAATGTGTCCGTCGGGACCGATACCACCCATGAAGAGGTCGATGCCGCCGGCTTCCTTGATGGCCTGCTCATAGGCAGCACATTCAGCTGCCAAGTCAGGGGCATTACCGTTCAGGATGTGCACGTTCTCCTTCTTGATGTCGATGTGCGAGAAGAAGTTGGTCCACATGAAACTGTGATAGCTCTCGGGATGCTCCTCGGGCAGACCGACATATTCGTCCATGTTGAAAGTAACGACATTCTCGAAGGAAACCTTGCCGGACTTGTACATCTCGATGAGATGCTTGTAGAGGCCCAGGGGCGACGAACCAGTGGGGCATCCCAGTTTGAAAGGCTTTTCAGCGGTGGGCTTTGCCTCGTTAATACGTGCGGCTACATACTCAGCAGCCCAGCGCGACAACTCTTGGTAGTTAGGTTCAATAATTACTCGCATAACTCAATGATTTAAAGATTTTATGATGTAATAACTTAACGATTTATAGATTTGTAGGTTGCCTGTGTGCCTTCGGTTTCGTAGATGCACTGGCGCAGGTCTTTCTCGCTGATAGAAACAGCGTCGCGCGTCAGTTCGGGCACGTTGTAACTCTTCAGCAACAGGACATTATACTCGGGGTCATACTGAGGCAGGCAGAATGCCTTATGGGCATGGCCTTTCTTGTCAAAATAGGTGATAAAGGGCCGCGAGTAGTTGCCGTCCATGTGTCGGGTGGCAAACACTATCCAGCGTCCGTTCGAACTCCAGGTGTGATATGAATCCACGTCATCCGAATTGGCTTCGGTCAGGGCATAGATGCTGTCGTTCTGCAAGTCCTTGACGAAGAGGTCGCTCGACTTGTGCCAGATATGGAACTGACCATAGTCGCCCTCGGCAAAGAGCAGGTAGCGGCCATCGGGACTGACGCGTGGGAACGAGGCGCTGCGTTCACGGCCGGCACAATCGACCACCAGCTCAGATGCTCCAAAACGGCGCGTCTGGGCATCGAAAGGCATCCGGCGTATGTCGTAGAAGAACTTGTTGTAGAACATCACACGACGCATTTCAGCCATGCTGTCGGGGATTTGCACGCCGTCGGGCGTCGCAGGCTCATTGGCCGTGCAATAGTAGAGCCACTTACCATCGGGCGACCAGCATGGGAAGGTCTCGAACTGTGTGCTGTCGCTGAGCACGAGGCTCACCTCGTTCTTTTCTGCATCGTAGAGCAGTAGGTCGCTGGCCTCATCCTGCACCTCGATCTTCTCAGGGTGGTAGATATGGAAAGCCTGCCCCGTCTTGTTAGTAGAGAAGGCCACCAGAGGCAACGAAGGATGCCACGAGGGGTAGACGCCTGCCGTCAGGATGCTGTCGCCCTTCACCTGCACCTTCTGCGCCTTTCCGTCGCGCACGAGGATGGTTCCGCCGTGCTGGGCACGGACGTGGAAGAGCATATTCCGTGTGGAATAGTTCTGGAAGTTGTGGCAGTTGATGCAGTGGTTGTGCTCATCTTCGAACGTACGATTGTTCTCATAGATAGCACGTTCATCGAAATTCGTCAGGTTGCGCTGGTAGAGTCCCAACTGACGATACAGTTCATAACCAGGTTCGATAAGTCGGTACGAGAGATAGGCATCGATGTCCTCTTCGGCTACAGTCAGGACATGCGGCTTGTAGTGTACCCATCCCTTATCCATTTCTGCATAGATGTCAACTCTGATTGATGCGCCACGATTCTGTGTGAGCAGCGAGCGCCACTCCGTCGAGTCCATCATCACCTTCAGGTCACGACCGCCTCCAGATACGAGTTCCCCACCCTTCTCACCTTTCATCTGCACCACAACAGACGTTGCTCCGTCTTGCAGCAGCGAGAAATTCAGCGGTGCGATGTTGGCTGGTATTACGATGTCAGTATAGTCGGGATAGAGCACGGCTATACTGTCAGCCTCCGTATATTGTGCAGGTACTGTGTAAGCTCCTCGGCCACAAGCCGCCAGCAATATAAGAAGCCCCAGACCCAAGCCCCTCCCGAGGGAGGAGAAAGCCCCCACCCCCAAGCCTCTCCCGAGGGAGGGGAGTATATACTTTTGCTGATAGCGTGTTATCGTATGTCTTATATTCATATTATTCTATTACCTATATCCTTTCTTATATCAACACCCTTTCATCATCTTCCCTTCTCTATTCCCCTCCCCCAGAAAGGGCTTGGGCTATTCCCTCCCTTTAAGGGAGGGTTAGGGTGGGTCTTTTTTTTTAGTTCACGCCCTGATTACTGGTTCCTGCATTGTTGTCCTTGCGCTTCGTAGCCTTCAGGTTACCAAAGAAGTAGTAATAGGGATAGTACCCCTTCCATTTGGGGAAGAGTTCCCAAGCATGTTCGGCACGTGTCTCGTGACTGCCCATGTAGGGTTTCACCTCCTGCATGAAGGTCAACAGTCGTGACTTGTTATATTCCAGGGCAGGGAACGATTGCAGCACCTGCGGGTACTTGCCCGACATCAGCAGCAGCCCCTCAGTGATGCTCTGCGGCGGTGTCTGTCCCTGCAGGGCCTGGCAGCGTAGCATGAACTGGGGCATGGTCTTCGAGTAAAGATGCACTATCAGGCTGTTGTACAAGGCTTGCATGCTGCGGCCCTCGGACAATGCGGCATTGTAGCCCAGGAAAGTGGGCTGCGTGAGCATGTTCTCGAAGTTGTCATGCAGGGGCTCCACCTGACGAATGGCTGCCAGTTCGGGATCGGCATCCACCAGTTCGGGATGGCGCAGCATGGGCTTGTATCGCTCGATGAACTTGCCCTCGAAAGGCACATATTCCATGATGCACAGGTATTTGGCAGCCACCTCCCACTCGTTGCGCAACAGAGCGCCCTTAATCAGCAACTTCAGCGTGCGCAGGCTGGGACCATCCATCGTCATGCGTTCCATAGCATGATGGATGGCAGGTTCAACGAGTCCGGCATAGAGGTCGCAGTCGGGGATATAGTAATTGGCGGCGTTGGTCACGTCACCCTGATACCCATGAAGATATGGTTCGTCATAGTCGAGATGGATATCAAACAGATGGTTGCCCAGTTCGCCCGTATGCACCAAGGCGATGGCATAGTAGGCCGCAATCTGACGATACGACAATTCGCTGTTTGCACGGGCCGTCTGGGCCATGCCTCGCCAGTCCTCCTGCATCATCTGCCGTTGCATGGTAGTCACGACACGCACATAGGGACGCATCCACTGGGTAACGCCCATCGTGGCACCCACAATCAGGACGACCAGCAACAACTGGGCCCTGTTCTGTCGCACGGTCTCGTCCTTGGGGGGACGTATGAGGGAGGGGAACGTATGATGCCGACTGAACGAACGGATTATCAGGGCCACCATCAGCAGCACTGCTGTGGCCATCAAGGGGACACCCATGAGCATACCGGGTTCGCTCTCATAGTAGAGGTCGAAGCCGATGTAGGCCACATACCACAGGAAGGCCGCCGAGGGCAGGTATTGCAGCAGCCGCCACCAGCCTCGCAGGCGCAGGCAGTAGCCCACCAGCCAGGCGCAGCCACTGACCATCAGGGCCAAAAGGGCAGCCCCCAATACGGGCCATCGGAAGAGCATCAGCAGGGCCCGGCCAGCCCACCAAAGGGCTCCCCACGGACGTCCCTCCATGAAGCGCATAAGCACCGCATTGGACGACCAGAAAGAGGACTCACGAGCTATGGTAAACACATCGCCGTACCACAGCCATGCCCACAGCCAGACGGCGACAAAAAAAACAGGCACGACGGGCAGCAACAGCAGGGCCTTCCGTCCTCCCTTTGAGGCCTTCTTGGGCGCGTCTTGGGGCGCGGCCTTGGCCTCCATGGGCTTATTATTCTTTTTATACTTAGCCATTGTCGGCACAAAGTTACTCCAAATTGCGAAGACTACCAAGGATTTGGCACGTTTTCCGTCAAGAAAGTTATGATTTCCAATGTCGCTCCTCTTGACGCACAATTGTCCGTCAAGGGAAAGGACGTGTCGTTTCGCCTCATACGACGTGTCGTTTCGCTTGACGGACAATTGTGCGTCAAGCGAGACGTCACGTCATCGCTTGTTTTTCTCGCGCAGCCAGTCGATGAAAGGACGCAACACTTGGGCCGAAGGTTCGGCGGTCTGCACCGATAGGGCTATCTCCTCGCCCAGCCCAGTCAGTATCTCGAACTGGAAGGCGGGGTTGGAGTCCAGGTCAAGTGCAGCCTCAGCCTTGGGATTCTCCAGCAAGAGGATGGCGGTCTGCAGCATCGTTTCCAACTTGGCCAACCATGGGCGGATGTCCTCGTGGAACAAGAGGTAACTGCCGTCGGCACCCGTCTTATCGTCCAGCACGCGGCAGGCCTTCTCAGCCTCCTTCAGCTTCGCAAGCAATGGCTCGGGCCGTGGCGTTCCCGTCTCCACCGACTGCTTGTAGTCGTCCACCAGCCGCCCCAGGGCATCGGTATCGAAGTAGCGCAGCAGGGGAGCCACTATGCGCATGGCCTCGGCACGTTCCCTGCCCACGACGGCGGGCAGCGAGGCCAGCCAGCTCTGCTGATTGTCGAAAGCCCGCTGGTTCCATGTGTAGTCCGCCACGCTGAAGAGGGCAAACTTCGAGGCCTCGCCCTGCTGCATGGGGTTGATGATGATGCAGTCGGTACCCGTCAGGGTGGGTTCCAGGCGGGCATCGTTCTGTATGTGTTTCTCGTCGCGGAAGTTGGTGTACGTGTCCATGGGGAAGAGTTTGGTCACGTCGTTGTCGTTGCAGGGATAGTTCCACCACCAGGCCGTCTTCCGTCCCAGCCACTGGTTGGCTGTGGCCAGGTCCTGGCTGTTGGGCACCGACCAAACGTTGCGGCCGGTAATGTAGATGTCCACCTTGTGGGGCGTGCGGCTGAGCGACTGGAAGAAACGTTCTGCCACCTCGGGCTTCACCCACGAGAAGGCATACAACTGGGGTACGTACTGCAGGGGCTTCACCGTGTCGGCAGGGGCCGCACCGGACTGGTTCCATCGTTCGTCGATGCTCCGTTGCAAGTCGGTCAGACGCTGGGCTCCCAACTGCAGGGTGGGCTCATCGGTGGGCACGCCGACATCGTCCACGAAGACGCCAAACTGGCGAACGCCCAGGCTGTACATGCTCTCGAATTTCCGCATCACACGCTCCAGCACATCGGTGGTTTCCTTATTGGTGAAAGCTGTACCCGGATGTATGGCCCAGATGAAGTTGACCTTGGCAGCATGAGCAGCCTCTGTGATGCCGCGCAGCATGTCCTGTGTCAGGTAGCCGATGTGTTCCTGCTCGGCGGTAATGCTGGTGGGATACGGTTCCGACCAAAAACGTGTATGGTACGGATCGCTCTTGGCACCGTACATGTAGGTGTTCATCTTATATCGGGCCATGAATCGGAAGAGGTCCTTGGTGACGGCTGCGTTGTAGGGCACACCATAGTAGCCCTCGATGACGCCACGGATACGCGTGTCGGCATAGTCCTCCACCACTACGCACGGCAGACTTTCGGTGCCGCGGTCCAGCATCTGCTCTACGCTCGCCAGACCATAGAAGACGGCATCGGTGTTCTCGCCCACGACGAGCACTTGCCCGCATCCGCGCTTGTCCGCGGTCAGGCTCACGATGTGGCGGTCATACTTCTGCAGGCCGAACACCTCACGCACCAATCCCTGCTTACCGACCTGTTGGTCCGCTATGCCCTGCGAGCCATTGATGCCCAGCACCAGATTGGTCATGCCCTTGGCCACACGCTTGCCCGTCAAGGGAGTCAGCCCATGGTCTGTCAGCACCTGCCGTGCGCGTTCGAGCGTCGGAGCATCGATGCCCGCTTCCGCCACGATGTTTACTTTCGGAGAGATACGAGCCTTCCCCACGGTCGGGGTCTGCTTCTGTGGGATGGGATAGATGGTGTAGGTCTGCTGCGTCCAGGCAGGAACCATGGTCATCCATAGGAAGAATACGAGAGAAATGATGTTTTTCATGACACAAATGATTACAATTTTCGACAAAGATAGTTTAAACCGCGTGAAAAAACAAATATATCGGTCCTTTTTCCGAGGCAGAGCTATGTTTCACAGGCATAACATGAATCTTGATACAAAATTTCATCTGTCTGTTACAATGGTGAAAGGGAGTTGAAAAAGGAATATGTAACTTTGCAGCATTATTCATAACCACAAAAGCATTTTGAACAATGAAACGCATTTTGCTACTGACAACGATGGCCGTCCTTACCCTTGGAACAAAGGCTATCACGGTTACCGACACCATCTTTAACCGCTACGAACACGAGGAGTTTGCCTTCGGAGCCGACGTTAGTTTTGTGCCGCAAATGGAGGGATGGGGCACTAAATGGCTCGACAAAAACGGTAAGCAGAAGGACATCCTGCAAATCCTGAAGGAACAGGGCATCAACAACATCCGACTGCGCGTGTGGACCGTGGCCTCGGGAGCCAGCAGCAAGCAGGAGGTGGTGAACATGTGCAAGCGAGCCAAGGCAAAAGGCATGGGAGTGATGATAGACTTCCACTACAGCGACACGTGGGCCGACCCTGGCAACCAGACCATACCTGCCGCATGGACCGACCACAGCGTGGAGGCATTGGCACAGAAGGTTTACGACCACACGTTCGACGTACTGTCTGCAATCAAGGCTGCAGGCGTGGTGCCACGATGGGTGCAGGTGGGAAACGAGACGAAGCGCGGCATGCTGTATCCCGTGGGACAAACGAACAAGGGTGGCTCAGAGGCCTTTGCCAAGTTTGTACTGAATGGTTACAACGCCGTAAAGGCCGTGGACTCGACGATGCAGGTCATCGTACACCTGCCCGATGGTCATGACAACTCACTATACCGCAGCATCTTCGACGGTCTGAAAAAGAATGGCGCAAAGTGGGACATCATTGGTATGTCGGCTTATCCACGATGGTCACACCTCGACGGACCGACGATGATTACGCGTGTAATGGAAAACATCAACGACCTGAAAAAACGATACGGCAAGCCCTGCATGGTGGTGGAAACCGGACATTATCCCAGGGAGGCCGTGACGGGAAACCAATATATGGTGGGGGTGATGGACAAGATGATTAAGAACGGGGATTTAGGCTGCTTCTATTGGGAACCGGAGTCGATGGGCGGCTACGACATGGGTGCCTGGGACGAGGCCACACGAAAGCCCACGGTGATGATGGATGCCTTCCTGGGTGTGAAGCACACCGAAGTGGCGTGGCTGATGAAGACCACGATACAATCGCCCAAGGCGGAAGAAAGCATTGCGCCCGGCGACATCGAACTGCAGGCCCGTGTGCAACATCAGCGTAAAGGGCGCATACAGTCGGTGGAGTTCTATTTCGATAAAAAGAAAACTGGCGTCTATAAAGTTGATACACCATCCTCGGTCGGAAACTACATTACCACCCCATTTACAGTGGCTGATGTCCAGATTGGTGTCCACACAGCATGGGCAAAGGCCACCGACACCTCAAAAAATACGCAAGGCAGCGACACCGTGACATTCTTCGTCGGAGAATCTGTCCTGTTCGACAAGGGTATCACGGAGAATGAGAACGGGAAGGGAGGAACAATGCGTTGGGGCATCAACTTCAACGAGGCTGGCAAGTATCGTCTGACTTTCAAATACAGCAGTCCCACCCTGCGCGGCACTGAGATATGGATTGACGGTGATAGCATCGCCCGAACCTATTTCCAGAAGAATACTGATGCCTATCAAGCATTTGACATCGAATTGCCACAGAGTGGGAACCATGTATTACAACTGACCGCTACAGGCACCAACGGCCTGCCAGACATAGCCTCGCTGAGAATCTTTCCCCTCGACGGTCAGGTACTGCCCTCTGAAGGTGACCTGACAGACGTTGCGGCTGTCAGGAACGACGGTTGCAGTACGCTGGAGGTATATAGTCTTTCCGGAAGATTGCTTTATCACACCACTGAGTCTCGGTTAGGATTATCATTGGGCGAGCGGTCGTCGGCCGTAGTTGTCTTGCCCAATTGCGTGGGTGGGACTCCATACATCGTGCGGAAGCAACGACTGAAATAACTGACCGACGAGAAGCCTGTGGCATAACTGATCTCGGTGATGGTCATGTGCCCCTGGCGCAGCAGTTCAGCAGCTCGACGAAGACGGATAGTGCGCATAAACTCGGTAGGCTTCTGCCCTGTGGCCGACTGTATCTTGCGATAGAAGGTCATGCGACTCATGCACATGTCGCAGGCCAGTTGCTCCACGCCATAAGTGTCATCGCTCAGGTGGGCCTCCACTTGGGCGATAGCATTTTGCAACCACGGGGTCTCGCCCTGAGGGCATATGTCTTGTCCTTCTTCAGGAGAGGAGGCGGAAGTGAAGTCCTTCATGGCTGCCATAAAACGCTGGCGCTGACGATGCAGGAATAATATGTAAGCGACAAGGGCCAAAAGCAGCAGCAAAAGCAACGTCAACATCCAATAAATCCACTGCGGCATGCGCTCCACCACATTCTCCTCGGGCTGGCTCCAACGTCTGCCTGGCTGTGTTTCCTGCAATTCGATGCTATAGACACCTTCTGCCTCGCGGCTTTGCTGCCGAAGCGTGCGACGCGCTGGGTTATAGATACGCACATAGCGATCGCTTACCAGCAGCAGACTGCCAAGGCTGTCGACATCGAGATGTATTATTGCATCGCCATATTCGTTTGAAGCATAGTCATCAATAGACAAGTGCCCGTCCTTATAAGTCATCAGAGTACCAAAGATGGTGCCGAGCCAAAGTGTGCCATCCGCCGTGAAGGCCATAGCCGATACGTCTTTGGTTTTGTCGAGCACCACCTCTTCCCTACCCTGCCTGACGCAGCGAATGTCCTGCCCGGTACTGAACCACATTTCGCCTTCCAGACTAAGGGCCATAGCGGTTGGTCGGGCCGATAGTTTGTGTGCCGCACGCAAAGAGTCGGCAACCTGCCTTGTAAGTATGCTGCTCTTGAACCATGGTTGCGGTGCTTTCTCGGAAAGTACATAACAATTACCCCGTCCGTCGGCCACAAGCATCCTACCTTGGAGGTCGAGACTGACGCGACTCATGCAAACGCTGTCACTTACCGCAGTAGGTTCCACAATACCGCCATCCGGGAAATAGCGCACCACTCCCTGACCCACCGTGCCTATAAGCAGGGCTGCAGACGTAGAATCATCGTCGATGGAAGTGGGAGCTGCATCCAAAGGCCACGGAACCGGTACAAAGCTGTCGCCCTCGAGCATAAGCAAGCCACCACTCCACTGCGATGCCCACATTCGATGCCTGCAGTCCTCATGCAGGCGGTTGATATACTTGTCTCCGGCTGTATATGTTGCCAGAAGAAGACCATCGGGGGCATATTCATAGACCTTCTTGTTAGCCGTCAGCCACCAATGCCCGTCGGCAGATACGACAATGTCATCTACCCGCTTTTCGTCCACCTCAGTCAACCGGCGAATGCCATAGTCCTGCTTATCCAGCACGTATGCCCCATGAAATGTGCCTACAATAAGGTTCTTACCCGACTCGGCCATGCAAGCCACTTCGTTGCTCCCCAAAAGGTCGGGATGCTCGGCATCGCTGCGGAACACCAACATCTGATGCCCATCGTCGCGACATAGGCCTCCGCCCTCGGTGGCATACCAAAGGAATCCCTCCGAATCCTGCATCACTTGCAACACCCGTTCAGATGACAGTTGTTCGTGGTTGGGCAAATGCAGTCTATTGAGTTTCTGCGCACTAACAGACTCCGATGACAGGAACCATAGGCAGAGGAAAAAGAGAATATATCGTGGAACCATTGTGGAGTTCTTGGATGTAATTACTATACAAAGGTAAAGAAAAAACTCATTACAGGCGCATGAAACGGTAAAAAAAATGAAATATACATCTATTTGTTACATTTGTACAAGCAATTGATAAGATATTTCAATTAAAAACAGAATAAAAGTCCTAACTTTGTAGGCAGTAATTCAATAACTGTTATTACTATGATGAAACACGCAAAAACTTTGGCAACTATTGCCATGATGGCTGGCAGCCTGGCACTGACTGCCCAAAACACTCCCATCCGCATCGACCTCAACCAGAAAGGGGCCGTGGTATCACCCGACCTCTATGGTATCTTCTTCGAAGAAATCAGTCATGCCGGCGATGGCGGACTCTACGCCGAACTGATACAGAACCGTGGTTTCGAAGAACACGTACTGCCTTCGGGCATGACTTGGCGCGACGGTAGGGCCTACGCACCCAATGCCATGAACTATGAACACCGCAACAACCGCAACTGGAACATACCCTGGAATCTGGAGCAGAAGAAGATGACGGCCTGGAAAGTATCGGGCCAGCAGGCCACCGTTGTGGGCAACATCATAGAAGCCCCTATTCCACTGCACCCTAATACACCACATGCCATGCAGCTGAACATCAAGAAGGTGCAAAAGGGAGGCAAGAGCATACTGACGAATACTGGCTATTGGGGCATCGGCCTGAAGGCTGGCGAGAAATACGACCTTCGCTTCTATGTACAGTCAGCCAACTATAAGGGCAACATTACGGCCCGACTGGTGAATGGAGAGACGGGAGCATCGCTTGGCACAGCCACATTCAGCGGTCGTCAATTCAAGGACTGGACTGAACTGACTGCCACACTGACCGCTGAGGACTCTGCAACCAGGGGTGAACTGGCATTGGAGTTCGACAAAGCAGGAATGGTGTTAATCGACTATGTATCGCTTTTCCCGCAAGCCACCTTCAAAGGTCGCAAGAACGGACAACGGGCCGATGTGGCTCAGATGCTCGTGGACTTGCATCCGAAGTTCATGCGCTGGCCCGGTGGATGTATCGTAGAGGGTGCCACATACGAAAATCGCGTGAAATGGAAGGAGACACTGGGCGATCCCATGACCCGTCGCGGCGAATGGGATGTATGGGGCTACCGTGCCACCTGGGGAATGGGCTACCATGAGTTTTTGCAGTTCTGCGAAGACCTGAACATGGATGCCATGTTCGTCAACAACGCTGGCATGTCGTGCTCGGTACGCAACGGTGATTTTGTGAGCAGCGATGCCGATATGGAAGCCGTCGTTCAGAATTTCCGCGATGCCATCGACTATGCCCTGGCCGACCCCGCCAAAAACCAGTGGGCAAAAATGCGCGCCGAGGCTGGCCACCCGAAGCCCTTCCCCTTGAAATACGTGGAGATAGGCAACGAGAATGTCGGTCCTGAATACGTCAAACATTTCAACTACATCTTTATTAAACTGAAGGCAGAATATCCCCAAATCACGTTCATCAACACATTGGGGCACACCGATCCTCTCTTGGCACAGATTCCCGGCGACTATATGGTTGATCCGCACTGGTATCGCGACCCCAACTTCTTCTTTGCCAACAACCACCTCTTCGATGACGCACCACGCACGCACCCCATCTATGTTGGCGAATATGCCTGTAACGGCGGTGTAGGAGCGGGAAACCTTTTGGCCGCTCTGAGCGAGGCTGCCTTCATCATGGGCATGGAACGCAACAGCGATGTGGTGAAGATGACCAGTTATGCCCCCCTCTTCGAAAACGAAAACCGACGCGACTGGCCTTGCAATCTTATTCATATCAACAGCAATGAGGTCTATGGCCGTGCCTCTTACTACGTACAGCAGATGTCAGCCGAGAACCGGCCTTCCTATAATGTATATGTCAGCGAGCCCACTACGGCAGCCCCGGCACAGCCCTTTGCAGCCGGAGGTGTCGGACTGGGCAGTTATGCCACACAATGTGAGTATAAGGATATCTGCGTCACCACTGCTGAGGGAAAGGAGATTCAGTATCAGCCTGGTCAACTTACCGCTCAACGGGGCAAATGGAAGGTCGAAGGCGATGCGCTTTGCCAGACTTCTGATGAACGTGTGTCGCTAGCCATGCTGCCTAGTATCAACAGTGACAACTATACGCTACGCCTCAAGGCCCGCAAGACAGGAGGTCTGGAGGGATTCTTCATTTTCTATTCTCTTGATGAAAGAGGCCGCAATGGCTATGGTGTGAATATTGGCGGATGGAACAACCGTACAACTGCCGTTCAGCCCATGCGCAACGGACGTCTCACGGACGTGGTCAGCCCACGTTTCCGCCAGAGCATTGAAACCGACAGGTGGTATGATATACGATTGGTGGTGACTCCAATGACCGCCACCCTATATGTCGACGGAAAAGAGATTACCGTTGCCAAACCTGCAGAACCGACCCGTCATTTCTGCCAGACGGGATACGATGAGGCCAATTCGGAACTCATCGTCAAGGTTGTCAATGGCACCGACCGACCCTATCATCGCTCATTCACCATCGACGGAGCCAAGATTATCATGCCTACTGGCAAGGTCATCACCCTCAATGGCGATGCCAACGATGAGAATACCTTCGAACAGCCCACAAAACTGTCACCACGCACCAGTCTCTATGGCAAGTTCGGAAAACATTTCGATTATGAGTTTGCCCCCATGTCGTTTACCATCATGCGTGTGAAAGTCAGCAAATAAACGATAAAAATATATAAAAACATGAAAAGGATATTATTTTCAACGTTGCTGCTGATGGGTGCAACGATGGCAATGGCACAAGCTCCCGGCACACCGGCATCTCAGCAGGAGTACTTAAACCGGGGATTTGTGTGCATCAATACTGCTGCGTCATCGTCGTTTCTCTCCTGGCGAATGCTCGGAAGCGATGACGAACATACTTCATTCCTCGTGCTGAAAGATGGTTCTGTGCTGGGGGACACCATCCGTGATGTCACCAGCAAACGGGTGACAGCGTCTGCCAGCACAGAGTTCCAACTCGTGACACTACAGAACGGTGTGCCCACCGACACCGTCGCCCCCATTACACTGAACAAGCGTGGCTACCATCTGTTGCAACTCGACCGACCCGAAGCTGGAAGCAACACCGAGGGCGGCTATACTTATTCGCCAAACGACTGCTCGGTGGGAGACGTGGACGGCGACGGAGAATACGAACTCTTCGTGAAGTGGGACCCGAGCAATTCGAAAGACAATTCGCAAAACGGCCATACGGGTAACGTATTTATCGATTGTTACCGTCTCTTCAGTGGGGAGAAATTGTGGCGTATCGACCTTGGCGTGAACATTCGTGCCGGAGCACATTACACACAGTTCCTTGTTTACGACTTCGACAAGGACGGCAAAGCGGAGTTGATATGCAAGACGGCACCTGGTTCGAAGGACGCAGAGGGAACGTATGTCAATCAAGCGGCAGACCTCACTTCTATCAAGAGAGCTGACAACACGAAGGACTGGCGCAACTCTAACGGACGCATCGACGGTGGACAGGAATACCTGACAGTGTTCGAGGGACTGACGGGAAGGGCCATCCACACCATAGCCTACTGGCCGAACCGCAATGCACAGGCGTCGCTGAGCGAAGCCTCAGGCTCCTTCAACTGGGATGACCGCAGCGGCAAGAGCGACTATGCCAGCTACGGCAACCGCGGCGAACGCTATTTGGCCTGTGTAGCCCATCTGGCAGGCCAGGAGGAGCCAGCTTCTGCGGTAATGTGTCGCGGCTACTACACTTATGCCTACATCTGGGCGGTGGACTTTGATGGCGAAAAACTGAAGACCCGATGGTTGCATAGTTCCGACAAGAAAACAAACTACAAGTTACAGGATGCCAGTGGCAAGACCAAGACATATACTCCACGGGCATGCAGCTCAGGGATGGGGCGCAACACGATGTATGCCAACGGCAACCACAACCTTTCCGTAGGAGATGTAGATGGTGACGGCTGCGATGAGATCATCTGGGGCTCGGCTGCACTTGACAACGATGGAAAGATACTCTATGCCGTAGGCTTCGGACATGGGGATGCCATCCATCTGGGTGACCTGAATCCCGACCGTCCGGGCCTGGAACTCTTTGACATCCATGAAGAGAAGGGCGAATACGCTTGGGACTTGCACGATGCCGCTACAGGCGAAATCCTATGGAAAGGCGGACAAAGTGGGGCCGACAATGGTCGCGGACTGGCGGCAGACATTGTCACGGGCAGTCGTGGCTGCGAGTTTTGGTCGGCCTATGGCGGCTTCGACAAGGACAGCCGCAACCAGAACCCCTTCAATGCCATAACGGGCAAGGAAGCCGGAACGCGCAAGCCATCGATGAATTTCCGTATCTTTTGGGATGGTGACGCGTATGAAGAACTGCTCGACGGCACAAGCATCACGAAATGGTCGGCATCGGCCATTACCGAACTGGGCATCTACGTGACCAATTCGAGCCAAAAAACGTTTGCGTCGATGGGCTTGACACCTGCATCATGCAACGGAACAAAGGCAACACCCTGCCTGCAAGCAGACCTCTTCGGAGACTGGCGCGAGGAAGTGATATGGTGGAACAGCAGCAATCCCTCGCAACTGTACATCGTGAGCAGCACAGCAACCACAAAGTATCGGGTGCCGACATTGATGCACGACCACACCTACCGCATGGGCGTTGCATGGCAAAACTGTGCCTACAACCAACCGCCTCATTTGGGTTACTATCTGCCCGACTTTGCAGGTTCGTTCCAGGGAGTGAAGGACGATGCCACTGCCGTGGATGAAAAGCTTCGGGACGAGCGCATCATCGAGCGTTCCTATTTTAACATGCAGGGGCAGCGACTTAACGTTCCCTTCCGTGGTACAAAGGTGTACATCACCAAGGAGCGTCATACAGACGGCTCCGTCACGACAAAGAAACGCCTAACATATTAATAGAATATGGTTATGAAAAAGGGAATGACAGCTCTATTATTGTCACTGACACTGACGATTGGTGCACAGACAACCGACATGGACTTTGTGAAAGGAGCCGATGTCGGGTTCCTGCAGGGACAGGAACGGCGGGGAGTCGTGTTCCACGACAGGAACGGACAGGAACGCGAATGCCTGGAACTGCTGAAAAACGACTACCAGATAGGAGCCATACGGATGCGTGTCTGGGTAAATCCGCGCGGAGGGGACTGCGACAAACATGCATTGCTGGCAATGGCCAAGAGAGTGAAGGCGCTGGGCATGGACCTTATGGTGGATTTCCACTACAGCGACTCATGGGCGGACCCAGGCAAACAGCCCATCCCGAAGGCATGGCTCGGACACTCGTTCGAGGAGATGAAACAGGACCTGCACCAGCATACCGTAGAGGTTCTCTCACTACTGAAGCAGAACGACATTGCGCCACGATGGGTGCAGGTGGGCAACGAAACCACCAACGGCATGCTTTGGAGCGTAAAGACCAACGAACGTGGCTGGGAAGTGAAGGACTCGCTGGGGCACACCATCATCACACATTCGATGGGACACATTAAGACCGAACCACAGCAGTACGCAGGATTCATTCGTGCAGGATACGATGCCGTGAAGGAGGTCTTCCCCGAGGCCATCGTCATCGTACACCTGGATCGTGGACACCGACAAAGCCTTTACGACTACAACCTCGACACCATCCTCAAATATGGAGGTAAGTTCGACATGGTTGGCATGTCGCTCTATCCCTATTGGGCAATGGAAGGACATCCCGAACTGAATGCCGACGACATCATCACCGACTGCATCAAGAACATCCGTCACGTAAGCCAAAAATATAAATGCGACGTGATGATTGTCGAGACAGGCTACGAGGTGAACGAGAAAAAGCCCGAAATCATGGAGGAAGGTCGCCGACAGCTGGCACGCGTCATTCGCGAGGCCCGATACGAAACAGGCGGACATTGCCGAGGTGTATTCTACTGGGAGCCGCAGTGCCTCCCCGGTGGCTATAAGTTAGGCGCATTTGACCACAATGCCGCCCCAACCGCCATCATGGAGGGGTTCGTAGAATAAGAAAGTGTATATTTGCAACAAATTACAAAACCCTTAAAATACTCATGCTATGAACAAGATTCTTTTCACATTGGCGTTCGCTGCCGTTTGCCAGGCAGTTGCCGCACAAGGTCCACGTCGCGGGTTCCAGCGCGAAGCCTTTACCACCGAGACACCGATGGTTCACGACCCCGTGATGGCCAGAGAGGGCGATACGTACTATATTTACGCTACAGGTATGGGCATACAGCAAATGACATCGAAAGACCGCAAGACATGGACGGTGCTTCCACAGCCTGTTATGACTGTCATCCCCGGCTGGACTACCGACTCCGTACCAGGCTTTAGCAGTCATGTCTGGGCTCCCGATGTCATCCAGTGGCATGGTCACTGGTGGATGGCTTACAGCTGTTCTACGTTTGGGAAAAACGGCTCGGCCATCGGCCTGCTCAGCAGTCGCTCGTTGCGGGCGAACATGTGGAAGGACGAAGGATGCATCGTCACCTCGCACGAGTGGAAAAGGGAAGCCGACGGCAAGCGGACAGGCGACAACTGGAACGCCATCGACCCCAATTTCGTAATCGACGACACGGACACGCCGTGGCTCGTCTGGGGGTCGTTTTGGGACGGCATACAACTGGCACGTCTCGACTCCACCATGCACATAGCCAAGGGTGAAAAGCCACGCACCATCGCCCGGCGCTACGATCCCAACTACAAGCCATCGGAACCGAACCCCACATCAAGGTTTGCCGGGACGAATGCCATCGAGGCGCCGTTCATCTTCAAACACGGCGGTTACTACTATCTTTTCGTATCGTGGGACTATTGCTGTCGCGGCGCTAAGAGCAACTACCGCGTGGCTGTGGGGCGCAGCAAGACCGTTGACGGACCCTACCTCGATCGCATGGGCAAAGATATGGCCAAAGGCGGCGGCACACTCTTCATAGAGGGAGACAAGAAGGAATGGGAGGCTGCCGGCCACTGCGCTGCCTACACCTTCGACGGTGAGGACATCTTCGTCTGTCATGGCTACAGCGCCACCCAAAACGGTGCCGCCATGCTCATCCAACGCTCTATTAGTTGGACAGCCGATGGATGGCCTGAGCTGAGCAGTGAGAGTGGAGTTTCTGCCGCCAGCAAGCCGGAAAAGTCCAACGTCTCTAACAGCATCTCAGTGACTGAAAACATCGCATATCGGACGGATGTGGGACCAAGCACGGTGCTCGACATGGCACAGCCACAGTTTGGTCCTCAACGGAATCGACCTGCCATCCTGATTATTCACGGCGGTGGCTGGAGCGCAGGCTCGAAGAACGACATGGTGTACCGCACGCTGATGGTGGACTACGCCATGAAGGGATACGTAGTTTGTAACATGAACTACCGGCTCACACAAGAGGCCCCACTGCCTGCCTGTATCGAAGACGTGCAAGCAGCCATCCGTTGGATGAAAAGCAACGCCCAAAGGTTAGGCATAGACCCCAACCGCATCGGCACCTACGGTCACTCGGCTGGTGGGCATCTGTCGCTGATGGCTGGATTGACGGCAGAGGTGGCCTGCGCCGCAGGCGGAGCTCCTCCTACAGAAATTGGTCGTGCTGGCGAATGGGCAGACCATAAGGAATGGTGGCCTATAGGTTATATCGGCAAGAGTAAAACACCATTTCTCGTGCTCCAGGGTGGAGAAGACCCTATCGTCCGCCCCAACTTGACAGAGAACTGGGTCGTGAAAATGCAAAAGGCAGGTTCGGCAGTCGATTACGTAAAGGTACATGGTCAACATGGCGTGGCATTCGACCAACAGTTGGAGTTCACCCGTCCGGCGATGGATGCCTTCTTTGCCCGTCACCTGAAGCATGACGATTCCAGCGTCAGTTTCGAACAAATGAAGGTGGTTGAATACGGTGGCAGTGGCCGCCACAAGGCTGTAGCCGTGCGCGAGAAGAGCTTGCCAGACTTCGTTGTCTATCGTCCGATGAACATGGATGCAGCTATGACAGTTGGCCGGCCGGGCATGTTTGCCACTGGAACAGTACAGAAAAAGAAACTGCCCGTCCTTGTTTTCTGCAACGGTGGCTGCATGGATACCAGCATCGGTTACGAGAACATGCTCAGCGACATTGCCTCCTATGGTTACGTAGTCGTGGCCATC
Source organism: uncultured Bacteroidales bacterium (assembly GCA_902783655.1). Taxonomy (GTDB): domain Bacteria; phylum Bacteroidota; class Bacteroidia; order Bacteroidales; family Bacteroidaceae; genus Physcousia. Next base: position 41,152 of record CACZRZ010000106.1, read on the forward strand.
GGCGAACTCCAAATGTTTGCCCAGCACGAAAAAGACCAGCACACCCCATCGTCAATGGTTCAGAAGGCACTCGACTGGATTTGCAGTCCATCCTCACCTTATTATGAATACATCGACACGGAGAAGATAGCCGCAGCCGGCCACTCCTGCGGCGGTGCACAGGTGCTGGCCAATGCAGCAGACCCGCGCCTAAAGACCTATCTCATATTGAATGCCGGCATGGGCAAGATGACAATGGCTGATGCCAGTGCCAAGTCTCTCAAGAACCTGCACGGACCTATTCTCTACCTTGTTGGGGGCACAACGGACGTAGCCTGGCAAAACGCGCAGATGGATTATAAGGCTATCAAGAAAGTACCCGTCGTGCTGGCCGACAACACGCAGAGCGGTCACGGCGGCACCTACGAGCAGCCTAATGGCGGCGCCAATGCCCGCATGGTACGCGCCTGGCTCGACTGGCAACTGAAGGGCATGCAGGAATATGAGAAAATCTTCGTCGATGGCGACCTCACGGGCTACGACAATTGGACCATCAAACAGAAGAATTGACACTCAACACACAGCTGTCATTCAGCTTATAACTTCACCGTCATCTCCTGTCCTGTATATTCAACCACTTTGCCTTCCATGGTATTCTGGCCAGGCATGACAAGGGTGAAGCGGCGCTTTTCGAGCATGCCAGGATACTTGCCCTTGCGCTCACGGATAGTCAGTTGTTTCTTGCCATCGTTCCATTCAAAAGTGACGGTGGTGTATGCTCCTTTCTCGTAGTTGTAATTGTCACCCTCGTCCTCGTAAAGTGTGAAGCTGCCATTGGCACCCGGATAGATATGCAGTTCTAGATTGTCCCAAGCCTTTTCGCCTACATACTGCATCTCGGGGCCCAGGGGCAAGATGCTACCGGCACGTACAAACATCGGCACGCGATCAAGGGTAGTCTCAATGGTCACATCCTGACCGCCCTTGTACGATTTGCCCGACCAGAAGTCGTACCATGTGGTTCCTTTCGGCAGATACTTCACAGCACTCTTTGTGGCCGCCCAGTTCACGCCCCTCCCCTCTTCTGTTTGTTCTCTTACATCTTGGCGATCCCAGCCTGTCATGGCATCGGTGCGGACAATCTTCTCCTGGGTGTACTGTGGATTGACAATGGGAGCGGCCAGTATGCTACGACCAAACATGAACTCGTCGGTCATGTCCCAAACCCTTCTGTCAGCAGCAAAGTCGCTGAACAAAGGACGCATATAGCTTTCGTTGTTTGAAGTCACCTGCCAGGCTGTACTATATAAATAAGGTATAAGCCGGTAGCGCAGACGTATCTGCTTTTCGATGGCATCATAGACAGGCTCGCCTTTCTTTCCAAACTGCCAAATCTCACGCGGTGCATCTGCACCATGACTGCGGAAAACAGGACAGAACAGGCCATATTGCATCCAGCGCACATAAAGCTCCTGGAACTGAGGATTTCTGGGAGCAGAACCACCACCGCGAGTGTTGTATGAGCCACAGAAGAATCCGCCTATGTCAGTGTTGAAGTTGGGGTTGCCAGTCAGCGTAAAGCTCAGGCCAGCAGGCACCTGCTTACGTAGCATGTCCCACGAAGAGTTCACGTCTCCGCTCCACATATTGGACCCATAGTGCTGCTGTCCGGCAAAACTTGAACGCGTCATAATAAAGATACGCTTGCCTTTGTCATCTTTGCGCTGCGACTGATAGATGCCTCGAACGGTCTCCAAAGGGAAGGCATTGCGCTGCGAGCGCCATGTACCACCATAGACCTTATGCTCATAATCGCTTTCTTTGGGGTTGAAGAAGTCGGGATCGGTAGAATCCATCCACCAGGCATCCGTACCGTAGTCGTAGAGGGTCTTCAGGTATTTCCAGTATATGGCACGGGCCTCAGGATGGAAAGCATCATAGACCTTCACGCCTGAGGGATATTTCATCACGGGTGGCCACACATGCGAGATACCGCTCTGGGGCCATGTCTCGAAGGGCATGAGCAGCCCCTTCTCGTTGAGTTCGCGGAACTGTTGAGTCATGGGACCGAAACTGGCCCAGATACTAATCATGAAATGGGCGTGCTTCTTGTGGACGTTTTCTATCATCCTTTTGCCATTGGAAAAGTCCTCGGCCAGGAAATCCATCGCGTTCCACAGATAGTTGGAGCCCCAATACTGCCAGTCCTGAATGATGCCGTCGAGAGGTACGTTCAGCGCACGATACTGATCGACAATCGACTCTGTCTCCTTGGCACTCTTATAGCGTTCCTTCGATTGCCAGTAACCGTATGTCCACAGGGGGAACATCGGCACGTCGCCTGTAAGTTGGCGCATCTGTGCAATGACGCCATCTGCCGAACCACCATACATAAAATAATAATCTATACACTGACCAACCTCCGAGGCAAACGACATGCCTGCGACTGCGTCGTCCTCAAACTGCGTGGGCGAATAATTGTCCCAATACAGGCCCCATCCCTTGATGCTCTGCAGCACGTTCTGAAAGTCCTCCAGATTGGACTGCTCCATACGTTTCTTCTCACCGCGACGGTTCATTTTTCCGTTCTGAATGGTACCCAGTCCATAGATAGCCTCATCCTTATCAAGGGTAAATGCTTGCGTCACGCGGAACTTGCCCGCATCAGTCCCTCCATTGCGAGGCTCGAAGGTGGCAGCACTCTTCTCACGGAGCAGCGTCTTCCCTTTGGCAGAGAATGTCAGCGCACCAGTCTTGGCATCAACCTTTACGGAGAGTACGTCGCTGCTCACGGTATTGCCGCTGCGAGTAACCTTCACGTCCTCAGGCTTTGCAATTACCACAAGGCTCTGCTTTTCGTACCCACGACCTACAGACGAATTTTCCCTCTCACGCCCGGAAGAGTCTGTAACCTGATCTTGCCCCATCGGAACCTTCACTACCCTTACCGTCTGCGGTGTGTAGAACTCCACGCTAACTCTCGTTTTGCCGACCTGTACCTCCACAGGTTCAGCACTTACTGCAGCCACTGCCATGCACAGCACTGCTGCCAAAATGTTTCTTCTGCTCATCATGTTCTCTTAGTTTTTCGTTTCTATGGCACAAAGATACATAAAATAATTGATAGTTAAGATATTTCCTTCCAAAAAATAAATCCCCGCCATCGCAAAAGATGACGGGGATTCAATCTTACGTCTGTAGGGCATGAGGTTATGCTTCGCTGAAATCGTCCTTACCTACACCGCACAGCGGGCAGACCCAATCTTCGGGCAGGTCTTCGAAGGCAGTGCCAGGGGCGATACCATTATCGGGATCACCTACTGCGGGATCGTACTCGTAGCCACACACGTCGCAAACATACTTTTTCATAGTTCTCAGTTTTAAAGAATTAATTATCAATTATCAATTATCAATTATCAATTTATCTAACCACCTTTCTTCCATTCACGATGTACAAGCCCTTCTGGGTCTTTGTCACACGACGGCCTGTGAGGTCGTAGGCAACACTGCCTGCATTGTTATCGCTGCGGATGCCGGTGATGGCATCGGGTTGCTCAGTGGTGCAGGGTGTGTCCGTCATGTCGTAGTTGGCAGTCATCACCCTCACGTTGTCGATGCCCAGGTCGGTGACGCGCTTGGGCAGGGCAACAACCTTCGCATTAGAGGCAAAGATGAGGTTGCCCTCTTGGTCGTAGAACTTGTGTCCGGCATAGTTAGTACCGCGGAAGGTGATGGTCTTCTTGTTAGACGACAGGGTGTAATAGTCATCGGTAGACTTTGCTGCCTCCTGTACAAATGACATATAGTCGCCACCAACGTATGTGGCAGTGGGGCTCTTCATCAGGAACTGGTTCTTGCTTTCGTCGCTCATAGGCAAACGGTTGCCACTGGCATCGGGCAGAGACTCGAACGGGCTGTCCGTAAGGGCCGGATGGGTGATGACACGGTCGTCGATGAACATGATGTTGCCCAGCTTCTTCTCGTACTTCTGCATATAGGTCTTAGCCGAGTTGATTTCAGCCTGACTGGTGGAAACGAGGTAGTTGGCATAGTCACCCACGTGTACCTTAGATATGGGTATGAACATGCCGTAAGCCTCGAAGAACTCCGACAGGTCGGCCTGTGCCACATCGCAAATCATCTTGGCCAGGTGCAGATAATCCTTGGCACCGGTGGCTACATTGATGCTACCCGTAACCTCCTTGCCCTCATTATTAATGTAGGTCAAAGTCTGAGCCGTGCCCTTGTTGATGGGGTTCTTACGCATCTTGCGGAACAGGTTGGGCAGGAACTGATCGTCGTGGTGCTGTACGTGGAAGTACAGGTAGAGCTGATAGAACATCGAGGTGGTAAGCCAGATGTCGCGCTTCGACCATGGTGTGAGGTTGGCCAGCTGGTTGAAGTTTTCGGTTGGACCGTCACGGCGGCTGGCAGTGATACCTTGTTCAAAGACGTTGATGTTAGAGAACAGGTTGTTCGAACTCTCCGTCGAACCAATCACGTTTATGCTGGCCTGATGGTTGTGGCCAATCTCGTGACTGGGCCCCCAGATATTACCACCGCGACGCATGTTGTTGTAGTTCATAACGGTGGGGATGGTGCTTTCTGTGTACCATGTACCATAGGTGGTGCTGTGCATGTAGGAGCTGGCACCCGAGAATGCATTCCAGATGTTGTTGTACTTGCCCTCGAAGTCCTCAACACCCATGTAGCGGTCCTCGTTGGCGCAAATCTGGTTCCAGATGCGCATCAGGCCCTCTATTTCGTTAGGTTCGGCAGCGAGCACGAGCGGCGTATCCATCTGGAAGACGAGGCGTTCGGTCTTCAGGTTCACGAACGGAGCCTTCAGCAGGTCTTGCTGCAGGAGTTTCCAGTCGGCGTTGGTCATACCGCGTGTGGCATCCCAATAGCCATTGAGCAGTCCGCCCTCGATGTGAATCGTGATGTCGGGGAAGCTCGACAGCCTGCGGGTTACGGCACCTTCTACGTGTGACACTTGATAGAAGATGTAGAGCATCTTCTGCTCAGAGAAGCGGAACAGGTTCAGACCGGCCTTCAAAGTCGTCTGTTCGCCGGTGGGATGATTACCCGATACGCCATCGGTGCTGACGGCTTCGAGCATGAGTTCACTGCCTGTCTTGGGATTGGCATTGACATAAATGTAGATGATGTCGCCAGGATTTGCCACGATACCCGTGGGGTTGGACAAACGGCCAAAGGGATTCGACATCTGGAAGTTGCTGCGCGAGGCCATGTCCTGATAGTTACTGTATACCTTATAGTCGGTCACGCGGAAGAACTTCTCATAGTCGGCCTTATAATCAGTCGTCTTGCTGGCAAACTGTTTCCAGGTATTGTTCTTCACTTTCAGCACCATCTGCTTCATGTCAGCATTCAGCGCTGCAAAGTCCTCGTTTTCAGCCAGAGCCTCATCAGAGAGAGCCTGGATGTCGGCCTTCAACGTTGTGCATGCCTTGTCCTCGAAGAGGTTGTTCAGGTTCGTCTGCAGCTTGCTCTTGTTTTTCACGAGGTCTTCGTATTCACTCTGCCCTGCACGGGCTTTCTCAATATCTTCTTCCGATAGTTCAATCTCCACAAAGTGCCATTCGCTGGCCGAGGCATCGGTTGACCAGTAAACCACATTGTGGCCCTGGCTGTTGGCATCGTGCAGACCACCCCACTCGGAACCCACTTTAATCGTCCATCGGTAGTCCCACTCGTCATTCACACGTGCAATGTTGAATTCCGTCTTGCTGGTGCCCATGTGGTAGGGAGTGCTGGTCTGGGTCTGATGACCGATGTATTTCTCGGTCAGCACACTCTGGATGAACCATCCCGAACCGTTCTTGTGCAATTGCCAGCACTGCGCGAAGTTTTCCTCATCGTAGTTTTTGGTTGCAAGGTCACTACCTTCGGTAAGATAGAGTCCGTAACAACTCACGAGACGGTAATAAGCACCATCCTTCAGTTCGCTGGCATACGGCAACATGCCGAGCATTCGCTCCTTGATTTCATCCAAGCTAAAGTTCTCCACCGCTTCCAGATACCAGTCGCAACCGTCGTCAAAACTGTAGGAGAAGAGTCCGTGGCCCGTGTTCGTATTGAGGAACTTACCACCGAAACTGCTGTCCGACGATATGTTGTAGAACGTCTGCGAACCTGTGGCATTAGGGCTCTTACGGATGTAGAGTGTGACTTTGCCCGAAGCCGGTGCGGTGTATTCGGCCTGCAGGTATTCACCCGTATTGGCACTGCGGAACGAATATCCGCTACCCGAGGCCTGGACAATCCACACCTGATCCAGCTTGTTCAAGTTCTTTGCCGTTGTCGTGGCCACACCACTTTTGGCCGTAGACAGGTAGTACGACGTACGCTTACTCTTCACGCGATACAGCCCATCAGCAATGTCCTGAGCACTTACACTGATACTCCCCACTGTCGCAAGGAGTGTTGTCAAAAGAAGTAGAAATCGTTTCATGGTTAGTTAATTTAATTAGTCTTTGGGAGCAAAGATACGAAATTAAATTAGAAACTAAAAATTAAAAAATAAAAATTACGTAATATTATCAAAAAAGGCCGTGACTTTCGCCACGGCCTTCGTTTCTTCTATTCTATTTAGTTAAGAGCTTACTTAACACAACCTTGGGCGTTGCCCTAAGTTGTTCACGTTCGGCAATGCGAGCAAGCTCTCATTGCTCTCACTTAACCACAACCTTTGTTCCGTTCAGGATATAGATACCACGACCCAGACCCTTCACGTTGTTCAGGTTGCCCTTACCGGCTACGCGGCCGTCCAGGGTGTAGATGATGCCAGACTTAACAACGTTCTGCAAAGCAACCTGGATAGCATCCTCGATGGACTCGTCGATGACGATTTCAAGTGTGGCATCAGCTGCGAAGACAGGATCGGTGCTGATGTAGGCCTTGTTGGCACCGATGGTCACACGTTCGGTCTGGATGAGATGGTTCTTGGGAATACTGTTGATTACGAATTTATTACCATCAGCATAAGCCTCGCCACGATCCAATGTAACGGTAGAGAATGTACCCTTCAGGCTTTCTGCCGTCTGAGGTTCTACAGCACCGACTGCATTACCATGCTTCAAGGTCACACTTTCGTAAGCATCCTCGTTCTCTATAAACTCGTCGCGATAGTCTTCCAATTCGCCCAGGACGAGCAGGAACGGACGACCAGCAGGAGCCTCCTTGATGGGGAAGAGACTGATCTTGGTATCCTCGACAGCGACGCTGTACAGACCTTCCTCAGCAGTGATGTCAACGGGGAAGCAGAAGGTGTTGATGGCACCGGGCAGAACAGTGATATTGAAGTCCGCGCCTACGAAGTCACCAGCTACATCCTCAGCCTCCTTGATGAACAGGGCACTGGCAGAGTTGGCAATGCTGGTGCTCCAGGTCACGAGACGGTTCTGAGCCTTCTGGGCGTGCAGGTAATTCTGGTTGTCACCCGTAATGCTCTTGGCAGCGATGACGCTCAGACCATAACCAACAGCCTTGGTAGTGAACAGAGAAGGATGAACGCTCAGGGTTACACCACCGCTGGTGCCGGCAGCCTTCACGAACAGACCAGTGGCCTTGTTCTGCAGCAGGTATGCGCTATCGCCTACGGCAATGAAGCGGAACATGGACATGTCCTTGTTTGTGATGTCAGCATCAGCATCGAAGTACAGAGCCTGACCCAAGGTAACATCTTCGTTTTCTACAACCTCAATGTCGTATGCACCGGTCTCTTCGTCCACAGTTACAAGGTTAGCAACAGTGATGTACTTATCGTACAGAGCCTCGTCGATTTCCACATCACCCTCAGCAGGTTCTACGTATGCATTGTTCTTGTTCCACTCATGTTCGTCATACATAGCTTCACTGGCGAACTGGATGCGATACCACTTACCCACCTTGATGCCGTTGGCACTGGTGATGATGGCATCGGCCTGAGCCTGCAGGTCAGCAACGTACTTGTCGGTCTGCTCCTGAGTATAAGCACCACCCTTGTCGTATGCCTTGGCAGCGTCGATGGTTGCAGCCAGCGTAGAGGCAGAACTGTTGTCCTTCCACTGACCAGGCTGGTCACCAACAACCACACCTGCGCCGGCGTCAGCAACATTGTTCAGAGTCTCACGCAACTCGGTCGGATCTACGAACTTCTCGATGAATGCATCGTAAGCAGTCTTCAGGGCTTCGTATTCCTCGGGAGTAACCTTTGCAGGATTTACTTCGGCCTGAGCATTCAGGACGCTCTCGAGGTTCGTGGCGATGTCGCCCATAACCTTATACTGTGTGGTAGGATTATCGATGACCTCAGCCTTGTAGAGCTGGAATTCGCTCACGTGACCATAACCGCGGCCTGTGGTAGTAGCATTGATGTAGAAGCGCAGGTACTTGTAGCCCTTCGTGTCGAATACTTCACTGGTAACGGTCTCGGTGTTGTTGCCAAACGGTGTGCTCAGCACAGCCAGTTCCTCATAAGCTTCCTTTTCAGCATCGGGATCGGCGCTACCGTAAACGCCCCATTCCGTTACATGGTCGTTGGCAACAGGGCGGCGAGTGATGACCATGACAGCCGTTGCTACGTCTGCCTCAGCCATTTCCACCTGCAGATAGTGTGTACCACCCTCAACGCTTGCACTCCAGTCGGAGTGCCAGTATGTACTGCCATCGCCATCGAGCAGTTCATTCCAGCTGTGTCCTTCAGCACCTACACCCTCGCGGGTTTCCGTGTAGGGGCTGGAGAACTGTTCTCCATTGGTAATCAGGGGAGCATTGTCGATATTCTTCTGGACGTCGCGGGCAATCTCCAGCTTCTCCTTGGCATCAGCCAGCATCAGCTTGTAGCGCTCGCTGCGGAGTTTCTCGTCCTTGATGGGCTCGTAAGCCTTAATGAGTTCCTCGGCCAAAGCTTCATCGACGGGCTCCAGTTTCCACTCCGAACCACCAAATGTGGGTTCATTGTCGTCACCAATGCTGAAAGAGGCTTCCCACAGAACAACGGCACCCTTATCACCCTTGCCGCTGTTATGGCCATTCTGGTGGTAATAGCACCTGTTCGCGTTTTGATAAGCATCACCTTCCTCGGGAGTCACGCGGATGTTGAAATACGTTGTACCATCCACAGTAGCAGCGGGCACGAACTGTATCAAGTTCTCACTTGTAAGGCTCATGGGAACAGCCACGCTATACCTGAACATGTCGTCGAAGCGGCAGTCGGTAGCCATGTTCTGGATGTCCAGATAACCGTTTTTGTTCGTAATCTTCCACAGGGAAGAGCAGTCAGTGGTCATGTCCTCGGGAGTCTCCCAGTAAGCATAGAACTTCGTACCATTGATGATACTGGTCATATACTTGTTGATGGCCTGTTCTTCGGTGATGTCCTGTTCGTCTTCGTCCTTACCGATAACAACGGTGTGGGTATATTCCATACCCGTCTGGATGCGGTAGTAACCATCGGGAACAGGGAAGTTCATGTTACGCGAAGCCAATACAGCCTCGTAAGCATCAACTATGTTCTGGGCAAAGCCGCGGTATGCAGCAGCCAGTTCCTCGTCTCCCAGAGTTTGCAGGTCGGGGTTGTCCTCTGCGTCGTAGGCAGCATCGATGGAAGCATAGAAAGCTGTAACTTCAGCCTCGCCATAGTTACCAGGACCTTCACCGGTCAGGAACTTATAGCCCTCGTACGTCTCGACGGTCTTGATCAGTTCGTTCAGAGCAGTCTCGGCCTCGCCCAGTTTACCCAGTGTAACGAAGAAGTTGAATGTGTTGATAAAAATGGCAGGGTTCTTACCAGAAACGACCATGTCAACATAATCCTCTTCGAGATCCGTAACTTCGGCATGTACAGCCTCGTCATAGCTTTCGTTCTCAAATATGGTCTCACCATCGAAGCTAACACCGGCATAACCTGTTACATCGTGTGCGCCGTTTACGTCATTAGGACGTGCATACTTGTAGAAATCAAGGCTAACACCCTTAATAAAGTAGCCTGATGATACAGAGATGCGATACGTCTTTGACGTACCACTGTACGATTGGGAATTGTAGAATTGAAGGTAGGTCTTGTTTGCGTCCCAGAAACACATGTTGTTCTCGCCAGTCAGGTTCTTGATGGTGATTTTGGGACTTTCCTCGTACGTAGCCCACTCATTGGCATAAGCGGGGCTTCCTGCTGCAGTCCAAGTACCTGTCTTCGAACTAATTTCGATGACGAGGTCATCCTGTGCCTGTGTTGTTGTTGCTCCTATCATAGTAAGCAGCAACGTGAAGAATAAGTAAATTTTCCTCATGTCATAAAGTTTTAGGTTAGTAATTTGGTTAGTTAAATTTGTGTCTCACATTATCTTCGGACGCAAAGGTACAAATAAGTATGCGATTTCCCAAATATATTTGAGAAATTATTTTCGGGAATCCGATTATGTTGACAAGAGGGGAAAAAACAAACGATACGTCGCCTCCGTTTTTCCCACGGGTGGGAAAAGCTCGTCCCACGCATGGAACAAGCTTTTCCCATGCGTGGGACGAGGTGAAACGACGTGTCGTCTCGGCTTATACCTTATTTCACTACAACACGGGTGCCATTGATGATGTAGATGCCACGCTGCAGGTTGTTGATGGAGCCCTTACGGGTAACCATGCGGCCATCGAGCGTGTAGATGGCACTGGGACGTGTCACGTTGTTGAGAATGGCCTGGATGGCATCCTCACCATCGCCATACTTAACCTCGAACGTTGCCTCCAGGCTGTAGGGTTCCTCGCTGGAGACGTACGCACCGTTGGCAGCAACCGTGGTGCTCGACTGTCTGCTGACTCTCAGTGTGTTCTGGTAAGCTACGAGTACGCCTGCTCCCACCTTGGTATCAGCGAACACGCCCTTCAGCTCACGGTCGGCCTGCGGCTCGGTGGCCGTCACGGCATTGGTGTGCTTCATGACCACCATCTCGCTTTCGTCGGCTGTGGCCTCAGGGTCGAACGTGCCACCATGAACCAGGATGAAGGGACGGCCACCAACGGCACCATCCGTAATCTTTGCAAGGGTGACGGTGTTCTCAGCCACATCTACGCTCTCCACTGTCCACATCGTGGCGTTCTCGCCAGCCTTCACACTCAGGTCCATGGGATAGCAGTGGGTCGTAACCGAACCTGGCATCACGGAGAGGTTGAACTCTGTTCCGTCGAAGTCGGCAGCAATGTCGCCAGCCTCTTCGATGAGCAGGGCGCTGCGGCTTCCCAGGTGTTGTACGTCCCAGGTCACCAACACGTTTTTCAGCACTTGGGCATGCAGGAAGCTCTGCTTTGCACCCGTGATGCTGCGCACGGGCAGCACATTCATGCCACAGCCGATGGCGCGGACGTCAATCAGCGAAGGATGAACACTCAGGCTGGCTTCACCAGAGGTGCCTGCGGCCTTGACAAAGAGGCCTGTGGCCTTGTTCTGCAACAGGTATGCGCTATCGCCCACGGCAATGAAGCGGAACAGAGCGAGGTCCTTATTGGTGTTGGCATTGTCGTCCATGAAATACATCTTGCTTCCCAGACACAATTCGGCCGGATCGGCAGTCTCCACCTCATAGACGGTCAGCTTCTGTTCCCTGTCATTGTCATCGACGTAGGAAACAATCTCCTCGCTAAGCGTAGTGGCTGTCATGTACTTACCGAACAGCTCAGGACTGGTCTCGGTCTGGGCAGCCTCGTTGTACTGGGCATTACCAGCCTCTTTGTCCCATCCATATTCGTCGAACATGTCCTCGGGAGCAAAGCGAATCTTGTACCACTTGTTGGTCTTGACACCGATGGCGGCAGCTGTGACGGCATCAGCCTTTGCTTTCAGTTCCTCTATGAACTTAGCACTTTGGGCAGGTGTGTAGTCACCGCTCTCGTCGTATGTCTTAGCATCGGCAACGGCCTTGTCCAAGGCTTCGCCTGACGACTTGTCGGTCCAGAAGCCTGGTTGTGTGCCAACGACAATGGTTCCGCTCTTGTCCTTAACATCGGCCAGGGTCTGACGCAGTTCGGCCGGATCCACGAACTTCTCGATGAAGGGGTCGTACACGGCCTTCAGGGCATTGTAATCGTCAAGCGTCAGGTCGGCGTCGCCGATTTCCTTCTGTTCCTCAATCACCTTTTCCAGGTTCTTCACCAGGTCGCCCATGACGTTGTACTGGCAAGTCTCGCTTTGGATGATTTCGGCAGGATAGAGTTGGAACTCAGCCATGTGGAAGTAACCGCGTTCGTTAGTCGTATGGTTCGCATAGAAACGCAGATACTTATACCCCTTGGTGGGGAACACACTGCTGGTCAGCGTTTCGGTATTGTTGCCGAAGGGCAGGCTGACTACTGCCAGCTCTTCACAATCCTCCTTCTCTGCGTCGAATTCGTTGGTACCAAACACGCCGCACTCCGTCATGTGGTCGTTGGCAACCGGGCGACGAGTGTAAACAAAGGCCGCATTCTTCACCTCCTCGTTCAAGATTTCGGCCTGTAGATAGTGTATGCCAGGAGATACCGATCCCCCACTCCATTCTGAATGCCAGAAGGTGGAAGCGTCACCGTCAATCAGTGCGTCGATGCTGCCTTCGCTGCTCTCTGTGTATGGACTGCTGAATTGTTCGACCTCCGTTACGAGCGGAGTTTCCTCATCGAGGCTTACCTGAATGTCTTTGGCAATCTCTATCTTTGTCTTTGCATCGGCCACCATCTCCTTATAGCTCTCCACCATCTTCTCATGGTTCTGATAAGGCTCGTATGCTTTCAGTATCTGCTGGACCTCGTCCTCGCTTACGGGAACGAAAGACCATTCCGTAGCACCGAAGCTGGTTGTGCCAGACGGATGGCCGCAGGACCAACCGACCAGATTACCCGACTTGCCGGCACCACTGCTGTGACCGCCTGCATGCAGATAGAGATAGGCATTGGCAGCCTGTGTGCTGACGCGGATGTCGACATACGTCACACCGTCGCACTTTCCCACATAGTCGATGGCCATACGGTTCTCACTTTCAGGATTCAGGGTGACGGGATTGCTTTGGGCAACATTGTTGAAACGTCCCTTGGTGACAACATTCACAATGTCGTAGGTTCCGTCCTCCTCAGCATTGACAAGCCACAGCGAGGGAGCCATTGTGCCGACATCGTCTGGGTCAAGGCTTCCCCATCTGCCGGCAATCGTTTCACCCGAAACGACAGCCTTCATGTACTTGTCCACGTTGACGGTCTCTTCCTCGCCTTCCCCGTTGGTAATGGTCTCATACCACACGGGCACACCATCCTCCGAGTAACCATTCTTAATATAATAGTAGCCCGAGGCTATGACATATTTAACCTGCGAGGCAATCACTGCATTGTAGGCATCTATCAAAGCCTGTCTCACGGCGTTCAGCATCTCGGCAGTCCACTGCTCGGCCTGGTCGGGATCTTGTGCCATTTCTCCAGCCTCATACGCTGCCAGAAGGGCTTTCTCGAAGGCCTGCACCTCAGCTTCGCCATACTGGCCGGGCTCGGTGCCTACTTCAAACTGGCCGGAGTACTGTTCGTACTGCATGTAGGTATCCTCCAGTTCTCTGATGGCTTCGTCGAGGGCTTCCACCTCGCCCCAAACGATTTCTACAATACTCCAAATGCTGTTCGAGACAATCATTCCATCGTCGTTCAATACCGTTTCGTGCTTACCAGAGCCCCAGGTCACAACGGTGTTGCCAGTGGCTATGCCGCTGGAAGAGGCAAAGTTGTTGTCGATGCGCCACGACATGTCATAGACATTAATGCCGATGGCACCAGGGGCATTGTCGGGATCGATGTAGTAAATGTTGAACTCTCCAGCATCATAGACATTGTCCGAGGATGTGAACTTGGCACTCTGGGCATTGTTGGCAGGTCCCGTGAGCCAACGGCCCGTACCAAACTGGATGTTGTAGGCACCCTCGTTCCCAGAGGGGATAAAGCGCACGAGAAAGCCTGCCTTGGACTTGGCCGGGCTTTCTTCTTCTACATTTCCAACACCTGGCTTCAAGACGTCCTTGTTGAGGCCGTTGTCATACATGAAGCCACCGTATTCAGGCACTTCGCCAGCGAGCGCAGGCGCATATTGTCCTGTACCCGTTCCTACATCACGTCCTTGATGCAGGAAGTACCATGTGTTGGGCTGGAAGACTTCCACCACAGCACCAACGCTTACCGATTTGTTGTTCAGGTCGATATCGTCCTGAGCCATGATATTGGTGCTGAAAAACAAAGCTACCAACATCAGAAGAAAAGAGGTAATCTTTTTGTTCATGGCATTATAATTTTAGGTTAGTATTAAGGTATCTGGGGACAAAAATAAGAAAAAAGTCTGTGAAGAGCAAACTTCACAGACTTTTTTCTTATTTCGATTATCTATGCAGGAGCAAATGAGAGGCCCGTCCAAACATTCCTTTTGCCCCTTGCTCCTTCCCCACTCCATCACTTCTATGAAAGCAGTGCAATCCACTTGTCGCCCAGCTCCGATTTTACAGCGATATGCTCCTGGACGGCAGTGACGAAGGGATTGCTGTCGAACTGGCCACGTACCTGTTCAAAGTCGGCTTCGGCTGTACGGGTGTTGCCATCGAAACCAAATCCAGTCTTCGTGGATAGCGAGAACTCCTTCTTGGCATCCTGATACAGCATCTTGTCGATGTCCACGACTGCCTTCTTCCACGAACGGACGATATCCACAAGCACCTCCTTGCGTCCGAGGTCCTCTTCCTTGAGGTTGTAGAAACTCAGCATCAACTTGTAGGCCCAGGCCCATTCGTAGTCGTAATAGTTCTGATGTATTTCGCACAGGCGCGCATTCATCTTATTATAGGTGTCCACCGTTCCGGCTTCTATATCATTCATCAGTTCCGTAATCGTCGTGTGGGGGGCGATGAGTCCGGAAAGGTCGAGCCAGTCGCCCTCGCCCGTATTCGATTCGGGACGCAGGCGGGCCAGATAGCCTTCCGATGCACGGTCGACGGTCTTCTCCAGTCGCGATATGAGTGAGTTGCCCAAGAACTTACGGATGGCCATTCGATAGAGTTCGATGCCACGCTCCAGAGCCGTATGCTTGATTTTGGCACTCTGATAGGTATAAGTGTCGCTGGTCAGGCCTGACAGTGCGCGCAGACGTTGTAATACGTCCAGTCCTTGCAGCATCTTGTCGATGGTGTAGGGCGACAGCAGGTTGAAGTTCACCAAATCCAGCCGCCCCTCGGATGTACGTTTGTCACGCTTAGGCCACTTCTGGGCATCGCGGATAGTGCCCACAGAGCGCAGGTTGACAGCAGGTGCCAGCCATGTTTCACCATTCTTCTCTATCAGATACGAGAAGGGCAGCGCCGAGGTATCGGGGTTTGTTGTATGGCGCCCCATCACGAGCGAGAAAGCACCGATGCGTGCCGGCCACAGAATGTAGGAGTCGGAGGCCGTCTTGGCTCCTCGCTCCATGGCTCCTTGGTGGATGGGACCCAGCTTGTACATGTGGTTGCTCTGGTTAGAACCCGAACCGGCATTCATGAACGAGAACATGCCGGCAATGAGCAGGGTGGACTTGTGGTGCGTCACTGTGAAGGGGCCGGCAAAGATGGCACAGGCCTCACCGTTCTCCTCCTGACAGTTGCAGAAAAAGAGCGAATCCGAGGCAGAATAGCCGTGCCCTAACATGCACGACTGACCGACGTAAACACGGGTCAGTGTGGCGCAGTCCTCCACCTGACTGCCGTTCTGCACGATGAAGTCCTCGGCAATCACTCCGTAGCCAATGTGGACGGGCGATGCCTCGTGCGACATCAGCGAACCGTTCTTCAACTTACCCGCACCCTCGATTTTCGAATAGGGACCCATGTAGATATTCTTGATATAGCCCGTATCGACGATGGTGGAATGATGACCGATTGTACCAACCGACGAGCGGCTCACCTCTGCCATTTCGCTGGCAAAATGCTTGAGACGTTCTATCAGACGGGGACGATGGCGATACATCGCCTGCATGTAGGCCTCCTGAGCGGTCATCTGGTTATGGATGGTCACCTCACGCCCTCCGGTCTCGTTCAGTACACTCACTTCCACGCCGTTGCCGAAGGTCGTGGGGCCGTCGCAAATGATGATATCGACATTCTCGATAAACGAGTCGTCACCGATTTCGTAGTTGGCGATGTAGTTCTTGATGTTCTCGATACAGCAGTTGTCGCCAATCACTACGTTGTGCAGCGTGACATGGTAGAGCCCCGAATGCTTACGCATACCGCCAGGCATGATGAAGGACTTCTCGAAACGCCCTATCCGGCATTCGCCCGAGAAGCGGACACTGCGAACGTATTTCAGATTCGTGTCGGGGTGCACGCTGATGGCATTCCAGTCCTCGGACGAACAAGCCTGCTGTTCCAGCTGTGCAATCTCTCCCCCAGTAAGTTTTCTATATTCCATAATCCTTCTACCTTTAATATTTAACTTTTCAACCTTTTAATCTTTTAACTTTAATTATCACACAATAATATAACGTCCACGACGTTAAAATATTGTAATAAGTACCAGAAAAATGCTCATCCGCAACCCCTTCATATGGCTCCGACGCTTCCGTCACCGCTGTGGCTACGGCATCCATTCGCCGTTTGCCTTCTCCCTGGTGACGCAGGTGCTTTATTGCCCAGGCAGATACTATGCTGACGACCGACTTTATCCGCTGAAAGACCGCATGCTACATCCACGACTGACGGCTGTGCGACGGCTCATGTTCCGACTGGCTAACCACTGGCAGCCGACCGTCATCAGTGCCCCCGCAGAATTTCATCCCTATCTGCACGAGGGCTGCCGCAAAGCCCAGTTGCAGGTGTGCCAAGGCCCTATGCTGACGTTTGAGGGTAATCGGGGGAACATGGTTGTACTCTTAGATCTGCAACACAACCACGAGACATGGCAGAAACTGAAGAACGAGCCTCAGACAACCGTCACCTTCGACCTCTACGACCTGGGCCTCGCCATCTTTAATCCGAAATTGCAACGACAACATTACATCATCAATTGGTAACCCATACCAGCAACTATATAAACAGAAAAAGACAACAATTATGAAAAAAAGTAACGTTTATACCCGAACAGGCGACAACGGCACCACCGGACTGGTGGGCGGACAGCGCATCCCGAAGTCGCACACCCGACTGGAAGCCTATGGCACCATGGACGAACTGAATAGCTTCGTGGGGCTGCTCCTTGCCGATGTCACAAACGAGGAAGACCGCGAGGAACTCATACGCATCCAAAACGACCTTTTCTCCGTGGGCTGCGAACTGGCCACCATCGACCGTCCTGCACGCCATGCCGTAACACCGGAAGACGTGCTCCGGCTGGAGAATTCCATTGACAAAATGGACAGCCTATGCGGCGGATGGAAAGGATTCATTCTGCCTGGCGGAAGCCGACCTGCAGCCCTTGCACATGTATGCCGGACCATTTGCCGACGACTGGAACGCCGCATCTATAGCATCGATGACGGAGTACCCACAGACCCCGTACTACTCCAATATATCAATCGTTTAAGTGACTACATGTTCTTATTTGCCAAGAAACAGAACCATTTATTAGGCATAGAAGAAAATATTTGGCAAAATCGTTGATTATTTCATTCCAGTATACTATCTTTGCACGCCGAAAACGTAAAATCATTAAATCGTAAATCTAAAAATTATAAAATAGCTATGTATTGGACACTGGAATTGGCCTCGAAGCTCGAAGATGCTCCCTGGCCTGCGACGAAAGAGGAACTCATCGACTACGCTGTGCGCAGCGGAGCTCCTCTGGAAGTAATCGAAAACCTGCAAGAGATAGAAGACGAGGGTGAAATCTACGAGACCATCGAAGATGTCTGGCCCGACTATCCCACCAAGGAAGACTTCCTCTTCAACGAGGACGAGTATTAAAGGCTTTTGTAAGTCTAAATTATTAAATATCAGCGAGACAGGCAAATTCTATTTGTTTGTCTCGCTGGTGTTTTTGTTACTATTGAAGGATGAAAAGATTATTGTTTGCGACTTACTATAATCTGTCTACCCTCTCAGAACTTTTACAAGGTTGCCGATAAAGCAGTTGTCGATTTCGTTCGGTTTGGCTATATCAGTTTCACCTATCGTCAGAAGGGCGACATTAAACGTTATATGAATAGTCTGCCTGACAAGGAGAAAGCTGCTAGCACGATACTTAAAGCCTCACTTCCCTTCTTGAAATCTGATGAGTGTGAACGGGTGAAGGGGTAACTCTCTTATATCGTTCAGTACATAAAGGAAATACGTCAACAACATCAAATCCTCAGATTCACATGTAACGCCATGCGTAAAACGAGCCAGTCGCTTTTAATAAACGATTGGCTCGTAATTGATGATTACTTTTTTACTTCATTTTACATTCCTTTTTCTGTTGTTATATTTTTACTTGCATTTTGAAGATGATATTTCTTGGTCGTATCTTAAAGGAATACAAAGATTCTGAGAGGGTGCCGAAGGAGGTGTAGCGATAGTCTGATTCGTCAAGAAGATTGGTGGCGGCAAGAGCAAGATCAATGCGTTTGGAAAGGAGCCAGCGGACAGAGGCATCGAGGAAAATGATGCTGGCGGTCTGG
>CACZRZ010000107.1 GCA_902783655.1 uncultured Bacteroidales bacterium
GTGTATATGTAGTGAACGGAAAGAAAGTTATTAAGTAATAATAAGGAGGAAACAAACGATGAGAAAAGCATATATCAGTCCCGAAATAATGGAAATAGAGTCTGAAGCCATAGAGATGCTCGCCGTATCTCAACTTCAGGACTTGAGTGAAGCAGTGGACTATTCAGAGGGTGGCACCCTGACTGGTGCCCGCATCGATGATTTCTTTGGAGACGATGATTCCAATGTAGATTGGTAATAAATAGGTTAGTAAAAAGCGAAAAGGGGGCTGTGTCGGTTTCGACACAGCCCCCTTTCGCAGATAGTAAGCCTATGAGACATTTTCCTATTGCATACGAAACGAAAAACGATTTGTACATTCCGGAATCTTTCGTATCTTTGCGCCATGAAACCAATAATAACGAAAGAAATGAGAAAGTATCTTTACCACTTTTGCCTCGTGTGCCTGCTGCTGGCAGGTCAGCACATGACGGCCCAGGAGCGCCGTCCCATTGATTCACAGCACCCGTTGTGGATGATTCACATCGACGTATGGAATGCTGCCGACCCGCAGAAAATCATCGACCTGATACCCGAGGACGTGAAGCCCTTTGTCTGCATGAACCTGAGCCTCTCGTGTCAGTACGACACCGAGAAAAAGGTCTATAAGATGCCGCGCAATGCCGTCCGCACCTACAGGTCGTGGGCTTCGGTGTGCCAGCAGAATGGCATGTGGTTCACCTGTCAGCCCGCCAGTGGCGGACATACCCACATCCAGGACAACGACCTGGAGACATTTGAATACTTCTTCAAGACCTATCCCAACTTCCTCGGCTGGAACTACGCCGAGCAGTTCTGGGGTTTCGATGATTCGAGCGACGAAAGTTCGAGCACGCAAGAGTCGCGTATCGCCCTCTTTGCCAAGCTGGTAGAGATGTCGCACCAGTATGGCGGTTTCCTCACCGTTTCGTTCTGCGGTAACATCTGGAGCCACGGGCTGAACCCCATCGGCATGATGAAGCGCAACAGCGACCTGTTGCAGGCTTGCAAGAAGTATCCCGAGGCCATCCTGTGGCTGTTCAAATATACTACGGCCGCTTGCTGGTACAACAACGAGAGCGTAACATGGGGCCCCTACGTCAGCGGACTGGCAAAGAACTACGGCGTGCGCTACGACAACTGCGGTTGGAACGGTGCACAGGATGACTTGTGTGGCAAGGACAAGCATAAATACCCGGGTGCTGCCGGCATCGGTACGGTGATGGAGCAGACGAGTGTCAACGGCGGTGCTGTATGGGACGGTCCGGAACTGATATGGACGGAGGACTTCCAGAACCTGAGCGACACTCAAGTTGATGGCTACACACGCCGCAACTGGGGCACCTTCCCCAACTTCGACGGTATCTGGCTCGACATGTTCCGCAAAATCCTTGACGGTACCTTATATATACCTACGCGCGAGGAGGTGGTGGGCAACGTGAAGATTGCCGTCAAAAACGACGTAAACAGTGGTAACGACGAAAACAAATATGCCACCTGGGGCGACCTCTACGACGGACTGTACAAGCAGAACGACCCCTTCAACCCCAACAATGGCCAGTGGATGAACAACTACCTTTTCCTAAAGAAGACCGGACGCTATGGCACCATCCCCATGGTCATCGACTTCTATGACGACGTGGCCAAGGCCATTCCCGTCAAGGTGAACAAGTCGGCGAAGTGGGCTTCGCAGGCGCAGAAAGTGTCGGCCTTCAATGCTCAGTACCCCGTGGTATCAACGGGTGACCTCTACGTGAACCGTTATCGCAACCGCCTGGTGACCTATACACCGTACTCCAACATGAACAGCAAGACAACGGCTACGGCGGTGATTCCCCTGCAGTATAACACCTGCAAGGAGTTGACGCTGACATGGAACAAGCTGTCGACCGCCTACGTCAGCGAGTACAGTGACCATATCGATTTCTACCTGAACAACTTCCGCAACGACACGACGACCGTACGCGAGGACCTGATTAAGGTCAGCGGATGCAGTGCGAAACCTTCCTACACGCTGAAGGCACACACTACGGCCAAGACTGGCACGCACACGGAGGACTGGGACGCATCGACGGGAACCTATACCCTGAGCGTCAGCCACTGTGGTGGAGTGGACGTAACCATCAACTGCAGCGGTGAGGCTACGGACCGCAAGAACGACATCCTGCCGACAACCGCCCTGCCGACTCCGGTGCAGCCCGCAGCCTATACGGGCACAGTGATTATTGAGGCCGAAAACATGGATTACAAGGACGTGCAGAAGGTGATGCTGACCAGCTCGGGCAACTATGTGCCTGACATGAAGGACTTTGCTGGCATGGGCTACGTGGAGACGGGTTCCAGCAGTTCCGCTTCGCTGCGACACAAGCTGACACTGGCAACGGGCGGCGAGTACACCATCTATGTGCGCTACTGCGATGCCGACAAGTCCGCCAGCATGGTGGCAAACGTGAATGGCTCGTCGAAGACACTGGCCATTGTGAAGACCGACAAGAACGACTGGCGCAAGGCCAGCATCAAGGCGACATTGAAAGCCGGAGAGAATACCCTCGTGCTGAACAACAGCCGCAGCATCTCGATGAAGATAGACCAAGTGATATATGTACCGACTGATGCAACGCCCGAGACGTTTGTCGTGGCCGTCAAGGACGGTGAGCACGGCAGCATCGTTGCCGACAAGGCTGCAGCAGCCGAGGGAGAGACGGTCACACTGACCGTTACCCCAGATGCCGGCTATGGCCTGCAGGAACTGCGCGTGGTCAATTCGGTGTACTACACACAGGGCAAGACCATCCCCTTCGAGAGCGGTGCCACCAGTGTGACGTTCACCATGCCCGACGACAACTTGACCATACAGCCCGTCTTCTACGACAAGGCTACGGGCTACGACCTGGTGTTCGATACATTCGGTAAGGCCGATACCGACCTTGCCATGCTGCGGACCAGTGGTGGTCTGTCGTTTGACGCCAGCACCGGTGTGCTCACCACCAACGGAACGGCAGGAACCCTTGAACTGGAGTTTGCCGTACCCGTCAACTTCCAATACCTCGACAAGTTGATTATCAACAGAAGCGGTGACGCAGATATCATAGACAGACTGTACTTCTACGAGGACGAGGCCTGCACGGTGGAGAACCAGAGCTGGTACTACTCCAGATGGGGAGGCACGACAGATGCCAACGCCACGAACCGATTTACCGGAAAGACCATCAAGAAGGTTGTGTGGAAGTCGGAGGAGGGCAAGGCTACGTCGATGACTGCCACCATCACGGGCATCGTATGGCAACTGAAGCTTCTGGGTGCCATGAAGGGAACAGACGTCACGTCCCTACCCTTCAAGAACTGGAGTGCCGACGGCGACAACGACCCGGGAACTGGCACTGACATCAATTCGTGGGAATGCCAGAAGAACTTCAACGTGCTGACCAATGGCGTAGTCTATGGCGGCGATGGCATTGGCGGGTCGAAACGCTATGTGGACCTGACGGACTACAAGAAACTGATTGTCCGTGGCTATGGTGAGATTCGCCTGTTCTACAACTGGCACCAGAAAGTGGGAGACGAGACCGAAGACGTGAAGCCGGAAACATGCCTGAAAAACAATACGACAACGGTCGAGACCCTGGAACTGGACATCCCAGCATTTATGGAAGAAAACGGTATCTCGCATTTCCACCTGGTGGGTGTAAAACCATACTGGGGTCAGCAAGTGTTTGTGGAGAGCATCTCTGTCATGGACGGAACGGAGACCACCGACTATACACTGACGGGCATGGGCCATCAGCTGCCCTCTGTCGTTGCCGCCCTGGACGATGCTTCTGCAACAAGCTACGATGCGACGGGACTGACAAACACTGCAGCCATCGAACTGACACCTGCCAATCCCAATGCCCTCTTCGTTGCTAAAGCTGACGTACTCGCCAATACGGAGAACGTTATCGTAGATAATGAATGTGTCGCCCTTTCCCTGACCGACGGCTTTGCCTTCAAGGCTCCTGCCGACTTCACGGCTACGACGGTCGATTATAACCGCACGTTTGCTACTGAAAAGACGACTACCGTATGCCTGCCCTTCGCCCTGACCAGCACCGAGGCCGCTACGCTGGGTACGTTCTATGCCCTGAGCAGCTTCGACGGCAGCACGCTGTACTTCACGTCGGTTGACGCTCCCGAGGCCAACACACCGTACGTAGTGGTTCCGACGGCTGCAACGCTTACCCTCGATGCCGACAAGGACGTTCCTGCCACACCTGCAAGCCTGGCCGTATCGGCAAGCGGCGTTGACTTCATCGGTACACTGGCCTCTGCCACCGTTCCTGCAAGCGATGCCACCTACAGTTACTATGCCTATAACAATGGGCAGTTCGTGAAGGTCGTTACCGCAGCCGCCACGCTGCCTGCCTTCCGTGCCTACTTCCAGGTTAAAGATGGCGGTGCCGGTTCTCGCATCCTGGGCGTAAGCTTCGACGATGCTACGACGGGCATCGAGACCCTGCAGAAGGTAAACAACGGAGAGCAGAAGATCTATGACCTGAACGGACGCCGTGTAAGCACCATGCAGAAGGGTGTATATGTAGTGAACGGAAAGAAAGTTATTAAGTAATAATAAGGAGGAAACAAACGATGA
>CACZRZ010000108.1 GCA_902783655.1 uncultured Bacteroidales bacterium
CTTCTCTGCCATCTGTTGACTTGCCATTGCACCGAGTGCAATCAGGGTCAGGGGCACTGCGTAGAGGACTTTCAGGCGTGCCCAACGTGGGGATTTCTTCTTTGTCATCATAGTGATACGATTTTTGAGAAGGCTATGACGGAACCCGTTAACCATTGGGTATGGCGTGCGAGCCACGGCCTTCTCGATTAATAATAGTTGATAATCACGCGCCGAAATGCCTCTGCGCAGTACGGCATCGTCGGCTTCATATTCGTGTACTTCACGCAGCGAAGCGTCAAGCATCCAAATGCAAGGGTTGAACCACTGTAGGGCCTCCACCAGTGCCACCAGGAGCGTGTCCCACGAGTGGCGCAGGCGGACGTGTGCCAGTTCGTGCATCATGACGGGGTTGCCCTCCTGGCTTTCCTTCTCGCCAATCACAATGCTTCGCATCCACGAGAAGGGACTCACCCTGTCGGCATGGCAATAGATGGTGGCTCCCTCTTGCTTGTCCGTCCACAGACATCCGCGAGGGATGAAACGGATGAGGCGAATCAGGCCTACCGCCTTCCATAGGACGAAGAACATCACACCTATTATATAGATGTAAACAAGGAGGGTAGGCCATACGGCGGCATCGTGGTCCGCTGGTACATCTGCAACCGCGCTCTCACTGCTGCCTACAACCAGGGTGGGCAGCACCACCGACGAGATGGCTTGGCGCTGAGGCTCGAAGGGGGTTGCAAGCGTATGGTCCCAGATGTGAAAGTTGAAGCATGGCACCACCAGCGACGTCACCGTGATGGCAAGCAGCATCGCGCGGTTCAGTCGGAAAAAAGTCTCCCTCCTCAGCATCAAGGCATAGGGGAGATAGAGTAGGGCCAGCGTCAGGCTGCTCTTGATTGCGTATATTGTCAGACTTCCCATGACTATAATTCTTTCTTTTTATTGGCTAATATCACGAATTTGACGCATCATTTATTTTATCGGCGAATTTCGCAAATTAAGCGAATTGCTTTGCGTGATGTATCTCATTATCATGAATTCGTTAAATTCGCCCAATTCGCCGTTCTTATAAAAATCTCAGTTTGCCGTTTCAATCAGATTCATCAGTTCCTGTATCTCCGTGTCGCTGAGTTCCTCGTTCTCCACAAAGTACTGGACAAACCTCGAGGCACTGCCGCCGAAGAAACTGTCCTTGACGTCCTTCATCACGCGACTGGTGTATTCGGCGCGAGAGACGATGGGGAAATAGAGATACTGCTTTCCGTTCCCCTTCTTGTAATCTACGAATCCTTTAGTAGAAAGAATCTTCAGGAAGGTCGATACGGTTGTGTAGGCAGGCCGGGGCTCGTCGTAACGGGACACCACCTCGTGCACATCCAGGGCCTTGCCGGCGCTCCACAGGGCGTTCATCACAGCCATCTCGGACTTCGTCAGCGTGTACTCTCCGTTGTTCTTCATATTACTAATGTTTTAGTTATCCGTTGCAAAGTTAAAACTAAACTTTTAGTAATTGCAAACAAATCGCAACATTTTCCGTCTCCATCCCCGATATTTAACATTTATTATTAGTTATCGGCCTAATATTTGGATTTGCACGCCAAAATGTTTATCTTTGTCCCTCGAAATGGAAGCAGCAGAACAAAACATACAGTTGCAGCAGGCCTGGGACTTTGTGGAGCACACGGGACGCAGCATCTTCCTCACGGGCAAGGCAGGAACGGGCAAGACGACGTTCCTCAAGGCCGTTGTCGAGCGGTCGAAGAAGCGCTCTGTGGTGGTTGCCCCCACGGGTGTGGCAGCCATCAATGCCGGAGGCATGACCATCCACTCCTTCTTCCAGCTCCCCCTCTCGCCTTACGTGCCTGGCAGCAAGATAGAGCAGAAGTTCGAGTTCAGTCGCGAGAAGCGCAAGATACTTGCCTCCCTCGACCTCCTCATCATCGACGAGATATCCATGGTTCGCAGCGACCTGCTCGACGCCATCGACAATGTCCTGCGCCGCTTCCGCGACCATTATCAGCCCTTCGGAGGCGTGCAGTTGCTCCTGATAGGCGACCTTGCCCAACTCACCCCCGTCGTGACACCCGAGGACGAGCAGATGCTGCGGCCCTACTACGACACCCCCTACTTCTTCGGTTCCAAGGCCTTGGCACAGATCGACTACGTCACCATCCAGCTCGAACACGTCTTCCGACAGCAGGACGAGTCCTTCGTCCGCCTCCTCAACGAAGTGCGCAGCGGCAGTCCCTCGCCTGAGGCGTTGGCCAGGCTGAACAGCCGCATGGTGGGCGATACCAAATATGCCATCCGACTGACCACCCACAACCATCTGGCCAACCTCTACAACGAGAACGAACTGCGACGGCTCGCCACACCCCTTTTCCGCTTCGAGGCAACGGTGCAGGGCACCTTCCCCGAATATTCCTACCCCACGGCACAGATCCTGGAACTGAAGGTGGGCACGCAGGTGATGTTTGTCAAGAACGACCCCTCCTCCGGACATCGCTACTACAACGGACTCATCGGACAAATCACACACCTCGACCAGCATCACATCGAGGTCACCTGCCCCGATGAACCACTGCCCATCGAAGTGGAACCGCTGACCTGGGAGAATGCACGCTACACGCTGAACGAGGAGACGCGCGTCATAGAGACCGAAGTGCAGGGCACCTTCACCCAGTACCCCCTGCGCCTGGCATGGGCCATCACCATCCACAAGAGCCAAGGCCTGACGTTCGACCACGCCATCATCGATGCCAACCAGTCGTTCGCCCCAGGCCAGGTGTATGTGGCCCTGAGCCGCTGCCGCACACTGGAGGGACTGGTGCTGGCCTCGCCCCTGGAACAGCGCTCCATCATCAACGACCAGCGCGTCGACAGCTACATCAGCCAGCAGGAGGCAGAGGCACAGCGCAGCATCGAGCAACTGCCAGCCCTGAAGGAGGAATACTTCCGCCACCTCCTGCTCGAACTCTTCGACTTCCGTCCGCTCCTCTATCTGCAGGAGCAACTGTTGCGCCTCTTCTCCGAATATTTCTACCACAGCCACTCCCAGCTCGACCACCTGCAGAAGCAGACCCTCGACGGCCTGCGCCAGCGTGTTGTGGACGTGGCCAACAAGTGGACAGCCTTCATCCGTCAGCGAACCACCAGCCAGTTGCACGAACCTGATTTCCTCGACCGTGTACGCCGCAGTGCCACCTATTTCGATAAAGAGCTCGAACAACTTTTCGCCCGTCCCCTGCAGTTGACTGCCGAAGTGCAGACCGGCAACAAACAGGCCATGCAGCGCCTGGGACGCCTGCTGCCCGACCTCAGGCAGACGTGGCTCTCGCGCCGTTACCTGCTCGGACAGATTGCCGACAAGGGATTCTCCATCACCACCTACCTGCACGAGAAGCAGATGTCGATGTTGGATGCCCTGGACGAGGACATGCTGAAGAAGAAACGTGAGCGCAAGCGCAAGGAAAAGCCGAAGAAGGAACCCAAACCGAAGACCTGGGAGGTGAGTTTCGACCTCTTCAAGCGCGGACTTTTGCCCGACGCCATTGCCCATGAACGCAAACTCACGCAGTCTACCGTGATGGGACACCTGATGCGCTACGTAGAGTCCGGCGAGATAGCCTTCGACACACTGATTCCCCCCGAGCGTGCCAATGTCATCCGCCACGCCATCGATGCAGCAGGTGCCGATGCACCACTATACATCATACACGACCATTGCCCTCCCGATGTCACCTACGACGAAATACGGCTGGTGATGTCACGCATGAAAGGCACCGCCGGATGACGGTTCGTTATCCCCCCTTGCATACATCCTCTGTCAATCGGCTTCATGTCGTTTCTCTTGACGCACAATTGTCCGTCAAGAGAAACGACACGTCGTTGGAGTTGAAACGACACGTCCCTTCTCTTGACGGACAATTGTGCGTCAAGCAACTCCCTATGCGTTCAGGATGCGAAGGCCCACAAGTTGAAGAGTAATCCTGCTGACAAACGATGCCGGTTGATACGTCAAACGTCATCCCGACGCTTGTTGAATCCCAGTCGGTCGTGAACTGATGCAATGAGGGCTGGCCGTTGCCACCGGCGCTCGTGCCTATATCGGTGCATTGCGATACTGCTGGGGAGTCATGTCGTACATCTGCCGGAACACGCGGATGAAGTAGTTCGACTCGTCGAAGCCGCAGTCGTAGGCAATCTCCTTTATCGACATGTTGGTGTCCTTCAGCAGTCGCACGGCCTTTTCCATGCGTATGCGGGTGATGAAGGCATTGGGGCTCTCCTTCGTAAGTGCCGTGATGCGGCGGCTGAATTGCGAGCGGCTCATGCACATCTCCTCCGCCAGTTGGTCGATGGTGATCTTGCGCACCTTCATGTTGGCGTGGACATAATCCACGACATTCAATATGAACTGGCGGTCGGCCGATGACATGTTCTTCAGATACATGCCATCCTTCACCTTGGTATAGTTCGTTTCCGCCGATGCGTCGGTCTGTGGCTTTTCGGCATCTTCGGCAGGCTCGGCCTTGTTGTCGTCGCGCTTTGCCGCCGTGCCCCTGCGTCTGTAGATGAAGACTGACAACGTTGCCAACACAAGCATCAGTGCCACGAGGAGAACGATGGCCCGTTGCTGTTTGCCAACGATGCTTTTCTGGCGAAGCAGTTCTGACTGTTGCTGTTCCAGTTCGTAGTGGGCCCTGAGATTCGATGTCAGCTGACCGACGCGCTCGTTGTAGATGCTGTCGTTCAGGTTCATGGCTTC
>CACZRZ010000109.1 GCA_902783655.1 uncultured Bacteroidales bacterium
CCCTGCCCCGCACAGGTGAACTGACTCCTGATATCGTGAAGAAAGCATTAGGTATGAAGACTGATGAATGCTTCGCCCCCTGCGAAGACATCGTTCCCCGTCCACCAGCACTCTGTCAGGGATGCGGCCACCGCGATGTCTATGCTGCCCTGAACGAGGTACTGAAGAAATACGAGAATCCTCGCGTCTTCGGCGATATCGGTTGCTACACGCTGGGCTTCCTGCCCCCATTCCGCGCTATCCATTCTTGTGTGGATATGGGTGCCTCTATCACAATGGCTAAGGGTGCTGCCGATGCTGGACAATGGCCTGCCGTTGCCATCATTGGCGACTCTACATTTACCCATAGCGGTATGACGGGCCTGCTGGATGCTATCAACGAGAATGCCAACATCACCGTCATCATCAGCGATAACCTGACAACGGGTATGACGGGTGGTCAGGACTCTGCCGGTACGAATAAGTTCGAAGCTATCTGTCGCGGTCTTGGTTTGAGCGACGAACACTTGAAGGTTGTTGTTCCCCTGCCAAAGAACATGCCGGAGATCACTCAGATGATTCGTGATGAGATTAATTACAAAGGTACCTCTGTCATCATTCCACGCCGTGAGTGTATGCAGACTTTACAAAGACATTTGAAACAAAAGAAAGCACAGGAGGGAAAGAAATGAAAACAGACATCATACTTTGCGGTGTAGGAGGACAAGGTATCCTCTCTATCGCTACCATCATTGGCGAGGCCGCTATGAACGAGAACCTATACATCAAACAGGCCGAGGTGCACGGCATGAGCCAGCGTGGGGGTGACGTGCAGTCGAACCTTCGCATCAGTTCCCTGCCCATCGCCAGCGACCTGATTCCGAAAGGCGGTGCCGACGTCATCATATCCATGGAACCCATGGAAGCCCTGCGCTACCTGCCATACCTGAACCGGGAGGGCTGGGTCATCACGTCCAGCGCACCGTTCGTGAACATCCCCAACTATC
Organism: uncultured Bacteroidales bacterium; assembly: GCA_902783655.1. Lineage (GTDB taxonomy): Bacteria > Bacteroidota > Bacteroidia > Bacteroidales > Bacteroidaceae > Physcousia. The sequence goes on from CACZRZ010000109.1 coordinate 987, forward strand.
CCCCCATCGAGGACATAAAGGCAGAACTGGACAAACTGCCCCACGTAGTTGCCATCGACATCGAGCAACTGGCCAAGGACAACCAAATACCCCGTTCGGCCAACGTCATCCTCCTGGGTGCCGCCCAGCGTGCCCTCGGCATAGACTACGACAAGCTGGAGGCTGCCATCCGCCGCGTTTTTGCACGCAAGGGTGATGCCATCGTCGAGGCCAACGTCAAGGCTTTGTCTATTGGCCGCGCACAGCAGGGGTGAACAACAAGACTAATTGATAAAAAACCGCGCAAAAGCTAAGATTTTTACGCTTTTACGCGGTTCTTTGCGTTAAAATGCTTATATTTGCATCCAAATTTAGTAAATTTGTTAGGTAAAAGGATTATGGAGGATAAAGAAACCCCTATAAAGAGAAATATCGTTGACGGTCTAATAGCCGAAATGGGCATTCAGGACTTTGCCAAGGCCACCATCCGCGAGGTGAAGCAGGTGGCTGCAATGGCAGAGCGACAGTCGGGTGTGGAATTCATAAAGATGGAGATGGGCATCCCCGGTCTGCCTGCCGCCAAGGTGGGAGTGGATGCACAAATCAAGGCCCTGCAGGAGGGCATAGCCCACTCCTACCCCGACATCCAGGGCTATCCCGAACTGAAACGCCAGGCATCGCGCTTCGTGAAGGCATTCATCGGCGTGGATGTGGCTGCGGAGGGATGTGTGCCCGTGACGGGAAGCATGCAGGGCACCTACGCTTCGTTTCTGACCTGCTCGCAGGCCGACAAGCGGAAGGACACGGTGCTGTTCATCGACCCGGGCTTCCCCGTACAGAAGATGCAGTTACAGGTGCAGGGTGTACGATACGAGACCTTTGATGTTTACGACTATCGTGGCCCCCGTCTGCGCGGCAAGCTTGAGAGTTACCTCTCGAAGGGCAACATCTGCGCCATCGTGTATTCGAATCCCAACAACCCCTCGTGGGTGTGCCTGACGGAGCAGGAATTGCAGACCATAGGCGAACTGGCTACACAGTACGACACCATCATCATGGAGGACCTGGCCTACTTCGCCATGGACTTCCGTCAGGACCTGAGCGTACCTTTCGAACCTCCCTACCAACCCACCGTGGCCCGCTATACCGACAACTACATGTTGCTCATCAGCGGTTCGAAGGCTTTCTCTTATGCCGGAGAACGCATTGGTGTGGTGTGCATCAGCGACAAGCTGTTCCATCGCCACTTCCCCGACCTCAGCGAACGCTACGAGGGACTGCCCTTCGGACTGGTCTTCAGTACGCGCATGCTATACGCCTTGTCGTCTGGAACCAGTCACTCAGCACAATATGCCCTGGCAGAAATGTTCCGTGCAGCCTGCGATGGAGAGTATCGTTTCCGTGATGAAGTAAAGGTTTATGGAGAAAGAGCTAAGAAACTGAAAGAGATATTCTTGCGTCATGGATTCTATATCGTCTATGATAAAGACGGAGACCAGCCCGTAGCCGACGGTTTCTACTTCACCATAGGCTACCCAGGCATGACCAGCGGACAACTTGCCCACGAACTGATGTACTATGGTGTCAGCGCCATCTGCCTCGTCACCACTGGCAGCCATCAAGAGGGACTGCGCGTATGCACCTCGTTCATCGAGGACCATCAGTACGAGCAACTGGAGAAACGCATGCAGGTATTCGAAGCCAACCATTCAATTTAATAATAAACCCTTTTTTATTAACTTTAATTATTTAAATTATGAAGACGAAAGACTTCTTCACGAAAGCTACGCTGGCTGTGGCACTGGCCATCTTCAGTAGCACAGCCGCCATGGGACAACAGGAACAAGCTGTCCAAGACACAGAGTCCACAGAGCAGGCCGAAAGCCCTCAGGAAGAGCAAAGGATGCTGAGGAAAATCGTGCCAGACAAGGCACCCGACTGGATGAAGGATGTTGCCGACCGCATCCAACTCCACGGTTACGCACAGGGTGGCTACACTTACGCTCATCAAGGCGGCGCCAACACCAACACTTTTCTTTTAAGACGAGTTCTATTCTGGGCCAATGCCCAAATCACCGACCGCTGGTCGTTCCTATTCATGCACGACTTCTCGAGTGTCGTACAGGAATTTTACACAGACTTTCGCATCACCAAGAACAAAGCACTCACCGTCCGTCTGGGTCAGTTCAAGAATGGTCTGTCTCTCGAGAACCCCCTCTCCCCCACTTCCATGGAAGCCATCGATGTGTATTCGGAAGGCGTAACCTATCTGACTGGTTGCGGCAGCGACCCCCTCATGGGTGTGCAGTATGGCCGTGACCTGGGTCTTTCGCTCTACGGCGAGACCAACAATGCCAAACTGCGCTACGAACTGCAAGTGATGGACGGACAGGGTATCAACAAAAAAGACGGCAACAACTTCAAGGACATCATTGCCCGCGTGGAATATCGTCCCGTGAAGGGTTTGAACCTGGTGGCTTCAGGACAAATCGGACGCGGACACAACATACTCGCCGCTGGCAGGACTTCCGTCTATAACCCGACCATACAGGCCGGAGACGACTATAAGCGCAATCGCTGGACAGTGGGTGCCGACTATAAGAGCAAGGCGTTCAACGTCCACGGCGAATACCTGGAAGGCTACGACCGCAACGTGGTCAGCCGAGGAGGTTATATTACAGGTTCCGTACCCCTGGGCACTCCGAAAGTGGAGTTCGTAGGTTCGTACGACTATTTCAACTTCAACACCTCCCGTGGAATGGACCAGCACAAGGTCATCGCAGGCCTGCAGTATTGGTTCTTCAAGAAATGCCGACTGCAAGTGCAGTACGTCTATCTGAACGCCTACCTGACAGGTAAGCCAGACGACCCCGCCACGCAGTTCGTACATGGCAACAATCATTCCGTCATGTGCCAGATGCAAGTACGCTTTAACTAATTTAGAATAAAGAATTAGTTGCCAGGCTTATTTGAATCTCTGTTTTATTAATTTTGAATATATTGATTATTAATTTATTAAACATATCGCCATGTTTATAAAAGTGCTTTTAACCATCATATTCTTGGCCATCATGATTGGAGTTGGCCTCTATTCCCGCAAGCAAGCCAGCAGTGTGGAAGGTTTCGTTCTGGGCGGTCGTTCCGTAGGCCCGTGGCTGTCAGCCTTCGCCTTTGGCACCAGTTATTTCTCTGCTGTAGTCTTCGTAGGCTATGCCGGACAGTTCGGCTGGAGATACGGACTTTCCAGCACATGGATTGGTGTGGGCAATGCCGTCATCGGCTCGTTGCTGGCCTGGCTCATACTGGGCAGGCGCACCAAGCTGATGACCCAGCACATCGAGAGCCGCACCATGCCCGACTTCTTTGGGACACGTTTCAACAGCCAAGGCTTGCGTGTGGTGGCTTCCGTCATTGCATTTGTGTTCCTCATCCCTTACACCGCAGGTGTTTATAGCGGCATCTCCAGGCTCTTCGAGATGGGTTTCAACATTCCATACGAGTATTGCGTAGTCATCATGTCCGCCCTCACCGCCGTCTATGTCATCCTGGGTGGTTATAAGGCCACAGCCATGAACGACTTCATACAGGGCATCATCATGCTGTTCGGCATCGTAGCCGTCATCCTGGCCGTACTCTCGGCACAGGGCGGACTGACGGAGGCCGTCAACAAACTGGCACAACTGCCTGCCGACGGAGCCACGGAACCCGGCAGTGGAATGTTTGCCACATGGTTAGGTCCCGATCCCTGGGGACTGCTCGGCGTGATTATCCTGACGTCGCTCGGCACGATGGGACTGCCTCAGATGGTGGGTAAATTCTATAGCATTACGGACGAGAGCGCTATCAAGCGCGGCACCATCATCAGCACCATCTTTGCCTTCATCGTAGCCGGCGGTTGTTATTTCCTTGGCGGCTTCGGTCGTCTGTACGACCCTGTGATTGGAGCCAACGGAAAGATAGCCTTCGACTCGATTGTACCTGCCATGCTGGTGACGCTGCCCGATGTGCTCATCGCCCTTGTGGTGCTGCTGGTGCTCTCCGCCTCCATGTCAACACTGGCTTCGCTGGTCCTGACCTCCAGTTCCACCATGACCCTCGACCTCATCTATCGTGACAAGAAATCCTTGCCCGGCGAGGTGGAAGAAGGATCCATCGACGACATTGTGGCAGAGAAGATAGAGCGTCGTAAGGTGGTTGTCATGCGCGTGCTCATCGTCTTCTTTATTGTCATATCGCTGATGATAGCCCTGAATCCCCCCACCTTCATCGCCCAGCTGATGGGCATCTCGTGGGGTGCTCTGGCCGGTGCCTTCCTGGCTCCCTTCATGTTGGGTCTCTACTGGCGTTGGGCAACCACAGCAGCCGTTTGGGCATGCTTTGCCTGGGGCGTGGGCATAACGGTACTGAACATGCTGCTGGGCAATCCCTTCAGTCCCATCAACTGCGGTGCCATTGCCATGCTGGGCGGTTTCCCTGTGGTACTGCTGGTGAGCCTTTTCACCCCCCAGTTGCCCAGGGCCGACGTCGCACGTATGTTCCAGTGCTACGAAAAAAACTAATGTAACAACCATAAAAACTTGCCCGAACGCAGAATTTATTGTAATTTTGCATGGGACAAAACCGTTTAACAATAGAATAACATGATTTGGAACCCAAATAAAGAATGCATGAGCCGCGACGAAAGAAGCGCCTTGCAGGGAAAACGACTGCATAAGATAGTGGAGTACGTTTACCACAACGTGCCCTTCTACCGCAATAAGTTGCAGGAACTGGACATACGCCCCGATGACATACAGACCATCGAGGACATCACGAAGCTGCCCTTCACCACAAAGAAGGACCTGCGCGACAACTATCCCTTCGGACTGCAGGCTGCTCCACAGAGCGAAATCATCCGCATACACGCCTCCAGTGGCACCACGGGCAATCCCACCATCGTGGGCTATACCCGCAAGGACATCGGTGTGTGGAGCGAATGTATGGCCCGCTGCCTGACAGCCTACGGTGTGACCCGCGACGACATCTTCTCCGTTGCCTACGGCTATGGATTGTTCACGGGCGGACTGGGTGCCCACTATGGTGTGGAGCACATCGGAGCCTCCGTGATTCCGGCCGGAACAGGTAACACCGAGAAGCACCTCAAGCTCATCCGCGACCTGGGCATCACAGGCTTGGCCTGCACGCCATCCTATGCCCTGTATCTGGCAGAGACGATGGACAAACTGGGCATCAGGAAGGAAGACCTGAAACTGCGCGTTGGAGCCTTCGGTGCCGAGCCCTGGACGGAAAGCATGCGACAGGAGATAGAAGCCCGGCTGGGTCTGAAAGGCTTTAACATCTATGGTCTGTCCGAGGTGATGGGCCCCAGCGTGAGCTACGAATGTCAGATGCAGAATGGCTCGCACATCTGTGAGGACCACTTCTACCCCGAAATCATTAATCCCGTAACCCTGGAGCCGCTACCAGCCGGACAAACGGGTGAACTGGTGTTCACGACGCTGACCAAGGAAGGTATGCCCGTGCTGCGCTATCGTACCCGCGACCTTTGCAGCCTCCTGCCCGGAACGTGCGACTGCGGTCGTACCGAAGTGCGCATGGGACGCATACAAGGACGCTCGGACGATATGCTCATCATCCGCGGTATCAACGTATTCCCGTCGCAGGTGGAGAGCGTGGTGCTCAGCATGCCCGAGTTTGCCCCACACTATATGCTGGTGGTGGACCGTGTCAACAACCTCGACACCCTGCAGGTACAGGTGGAACTGCGCCAAGAGGTGTTCACCTCCACCTTCGACACTCCCGCCGCCGTCGACGAACTGGAGAAACGCCTTGCTGCCAAACTTAAGAGCGTGCTCAGCATCGCCGCCAAGGTTCAGCTCAAGGCTCCCGGCACCATCGAACGCAGTCAGGGCAAGAGTGCACACGTCATTGACAAACGTAAACTTTAATCATAATGAGTAATTACTTTAATCCTGAATTTGAAACGCTGACGCGCGAGCAGATTGAGGCCCTCCAGCTGGAGCGCCTGCAGAAGACTGTTCGCCACTGCATGAACAACGAGTTTTATCGCAAGAAGTTTGCGGAGGCTGGCATCACGCCCGACGACATCAAGACACTGGCGGATGTCCGCAAAATACCGTTCACCACGAAACAGGACCTGCGCGACACCTATCCCTTTGGGATGTCCTGCGTCCCCCTGCGCGATTGCGTTCGTCTCCACTCCTCCAGCGGCACCACAGGTAACCCCACCGTCATCCTTCACACCAAGAAGGACCTGGACGAATGGGCAAACCAGGTGGCACGCAACCTGTGGATGGTGGGTCTGCGCCCCGACGATGTGTTCCAGAACTCCAGTGGCTACGGTATGTTCACGGGAGGTTTGGGATTCCAGTACGGAGCCGAGAAACTGGGCATGCTGACCGTTCCTGCCGCTGCAGGCAACTCTCTTCGTCAGATTAAGTTCATCAAGGACTTCGGCACCACAGCCATTCACGCTGTACCCAGCTACGTCACCCGCCTCTACGAGGTGATGAAGGAGGAAGGCGTGGACCCACGTCGCGACACCAAGTTGAAGGTGCTGGCCATCGGTGCCGAACCTCACAGCGAGGAACAGCGCAAGCGCATCGAGGACATGATGGGCGTGAAGGCCTACAACTCCTTTGGCATGTCGGAAATGTGCGGACCCGGTGTAGGGTTTGAATGTCCGGAGCAGAACGGATTACACTTCTGGGAGGACTACTACATCGTGGAGATTGTTGACCCCGACACACTGGAGCCCGTGCCCGACGGCGAGATTGGCGAACTGGTGCTCACGACGCTTTGTCGCGAGGCTATGCCGCTGTTGCGCTATCGCACACGCGACCTCACCCGTGTTCTTGGCCGTACCTGCCCCTGCGGTCGCAACCACATCCGTCTGGACCGCATGAAAGGACGTTCGGACGACATGATGGTGCTGCGTGGCGTGAACATCTTCCCCATCCAGATTGAGAAGATTCTGATGCAGTTCAGCGAACTGGCCAACAACTATCTCATCACACTCACCACCGACGAGGAGAACGACAACATGACCGTAGAGGTTGAACTCGCACAGTCCACCGACGACTACGCCAAGCTGCAGGCTCTGGAGAAGGAGATTCGTCGCCGTCTGAAGGACGAAATCCTGCTCACCCCCATCGTGAAACTGGTTCCCCTGGGCACGCTGCCCGTAAGCGAAGGCAAGGCCGTGCGTGTCGAGGACAAGCGCAAAGTATATCAGTAAATTGTAAATAGTAAATTGTAAATTGTAAATTGTAAATAGTAAATTGTCAAATAGTAAATCGTCATGACTATCCATCAACTTTCCATCTTCATTGAGAACCGTTCCGGTACACTCATCAAGGTTCTCGACGCCCTAAAGGAAGCAAACATTCAGCTCATCGCCACCACCATTGCCGATACGGCTGAGTACGGAATCCTGCGTATCGTATGTGCTGAGCCCATGCGTGCCTGTGAAGAACTGAAGAAAGCCGGCATTGCCGTTGCCATCTCCGATGTCTTCGCCCTGCAGCTCGACAACAAGCCCGGTTCCGCTGCCGATGTCATCAAGCTCTTCAGCCTGGCCGGCATCAGCATCACGTACATCTATACGTTCCTGTTGCGCGGAAAGGGCATCCTCGTCTTCCGCACCGACAACACAGACCTTGCCAAGAAGACCATAGAAGAGAACCAACTGCCCTACATCGCTGAGGCAGACCTCACGGACTGGGCATAACCAACGTTCTGCGTGAAGTCAGGGCAAGAGACTTGGGGAAACCAGGTTTCTTGCCTTTTTTTGTCAGTCTGAGAAGGAGCCCAGTCAAAGGAGGTCTATTTCCTCAGGAATCGACCGAATCGCTTCACAATGGGCAGTTCGGGAGACAGGCAACGCCATGAGAAAGCGACAGACAACAGAAGGCATACGAGCCCCAGGACATACTTCCACAAAGTGGGTGCCCAGAGACAGATGACAACCGTAGCTGCCAAGAAAAGCGCTTGGGGAAGAATGAGCCGAAGGGTGCGCAGCCGAATATGCACATGATAATAAGCACCATAAACGGTACTTATCATCAGCAGGTCGAACAAGGCAACCAGCGAAAGGGCTATGCCGGCTCCTGTGAGTCCGTAGTAGGAATATCCCATACAGAGAAGTATCACGAAGACAACATCA
>CACZRZ010000110.1 GCA_902783655.1 uncultured Bacteroidales bacterium
AGCGTTGCGTCGTAGAGCAAGTTGTTGCGGATTGCGAATTTCTGACCAAAACTGGGTAAAACGCTAAGGAAGAGGAATATAGATATACCCCAAAGCCTACGTCTTTCCAGCCTCGTACCAGCAAAATACGTAACAATCATTCCCTTTTTGAACATTCTCATAGTCTTATTCTTCACTCCCTTTTTATCTTATCGCCGCATTTTATCGATTGAAAACCAATCTTTAAACCATGCAACGTTTGTTTCTATCTCTCTGTGGAATTACTGGAAATACCAACAATTCTTATACCTGGTGCAAAGATACAACCTTCCTCTCATATATACATTATATTTAATAGAAAATCGTGTCTTTTTGTTCATAATTTAACAGAAATTAACACATGGGGGGGGGTAAAAATGTGAAAATTATTAAAGATTTACTGTTCAAAATGGGAAACAAAACACGGAAAAGAGAAATTGTAAGTAAAATGCAGGTTGAAATTAAAATGTAAAACACAAAACAGGCAATGAAGGTGAAATGTATAACGTAGGACGTGAGAAAAAAGAGAAATTGACAGGAACGGGACCAGGAAAGAACGTCCCGGTTTTTCCCACGCATGGGAAAAGCTCATCCCACGTATGGATCAAGCTTGTCCCACGCGTGGGAAAAGCTCAAACCATACGTCGCCTCCGAGCCCCCCCTCAATAGGTAATGTCAAATCATCGGCAATCAAAAACACAAATCGACACAAACCTTAACACAGATTGGGATAAACAAAACCACAAACTGGGATAAATTAAGATACAAATTACGGCCAGTTAGTCTTCCAACTCGTGGAAAGTTTTCTGTCACGTCTGTTATAGTCTTCTATTCATACAAAGCTCAAGCATCAGCCATTCATGATCCATCAAATTTCTCAGCACACCAGCCACCTCTTCATTTCACGATATTTCCATACCCAAAAAGAATACCACCAAGAACAAACCGACAAGAAAATTACATACAAAGCAATGAAAAAATAACGTCATAAATAAAATCCATCCAACCCGTATATAACAAGTCGCGCGGAAACAACAGATACAAAAAAAAGCTTCCCGTCTCGCGGGAAGCTGATTAGTAATAATTAGCGATTGGATTTATCTCAATTTGCGGAATTATTTATCCCAATTTGCGGAATTATTTATCCCATTTCGTGAAAAGATTAGCGCCAATTTTTGTTCTATTACAAACAGGAAATAAACGTACAAATAAACGGCAATTCATGTTTAAGCAGAATCCACACTTTTGGAGTAGGATGATGGACATTACGACATCCGCTCCATTGCCTGCTGGAGGTCGGCAATGATGTCATCGACAGACTCGATGCCAACGGACAGACGGACGAGGTCGGGTGCCACTCCGGCCTCGCGCAGTTGTTCGTCGGAGAGCTGACGATGGGTGTGACTGGCGGGATGGAGGACACAGGTACGGGCATCGGCCACATGAGTAACGATGGAGATGAAGTCGAGGTTGTCCATGAACCTGATGGCATCCTCACGTGTGCCCTTCAGGCCGAAGGCAATGACGCCACAGCTACCGTTGGGAAGGTATTTCTGAGCCAGCTTGTAGTGTTTGTTGCTGGGCAGGCCGGCATAGTTTACCCACGAGACACGAGGATTCCGCTCGAGCCATTCAGCCACCTTCTGCGCATTCTCACAGTGACGGGCCATACGCAGGTGGAGGGTCTCCAGTCCGAGATTCAGGAGGAAGGCATTCTGCGGACCGGGGATGCTGCCCAGGTCACGCATCAACTGTGCAACGAGTTTCGTTGTATAGGCACCCTTGCCAAAGGCCTTGGTGTAGGTCAGACCGTGATAACTCTCGTCGGGGGTGGTCAGACCAGGGAAAGCCGCAGCCTGTCCCTCCCAGTCGAAGTTTCCGCTGTCAACGATGGCGCCGCCCACCTGTGTGGCGTGTCCGTCCATATATTTAGTGGTAGAGTGTGTGACGATATCACAGCCCCACTCGAAGGGACGGCAGTTGATGGGCGTGGCAAAGGTGTTGTCGACGATGAGAGGCACGCCGTGGCGATGTGCCATCTGGGCGAACCGTTCTATGTCGAAGACACAGCATCCGGGATTGGAGATGGTTTCGCCGAAGAAGCACTTCGTGTTGGGGCGGAACTCCTGCTCGATGCGTTCGTCCGACCATTCGGGGTCAACGAAGGTGCATTCGATGCCCAGTTTCTTCATTGTCACGCCGAAGAGGTTGTACGTACCACCATAAATGTTGTTAGAGGTGATGAAATGGTCGCCCGACTGACATATATTGAATATGGCATAGAAGTTGGCGGCCTGTCCGCTGCTGGTCAGCACGCAGCCCACGCCGCCTTCCAGTGCAGCAATCTTCTTGGCCACCGCGTCCACCGTGGGATTGGCCAAACGGGTGTAGAAGTAGCCCTCCTCTTCCAGGTCGAACAACTTGGCCATCTGTTCGCTGGTCTCATAGCGGAATGTCGTACTTTGGTAAATGGGTAACTGTTGTGGTTCACCCTTTTTGGGTTTCCATCCACCGTGTATGCAGATGGTGTCGAGATTCTTTTTCATTGCTAATGTTAAATGTCATACGTAAAAAGTTCTGCAAAGATAGTGCAAACCGAGCGAAAACACAAATTTATTTGATGTTTTCCGAGGTGAAGCCTATCTTCGAGACTTAAAGAGCCTCAAAGATAGTGCAATTAGTGTTTAATACCAGTTTAGAACTTCACCAGTATGCGGAAGACGCGGCCAGGGGCATCGTGCCACTGCTGCATGGCCTGGGGCGCCTCCTCGGGACTGACGATGCCAGAAATGAGGCGTGCCGTGGGACAGGTGCCGCGACGCAGGTATCGGATGACAGCACGGAAATCGTCGGGCAAGGCATTGCGCGAACCACGGATGTCGAGTTCCTTCTGCACAAAGAAGCGGGTGGGCAGCGAGACATCGCCAGGAGCATAGCCGATGCAGACAACGCGACCGGTGAAAGCCACCTCGTTGACGGCAATGTTATAGGTGGGAGCCGCACCGACAGCCTCGATGACCACGTCGGGACCTGCACCGTTGGTCAGTTCCTGCAGACGGGCATGGACATCGTCCGTACCGCTGTTGACAGTGGCGGCGGCACCCAGTTCACGGGCCAAGGCCAGTTTCTCATCGTCGAGATCCATGGCGATGACGGTGGCACCACGAAGACTGGCACGCACGATGGCGCCCACACCAATCATGCCGCAGCCAATGACAAGAACCGTGTCGGCATCCGTCACCTGGCCACGGTCCACAGCATGGAAGCCCACGCTCATGGGTTCGATGAGGGCGATGTCCTGCAACTCGAGCCCTTCGGCAGGAATCACCTTCTGCCAGGGGAGGCAGATGTATTCGCGCATGGCCCCGTGGCGCTGCACGCCCAGCGTCTCGTTGTGCTGACAGGCATTGAAACGACGACGGCGACAACTGGAACAGTTGCCACAAGCTGTGTAGGGATCGACGGTCACGATCTGTCCTGGCTGTAAGTTGGAAGGAACGCCCTCTCCCACCCTTTCGATGGTGGCACTGATTTCGTGACCCGGAATGACGGGCTTCAGTGCCAAGGCATTCCGGCCACGCCAAGTATTGAGGTCAGAACCACAAAATCCCACGAACTTGATGCGCAGCAAGACCTCGCCTGCCTGGGGCTGGGGTTTCTCCAATTCGATAACCTCCATCTTGAAGGTATCAGTAATTTGTAATGCTTTCATATACTAATCATAAAGATAAAACATTCGGTCCATCATCTGCCACTTCTCGTTGCTGGTGGCACCTTCGGCACACTTCTGGAACATCGCCATGTAGTCCTCCCACTCCTGCTGACGAGGCAGGGTGGCCAGTCGGGCCATTGCCGTGGGCCAGTCGAAGTCGATCGGCGTGTCCACTATCATCACCAGGCGGGTGCCCAGGATATAGAGTTCCATCTCCAGGATGCCAACCTCGCGGATGCCGTCGCGAATCTCCTGCCACGACTCCTCGCGACTATGCCGACGGCGATACTCTGCGATCAGGGCAGGGTCGTCCTTCAGGTCCATTGTCTGCACATAACGCTTCACGGGCACTCCATGACGTTTCTGGGGGAAACCAAAAGACTCTCCCCCCGCCCTCCCTGTTAGGGAGGGAGCAGAATGTAATTGAGTGGATGTATTCATTATTATATATATATTATTAGGGTGTATTAGTTAGTTCTCAGTTCTCTAATGTAACTGCTCCCTCCCTAACAGGGAGGGCGGGGGGAGAGTCCCTAGGGATGGGTAAGGGGAAGGGTTCCCTTTTTATATGTATGATAGCCGTAAATGGTAATAAAGACGAAGCAGATAAAAGGCAGGACGAACGAGACATTGACGGCGGGCCAGCCGAAGATGACCTGCTGGTCGATGAGGTGTCCCTGCAGGGGAGGCATCAAAGCTCCGCCCACGATGGCCATTACCAAGAAGGCAGCCCCCAGCGAGGTGTCCTCGCTCTTAACGTTCTCGAGGGCAATGCCGTAGATGCTGGGGAACATGATGGACATGAACAGACTGATGCACACCAGACTGTACAGGCCCCACATGCCTTCGATGCAGATGGCTCCGAGCGTACATACCGAAGCACCCACGCCAAAGATGGCCAAGAGGCGACGCTGGTTGATGTACTTCATGATGTAGGTACCCACGAAGCGCCCCGTCAAGGACAGCGACATGGCCAGGATGTTGTAGCGCTGGGCCGTGGCCTTGTCGATGCCAAGGTGGTCGGCATACTGGATGATGAAGGTCCACACCATAATCTGGGCAGCGACATAGAGCACCTGGGCGAACACACCATTGCGATAGATGCGGTTGTGCCACAGACGGGAGAGCGTGGTGCGCGCACTGGTCTTCCCGTCCTGTTCGCCCTTGAGCGATGGCATCTTGGTGAGGGCAATGACGATGAACATCACCAGCACCACAAGACCGATGGCCACATAAGGATCGCGGATGACGGCCAGGTCGTGGAGGCGGATATTGGCCTTCTCTGCCTCACTCAGTCCGTGATAGACAATCTGTCCGGTAGCATCGCGACGGTCGGAAATGAGGTTGGGAAGCACGATGAACGAAGCAACCGCCATACCCGAAAGCGAGCCCACGGGATTGAACGCCTGAGCCAGGTTGAGACGGCGCGTACTGTTCTCCTTCGGGCCCAGCGACAGGATGAAGGGGTTGGCACTGGTCTCGAGGAAAGCCAGTCCGAAGGTGAGAATGTAGAGCGACACGCAGAAGAAGGTGAACTCCTGGAACTGTGCTGCCGGGATGAACAGGAAGGCCCCCACGGCATACAGTCCGAGTCCGATGAGCACACCCACCTTATACGAATACTTGCGGATGAACAGCGCGGCCGGCACTGCCATCGTGGCATAGCCGCCATAGAAGGCGAACTGCACCATCGAAGCCTTCGCCGCCGATATCTCCATCAGTGTCTGGAAGGCTGCCACCATGGGGTTCGTGATGTCGTTGGCAAAGCCCCAGAGGGCAAACAGCGTAGTGATGAGGATGAAGGTGAAGAGAAATTGGCGCGGAACCAAAGACCCTCCCCCCTGCCCCTCCCTTGTAGGGCGGGGAGTAGTTTGTATTTGAGTGGACGTATCGTTCATTGATGTATTCATAATAATAAAA
>CACZRZ010000111.1 GCA_902783655.1 uncultured Bacteroidales bacterium
CTCTGCAAGAAGCTTGGGATAGAAGTTATTTGATAACCAAATGTTTATAGATGTAGCTTTTTAGGAAATGAAGATACTCTATCGCATCTATCAGATATTCATCGCAGCACCGCTGTTGCTACTCATAACCGCCTTGACGGCCATCGTCACCATCATCGGCTCCACCTTGGGCAGTGCCCACTTCTGGGGCTACTGGCCAGGACACATCTGGGCACGTTGGTTCATCCGGATACTGTTGCTGCCCGTACGTATCGAAGGACACGAAAACATCGACCATAAAACCTCCTATGTCTTCGTAGCCAACCATCAGGGAGCCTTCGACATCTTTCTCATCTACGGCTATCTGGGGCGCAACTTCAAGTGGATGATGAAGCGTGAGCTTCGCAGTGTCCCTCTCGTGGGCAAAGCATGCGAGGCAGCCGGCCACATCTTTGTGGATAAGCGTGGGCCTAAAGCATTACAGCAGACTCACGACCGAGCTCGCGCTGTGCTGCAGAACGGCACTTCTCTGGTGGTGTTTCCTGAGGGCGAACGTACGCTGACAGGACACATGGGACCCTTCTATCGAGGTGCCTATCAGTTGGCGGATGAAATCGGACTGCCCGTTGTACCCATCACGCTGAACGGTCCCTACCAGGTGCTGAGCCGGCGGCGAGGCCCCATCAACTTCGTCTTCTGGCATCCACTGACCATGAAAATACACAAGTCCATCCCGCCTATCGGCAAAGGGCCAGAGAACATAAAGAATGCTATGGAACTGTCGCGAGAAGCAATTGCTGCAGGCCTGGAAGACGAGCAACCGTGAATAATGAATTGTGCATTGTGAATTGTGCATTGTGAATTAAAGAAATATATCGAAACCGAGATTCTGCCACGATACGACAAGTTCGACAAGGCCCATCAACGGGCACACGCCGAAATGGTAATCAGGCAGAGTGTGGAACTGGCGGAACACGTTGGGGCCGACATCGATATGGCTTACACTATTGCCGCCTACCACGATACGGGACTCATCGAGGGACGCGACCTGCACCACGAAACTTCGGCTCGAATCATGCGTACTGACAAGCGCCTGCGCCAGTGGTTCAGCGAGGAACAGATAGAGACAATGGCGGAGGCCGTAGAAGACCACCGAGCCTCGTCGGCTCATCCACCTCGTAGCCTATACGGACGCATCGTGGCTGATGCCGACCGCTATATCGACCCTGTGGACATCATCCGACGCACCGTACAGTTCGGACTTGACCACTACCCCACCCTCGACTGCGAGGAACACTATCAGCGTACGCTGCAGCACCTGCGCGAGAAATACGGTCGAGGCGGCTACCTGCACCTGTGGATGACCGAGGAACTGGGCGGCAACACTCAGTTTGGCAATGCCGAACGACTGGAACAGCTGCGCTGCATCATCGACGACGAGAAGCAGGTACGGCAGCATTTCGACAAGATTTGGAACGACACAACTAAGTAATATTCAACATATATGACACACCTGATAGCAGACAGCGGAGGCACCAAGACATCATGGATGCTCGTAGAGCCGGATGGACAAAGGGAGTTTGAAACACAAGGCATTAACCCCATGAGAGACAACGAGGAGGAAATAGCACGCACCCTGCGCACGCTGCCCCCCTTCGACGCATCAAACCTATTCGTACATTTCTATGGGGCAGGCTGCATGGCACCCTACTCCGAAACAATGCATCGTGCGCTACAGACCTTCTTCCCCCACGCACGCATCACTGTGGACAGCGATATGCTGGGAGCCGCACACGCACTTTGCGGCGACCGCGAAGGCATTGCCTGCATCCTGGGTACGGGCTCCAACTCGTGCCTGTACGACGGAGAGAAAATCGTGGCCAACGTATCGCCGCTGGGATGGATTCTGGGCGACGAGGGCAGCGGAGCTGTATTGGGACGCAAACTGGTGGGCAATGTGCTGAAAGGTATCTTCTCGCCAGAACTCTGCGAGGCTTTCACCAGAGAGACGGGGTTCTCACGCATAGACATTCTCGACCGCGTATATCGCCAGCCACAAGGCAACCGGTTCCTGGCCTCGCTGGTGCCGTTCCTGAGCCGCCACAGAAATGAGACAGATGTGCATGATTTCCTCGTCGAGAACTTCCGCAGTTTCTTCAGCCGCAATGTAGCAAGCTACGGACGCAAAGACCTGCCCGTTTCCTTCGTCGGAGGCATTGCCAGCAACTACACATCGGAACTGGAAGAGGCTGCACGCCTGGAGGGTTTCCGCGTGGGACGCATCCTGAAACGCCCTATACACGGTATGGCCGACTACCTGACCAACTGGACACAGCACGCTGAATAAGAAACATGATAGAGAAACATATCATACTCGAGGATGCCGACCCCATCGTGTTCTACGGTGTGGGGAATGCCAATCTGCAAATGGTAAAGGCCCTGTATCCCAAGCTGCGCATCGTGGCTCGCGGCAACGTGCTGCGTGTGATGGGCGACGAGGAACAGATGGCCGAGTTTGAAGAGAACGTGGAAAGGATGCAGAAACACTGTCTCCACTACAACAGCATGAACGAGGAAGACATCCTGCGCATTGTGAAAGGCGAAAAGAGAGAACTCGAAGCCGAAAAGAACGTTATTGTTTACAGCACACAGGGACGGCCCATCGTGGCACGAAGCAAGAACCAGCAACGGCTGGTGGAAGCTTTCCAGCAAGACGATATGGTCTTTGCCATCGGCCCTGCCGGAAGCGGCAAGACGTACACCAGCATTGCGCTGGCAGTAAGGGCGTTGAAGAACAAGGAGGTGAGGAAGATAATCCTCTCGCGTCCGGCTGTGGAAGCAGGTGAAAAACTGGGTTTCCTGCCAGGTGACATGAAGGACAAGATAGATCCCTATCTGCAACCGCTCTACGACGCGCTGGAGGACATGATACCCGTCTCCCGACTGCAAGAAATGATGGAACAGAAGGTGATACAGATTGCTCCGCTGGCCTTCATGCGAGGCCGCACGCTGAACGACGCTGTCGTCATCTTGGACGAGGCACAGAACACCACCATCCCACAACTGAAGATGTTCCTCACCCGCATGGGCATGAACACGAAAATGGTTATCACGGGGGATATGACGCAGGTGGACCTGCCCCACTCCACCCAGTCGGGCCTGATTCATGCCATGCGGATTCTGCAAGGCGTGAAGGGCATTTCGTTCATTCAAACCGACAAAGGCGACATCCTGCGCCACAAACTTGTAACCAAAATCGTGGAGGCATACGAAAGGGAAGCCTCTTCCAATCCCCCCATAGGGGAGAAAAAGGGAGGCCCAGCCAAATCCTAAAATCATAAAATCTTTAAATCATTAAATATGAACGCACTGACAAGAACTGAACTGAATCTGCCCGGGCAGAAGAGTGTGTACCACGGAAAGGTACGCGATGTGTATAACATTGGCGACGACCTGCTGGTGATGGTGGCCACCGACCGGATATCGGCCTTCGACGTCATCCTGCCCAAGGGAATCCCTTACAAGGGACAGGTACTGAACCAAATAGCCGCCTCATTCCTCGACCAGACAGCCGACCTTGTTCCCAACTGGAAACTGGCAACACCCGACCCGATGGTGACCGTTGGCCTGCGTGCCGAAGGCTTCCGTGTGGAGATGATTATCCGCGGCTACCTGACGGGCTCTGCCTGGCGCGAGTACAAGAACGGTTGCCGTGAGCTGTGTGGTGTGAAACTGCCCGATGGAATGCGCGAGAACGAACGTTTTCCTGAACCCATCATCACGCCCACCACAAAGGCCGAGGAGGGACACGACGAGAACATTTCAGCCGAGGAAATCATCCGTCAAGGTTTGGTGAGCAAGGAAGACTGGGAGACGATGGTCAAGTACACACGTCTGCTCTTCCAGCGTGGAACGGAAATCGCTGCCAGCAAAGGGCTTATCCTTGTTGACACAAAGTACGAGTTCGGCAAGCGCGACGGAAAGGTCATCCTCATTGACGAAATTCACACGCCCGACAGCAGCCGCTACTTCTATGCCGATGGCTACGAGGAACGTTTCGCGAAGGGCGAACCTCAGCGCCAACTCTCAAAGGAGTTCGTACGCCAGTGGCTCATCGAGCACAATTTCATGAACCAACCTGGTCAGGTGATGCCTGAAATCACCGATGAATACGCCCAAAGTGTGAGCGAACGCTACATCGAGCTCTACGAGCACATCATCGGCGAGAAGTTCGTACCAGCCGACACCGAAGGCAATCTGGAACAACGCATCGAAAGGAACATAACGGAATGGCTTATCAAGTTCAAATCGTAACGCCATATAACAAAAGCGAACGTAAAGGCACGCAGGTGGAGAAGATGTTCAACAACATCGCTCCCACCTACGACCGCCTGAACCATACACTCTCGCTGGGCATCGACCGTCTGTGGCGCAACAAGGCCATCGATTCTTTGAAACCGTATGCTCCACAAGACATTCTGGACATAGCAACAGGCACGGGCGACTTTGCCATCTTGGCAGCCGAACGCCTGAAACCCAGGCACGTGACTGGTGCCGACATCAGTCTGGAAATGATGGAGATAGCCGCCCATAAGGTCAATCAACGAAGGCTGGAGCGCACGATTTCTTTCCAGCGCGAAGATTGTATGCACCTGTCGTTTGCCGACAACTCGTTCGATGCTGTAACCGTTGCCTACGGAGCACGCAACTTCGAAGACCTGGACAAGGGATTCCGCGAGATTCATCGTGTCTTGCGCCCAGGTGGGCACCTGCTGATGCTGGAACTGGCACAGCCGAACTCCTCGCCCATGAAGCAGTTGTTCTGGATCTATTCGCACCTGGTGATTCCCATCCTCGGATGGGTTCTCAGCCGCGACGTAAAGGCCTACAAGTATCTCATAAACAGCGTGGAAGCATTCCCGCAGGGCGAGGTGATGGCAAGGGAACTGAAACGGAACGGCTTTGTGACTGGCGAGTGGAAACGCTTCACATTCGGCATCTGTACGATGTACTTGGCGAAAAAAGGATGAAAATGGAGAGCTGAAAGGATGAAAGAGTGAAAAAGTGAAAGGGTGAAAGATGTTTCGGCTTCTAAAAAAACGTATCATCAGCTACGTCCAAAATAGTATCACACCAACTATTGCGGAACGAACTTCGGCACAGGTACTGAATGCCTTGCGCCGCGACCGTTTGATGCAATCGTCACTCAACAGCCAGGAACCAGGCATTACAGAAAGGAGCGAGGGGAGAAATCCACTCGTCATCTCGCTGACGACTCACGGCAGGCGCCTTTATGAAGTGTGCATTGCCATTGAAAGCATCATGCAGGGCAGCGTGAAGCCCAACACAATCGTGCTATGGATTGGGGAAAACGAACCCACGGAGCTGCCTGTAAGCCTGCAACGGCAGATGAATCGAGGACTGACTGTCTGCCGCACTCGCGACATCCGTTCCTACACCAAACTGGTACCGGCACTACGAGAATACCCCCAAGCCGACATTGTAACCATCGACGACGACATACTCTATCCGCAGGACTTTCTGGAGAATCTCCTCGCCATACATCGCCTGCATCCAGAAGCCATCGTGGCCAATATGGTGATGAGACTGACACGAGCCGCCGACGGAGTTCCAGAAGGCATCAGGCAATGGCCATACACGTTGGAAAGGCGCTCTGAAACAGATGCCGACCTCTACTTCGAGGGCTTCGGCGGAGTGCTGTATCCAGCTGGTTCACTGCCTCAGGAAACGCTCAACGAATCGGTGTTTATGAACATCAGCCCAACAAACGACGATGCCTGGTTCAATGCTATGGCACGACTGGCCGGACGCCCCATCGTACCTTGCGACATGCATCCGTACGACTACATTGCCGCCGTCAATCCCAACGCTCAATCGACAGCACTATACATCACAAACAACACAGCCGAGAACCTCAACGACAAGCAAATCCGCAGGGTCTGGGAGCACTATCACCTGCAAGGAAAATAAGAAGACAATTCATAATTCATAATTCATAATTCATAATTAGAAGAAAGTGGACAAATTCGGCCTCATAGGATATCCGCTTGGACATAGTTTCAGCAAGCACTTCTTCAGCGAGAAATTTGCTCGGGAGGGTATTGATGCCTGCTACGAGAACTATGAGTTAGAAGACATCAACCAGTTGGGAACTCTGCTGGAAACGGAACCCGAATTGCGTGGACTGAACGTGACCATCCCACATAAGCAAAACATCATTCCGCTGCTCGACAGCTTGTCGGAACGCGCCCAAAAGATTGGGGCAGTGAATGTAGTCCGGGTAAGCAGAACGAAGGAGGGCAAAGCCGTGCTCAAAGGCTTCAACTCCGACATCATCGGGTTCGAAGAAAGTATTAAACCTCTACTTTCACCAAACCACCATAAGGCACTGATTCTCGGTACAGGTGGAGCATCTCATGCAATCCGGGTTGCTTTAACCGAACTGGGCATCGGCTGGACGCTGGTGAGCCGCAGGCGTGGAACAGAAACCATTGCCTATGAAGACGTCACACCAGAGTTCATGAACGAGTGCGAAATCATTGTCAACTGCACCCCGGTAGGCATGTATCCGCACATCGACGAAGCACCTCCAATCCCCTACGAAGCACTAACTCCGAGGCATCTGCTCTACGACCTCATCTACAACCCCGACACAACACTTTTCCTGAAACGCGGAGCCGAACACGGAGCCGTCGTCAAGAACGGTCTCGAGATGCTTCACCTGCAGGCAGAAGCCAGTTGGGAGATATGGAACAGAAAGAAATAAATATTTACAACGAAATGAAGCCATTCAGATTCAAACCCTACCTGAAGACCGTCATCTGGGGCGGCGACAAGATTGCTCCGTTCAAGGGCATCAAGACCGACAAGGAGAACATTGGCGAAAGCTGGGAAATCAGCGGAGTGCCCGGCCACGAAAGTGTATGCACCGACCGCGGCCTTGCCAACGACGAGGACAAGGGGCTGACCCTGTTCCAGCTCATCGGGAAGTATAAGGAACGGTTGCTGGGAAAACGAATTTTCGAACACTTTGGCCCCAATTTCCCATTGCTGGTGAAAATCATCGATTCGAAGCAAGACCTGAGCATTCAAGTGCACCCTAACGATCAGCTGGCACACCGACGCCACAACTGCTGCGGAAAGACGGAGATGTGGTACATCATCGAGGCCGAACAGGGGGCACAGATACACGTAGGGCTGAAGAAGAAAATCACACCCGAGGACTACGTACGCCTGGCCACACAGGAAGCCGGCGAAGGAAAGAACCCGTTTGCCGACATCATGGCCAACTACGAAAGCCACCCGGGCGACTGCTTCTTCCTGCCTGCCGGGCGGCTGCATGCCATCGGCGGCGGCAACCTGCTGGCCGAAATACAGCAGACCAGCGACATCACCTATCGTGTCTACGACTATGGGCGCAAGGATGCCGACGGCCACCCACGCGAGCTGCACATCGAGCAGGCAAAGGAGGCTATCGACTACACCGTATACCCCGAATACCGCGAGGTGTACGACAAGACACAGGCCTCTGCCGAACTGGTCAGCTGCCCTTACTTTACCGTTCGTCGCGAGCAGATAGAGGGCGAGCAGAGCATCGACTACGGTTGCGACTCGTTTGTCATAGCCCTGTGCCTCGAAGGTGAAGCCGAAATCAACGGCATCAGTGTGCGCCGAGGGCAAACCCTGTTGGTGCCTGCCGAAGAGAACACCATGCACATCGCAGGGCATTGCACCCTGTTGACTGCGACCATGTAACACATTAACGCAAAACATATTACGCCATGAAGAAAGTACTTTGCATACTGCTGACGATGTTGGCTGTGCTGACAACAAAAGCCGAAAGCAATCCAAAGCCATTCACCATCCCCGAACTGACCAGCTGGACGGGCAGTGAAGGCCAGTTGAAAACGAGTGGACGCATCGTGGTGCGCAGCAAAGAGTTCCGCCCCATAGCCGAGCAGTTGGCAGCCGACTACAAACTGATGTTTGGCAAACCGATGACCATTGCCACAGGCAAACCGAAAACGGGCGACATCGTGCTGACTTGCAAGAAGTTGGACACAACGCCAAGCGAAGGCTACCGACTGGCGATTGGCAACATTGTGGAAATAGATGCGCCTGCCGCTGAGGGAGCATTCTGGGGCACGCGGACGCTGTTGCAGATGCTGGAGCAGGGGGCAGGCTCCCAAAAAGGGATGCTGCCCAAGGGCGAGGCACTGGACATTCCGCAATATCGCCTGCGTGGTTTCATGCTGGACGTGGGACGCAAATTCATACCCATGCACTACCTGAGAAACCTCGTTCGCATCATGGCCTATTATAAGATGAACACCCTGCAGCTGCACCTCAACGACAACGCCATGAGGGGCTATTTCGACGACTGGGAGAAGACACCTGCAGCCTTCCGCCTGGAGTGCGACACCTACCCAGGACTGACGGCCAAGGACGGCCACTACACGAAGCAGGAGTTCGTGGAACTGCAACGGCTGGCAGAGCAACTTCACGTGGAGATAATCCCGGAAATAGACGCTCCCGCCCATGCTCTGGCCTTCACACACTACAGGCCGGAACTGGGTTCGAAGGAGTTCGGCATGGACCACTTCGACCTCTCGAATCCCGATGTGTACACCTTCATGGACGGGCTTTATAAGGAATACCTGTCGGGCAAGGAACCCGTGTTCCGTGGCCCCAGGGTGAACATCGGCACAGACGAGTATTCGAACCGCAAGCAGGAGGTGGTGGAGCAGTTCCGGGCCTTCACCGACCACTACATCACGCTCATCAAGCAATACGGCAAGCACCCCATGCTCTGGGGCGCACTGACCCATGCCAAGGGCAAGACTCCCGTGCAGGTGGATGACGTGCTGATGAACTGCTGGTACAACGGCTATGCACAGCCCGACTCCATGATACAACTTGGCTATCAAGTGGTTTCCGTCCCCGACAGATGGGTGTACATCGTACCTGCCGCCGGCTACTACTACGACTATCTGAACTGCGACTTCCTGTACAACAACTGGACACCTGCGAAGATAGCCGACAAGACCTTCCCCGAACAGCATCCGCAGATAGAGGGCGGCATGTTTGCCGTGTGGAACGACCACTATGGCAACGGCATCACTACCAAGGACATACACCACCGCCTTTACCCTGCCATGCAGACGATGGCCGTGAAGTGCTGGACGGGCCAAAAGACTGCGCTGCCCTATGCCGAATACGACCAACGACGGCTGACGCTGAGCGAGGCTCCAGGCGTGAACGAGCTGGGACGATTCGCGGGCGAGCTGTCGCTTTCCAAGATGGAGCCTGGTAAGGAACTGGCCCTGCCGCTGACGGACGTGGGCTTCGACTACGCCCTTTCGCTCGACATCGACTGTCAGTCCGAAGAGAAAGGCACCCTGCTGACCGAGAGCAGTTACGGCAAGGTGTACCTCGCCGACCCCAAGCAGGGAAGGCTGGCCTTCGAGCGCGACGGCTATCTCAACGTCTTCAACTATGCTCTGCCCAAGTCGGGCAAGGTGAACATACGCATCGAAGGCACGAACCTGGAAACACGGCTCTTCGTCAATGGGAAACGTCAGCAAGTGCTTGTAAAACTGGCCGTTTACACCTTCGACCCTGCCACCAAACTGAACACACTGACGGACGACATGCTCTACCAGCCCTCCGTTTACCCCGTAGGCAA
>CACZRZ010000112.1 GCA_902783655.1 uncultured Bacteroidales bacterium
AGCGAGAGCCATCGGGCTTGCACGAATGGCCGAGTCGTGACAAAAGTCATGGAACGAAGAGACATAAGATTGAAGATTGAAGATTGAAGATTGAAGATTGAAGATTGAAGATTGAGAATTAAGAATGAGACGGATTATGCTATTTCTGCTGGTGCCGATGGCATGTCTGTCGGCCAGAGCATTCGAGATTCGCAGAGGACAGACCATCCGGCTGACATGCGACACCACACTGATGCAACCTGTGGTGCGAACCGCCATCCGCATGCTTGCTGACGACTGCCAGCGTGTGCTGGACAGCAAACTGACGTTAACCCCAGAGGGTGACATTGTGGTCCGAATCGACCCCAATGTACTGAAGCACCGACGCGAAGCCTTCCGGCTGACGGTAAAAGGCGAACAGCTGAGCATTGTGGCATCGGACAGTCACGGCGTTGCCTATGGACTGCTGGAACTGTCGCGACTCATGGGCGTATCCCCCTGGGAATGGTGGGCAGACGTGACACCCCGACAGTTGGAACACTTCACTCTGCCCGACGGCTATCGCAACGAGCAGTCGCCCGACGTGGAGTATCGGGGCATATTCATCAACGACGAGGACTGGGGACTGCTGCCCTGGGCCTCACAGACCTACGAACCTGAAAATCAAAACGGTCTGAACCACACACGCATCAACAACGAAGTGGCCAACTGGGAGGTGATGCCCGAAGGCAAACAGGCCAAAGTGAAGGGACGTGTGGGACCGCGAACGCACAGCCGCATCTTTGAGCTCCTGCTGCGCCTGCGTGCCAACACCTTCTGGCCTGCCATGCACGAGTGTACGGAGCCTTTCTTCCTTTGCGACGAGAACCGCCAAGTGGCCCACCAGTATGGCATCTACATCGGCACCAGCCACTGCGAACCGATGGTCTGCAATGTGAACGGCGAGTGGCGCGTACGCGGAGAGGGCGAATACGACTACGTCAACAACGCCCGAAACGTACAGGACTTCTGGGAAAAGCGCGTCCGCGACGTTGCCGGACAGCCCATCCTCTACACACTGGGCATGCGAGGCGTACACGACGGGGCCATGAACGGAGCCAAGACGGTGGAGGAACAGAAGGCCGTGCTGAAACGGGTGCTCCGCGACCAGCGCAACATGCTCTCGAAATACGTTGACAAAGACGTGACCCAGGTGCCACAAGTGTTCATTCCCTATAAAGAGGTGCTCGACGTCTATAATGCCGGACTCGAAGTGCCCGAGGACGTCTGCCTGATGTGGTGCGACGACAACTACGGCTACATCCGCCACTTCCCCACCAAGGAGGAACGCAAGCGCAAGGGGGGCAACGGCATCTACTATCATGTTTCGTACTGGGGACGCCCACATGACTATCTGTGGCTGGGCACCTTCTCCCCCAGCCTGCTCTACCAACAGATGTCGGCGGCCTACGACCGCGGAATACGCCGCATGTGGGTGCTGAACGTGGGAGACATAAAACCCGCTGAATACCAGACCGAGCTGTTCATGGACATGGCCTGGAACATAGAAACCGTACGCCGACAGGGAACAGAAGAGCACCTGAGAAGGTTCCTCTGCCGCGAGTTCGGAAAGTCTGTGGGCGAAGCGCTCACAGCACTCATGACGGAGCACTACCGGCTGGCCTTCGAATGCAAGCCTGAGTTCCTGGGCGGCACACGTGCCGAAGAGCCCGACCGGCAGTATTGGAACACCATCCGCGACCTGCCCTGGACGTGGAAACAAGTTAACCAAAGACTGGCAAAATACCAACTGCTGGAGGACGCTACGGAAACCTTTGCCGCCAACGTGCCAAAAGACCGCCGCGAGGCCTATTTCCAACTGGTGAAATACCCTGTGCAGGGCGCAGCCGAGATGAACAAAAAGATGCTGACGGCACAGCAGGCCCGACACGGACGTGCCACATGGGAGGAGAGCGAGGCGGCCCTGGACAGCATTCGCTCACTGACACGTATTTACAATAAAGGGAAATGGAATGGAATAATGGACTGCCAACCCCGACGGATGCCGGTGTTTCTGCCCGTTCCACATACCACATCGGACACCGATCTGCCCGAGGACGACGAGCCCTGGCTGGTGCTGAAGCAGCGGGAAGCAACATTCGGGACTACAAGTGCCGACACCTTGCTCATAGAGGTGCATTTGCTACCCACCCACGCACAGGAAGGCGACAGTCTCCGTTTCCAGCTCCGTGTGGACGGATGGAAGAGCCCCGTTACCAACTACGAGACCTACGGACGCAGCGAGGAATGGAAACAGAACGTACTCCGCAACCGAGCCGTACGCCAGTTCCGCGTTCCCGTCAACCAAAAGAAGAAACGCCACCACATCAGTTTGCAGTCTCTCGACCCTGGTATCTACTTGCAAGAGATAGTGGTGAGGGAGAAAAAATAAACTTGTTTATTTTGTCAGACGCATTGTTTTCACTATCTTTGCAGTCGATACTAACTAAAAAACATGAAAAAGGCTTACTTTTCCGTGCTCATGCTCGGCATGGCACTTACCGTTTCTGCACAATATCGTCCGATGGAGGACGTGAACAAAGTGGTGGACCTGACGCTGGATTCACTGGACAAAGCCAAGACAGCCCGCCCGGTGGCTGGCAGCAGCCGAAAGGGGACAAATCCTGTACTTTTCCTGGTGGGCAACTCCACGATGCGTACTGGCACGTTGGGCAACGGTGACAACGGCCAGTGGGGCTGGGGATTCTATGCCCACGAATACTTCGACGAAAACCAGATTACCGTAGAGAATCAGGCTCTGGGAGGCACCTCGAGCCGAACGTTCTACACCCGTCTGTGGCCCGATGTGAAGAAGGGCATACGACCGGGCGACTACGTTATCATAGAACTTGGGCACAACGACAACGGTCCTTTCGACTCGGGGAGGGCGCGTGCCACCATCCGCGGCATCTCGGCTACCGACTCGATGAATGTCACCATCAAGGAGACGGGTGTGAAGGAGACGGTGTACTCGTATGGCGAATACATGCGCCGCTTTGTTCGTGAGACACGGGCCCTGGGGGCTCACCCCATACTGATGAGCCTGACACCGAGGAATGCCTACGAACGTCCGGGACGAGTGGCGCGCGTGAACGAAACGTTCGGTCTGTGGGCACGTCAGATTGCCGAGGAGCTGAACTGCCCCTTCGTGGATCTGAACGAGATATCGGCACAGAAGTACGACCGCATGTCGGAGTGGAAGTTCAACTACCACTTCTATCTCGACCACATCCACACATCGGCCTTCGGTGCACAACTGAACGCACGGAGCGCTGCCGACGGTCTGTTGCAGTGCAACCACCCAGAGGTGACTGAACTGAAGAAGATGATGAAGACCGAGCGGCCCACCACAGGCGTAAAGCGCCAGAAGGGCAAGCCCGTGGTGTTCATCACTGGTGACAGCACTGTCAAGAATACAGATAAAGAAGAGGATGGCATGTGGGGCTGGGGCAGTCAGGCTGCCACCATCTTCGACACCGACAAGATTGTCATCCAGAACTCGGCACAGGCTGGCCGCTCGTGCCGTTCCTACCTGCGCGAAGGCCGTTGGGACAAGGTGATAAACGACGTACAGAAGGGCGACTTTGTGCTCATACAGTTCGGACACAACGATGCTGGCAACGAACTGGCACACGGCAAGGCCCGCAACGACATCACGGGAACAGCCGACTCGAGCCACGTTTACCGGGTACGGACAGACAAGGAAGTCTGGAACGAGGTGGTTTATACCTTCGGCTGGTATCTCAGGAAAATGATTGACGACGTTCGCGAGAAAGGCGCAACCCCCATACTCGTCAGCCTGACACCTCGCAACGAATGGGGCGACGGCAAGAAGAATAAATGGACGGAGGGCAAGATAGAACGCCGCAACGACTCGTTTGGCCGCTGGTATCGCGAGGTGGTGGATGCAACGGGTGTGGAGTTCCTCGACCTGCACAACATCTCGGCTGATGCCTTCGACGAGATGGGTCAGAAGAAAACTCAAGAGTTCTACAAGAAAGACCACACGCACACAAGTAAGATGGGTGCCCAACTGAATGCCCAAAGCATTGCCAAGGGGCTGAAAGAGATCAAGAGTGAACTTTCCAATTATTTAAGACAATGAGACGCGCTACCTTATTCCTTGTCTTGTACCTTACGTGCTTCGTCGGTGCAATGGCTCAGACGGAAAGCGACACGCTGTTCCTGGAACTGACCGATAACTCGATGCTGATTATTCCGCAAAAATACATCGAGAAACAGACGGAGAACAGCAAAAGCATCGTGTTTGAACTGAAGGGCGACACCACAATTACGGTTGACAAGTCTGACATACAGAACCGTTACAGCACATTCCCCTACCTGCGCCCTGCCTTCGAAAGCTTTAAGTTCAACAACAAATTCAACGACCAGCTCTTCACCGACGCCGAAGGCATCATCGACGAGGCTAACGGCAAGATAAACGTAGCTGTCGGCTGCATCGGCAAACGACTGACTCCTTCGTTCAAACTGCCCGAAGGGGTGAATGCCTACGTGGGAGAGGAACTGCAGCACAGCAAGGAGACACGACTGCGCTTCGACAATACGGTGCACTACACGGTGGCATATCCCAACCAGAACATCTACGAACTGACGAAGAAGGATGACAGCAAATATTGGGTTTCGGGATCGGCGACAAGCGAAGTGGAGCTGACGGAAGACATGCTTTCGACCAATGCACCCAGCAACCACGGCGAGGACCTTGTCAACATGCTTGATGGCAACCACAGCACCATCTTCCATTCGACATGGGGCAGCGGCACATATACCAAACTTGCATGGAGCGACGGAGCCTACTACGGAGACGGAACGAGCGAATGGCCATATATCGAGATAGACTTGCCCGAACAGCTCTATCGCTTGCAATTCAGCTACACCACACGAAACTCCGGCAGTTATGCACCCCTTGGGCTCATTCTGCAAGGCAGCAACGACGGGGACACATGGACCGACATCCGAACATTCACCGTCGCAAATGACAATCTGCCCACAACGCAGGATGCCACCTACACCAGCCCTACCGTGGACTTAGGCAACAGTTACTCACGTCTGCGTCTTCAACTGACAGCAGCACAGCACAAGAACTACCTCGTATTCAGCGAGTTTTCCCTCTATAAAGTCGAAGACACTACACCACACCAGAACGAGGGAATGTGGGTTGAGAGAAAACTGGAACTGAAAGACATTCCAACGACGCCTATCGGCCTTGTTTACGACAAAGAGAGGCAACGGTGGACCTACGTGCAAATTTCGATGCCGGAGGAGACTTACAACCTGCAATTCAGCTACACCATCCCCCGCCTCGGCGACATCAACCAGGACAATACGGTCAGCATTGCCGATGTGACGGAACTGGTGAACATCATTCTGGGCAAATCGCAAAACGGTACCGACGCAAGCGACATCAACCAAGACAATACGGTCAGCATTGCCGATGTCACGGAGTTGGTAAACATCATCCTGGGCAAGAGCAACCATGCCTGCGCACCACTCAGCCTGACCCTGCAAGGCAGCATGGACGGTTCTTCCTGGTCCGACATACAGACATTTACTGCCGAAGCCGACGGACTGCCCACCACACCCAGCTCCACATACATGAGTCCCGTTATCACCACCCAACAGAAGTACAAGTACCTGCGCCTGCAGCCCAACGATGCACAGGAAGAGGGTGTCATTCTGCTGGACGAACTGACTCTCTATACCGTAGAGAACAGCAGACGATTCATGCACCTCTATGGCAGGGAATATGATGTGGAAGTCGATTTCCTGACCGACCATCCGACAACGGAATACGGAGTGCCGCGCATCGACATCTGGTTTGGCGACGGTGAAACGTGGAGCAGCTCGATGTGGATAGGCCGCAACGGCAAGAAATACTACGAGGAAGCCACCATCAAGATAGACGGAGCCGGTGCCTTTCCCGATATGGAGGAAACTCCCATGCTCATTCGTGGACGCGGAAACAGCAGCTGGGGTAACTCTTGGAGCGAAAAGAATCCCTACCGTCTGAAGTTTTCCGAAAAAGTGAAGCCTCTGGGCATGACCAAGGGTAAGTCGTGGGTGCTGCTGTCCAACAAAAAGGGTGGTTCGATGACAACAAATGCCCTCGCCATGAAAGTTGCCGACATGGTGGAGAGCCGAGGCTGCAACCACATCGTACCCGTAGAATTGTATATCAACAATCAGTATCGCGGCTCGTACAACTTCACTGAGAAGATAGGTTTCAGCAACAATAGCATTGACCTCGACGACGAGACGAATGCCGCCATGCTTGAACTCGACTCGTACTATGACGAGTACAAGAGATTCCGCGACAACAGCTACAATCTTTATGTCAATGTCAAGGAACCCGACTTCGAAGATCTCCTCAATGAGGGTGCCATCACTCAAGACGAGGTAAACACAAAATTCACACAGATACAGAATGCCTTCAACATGTTTACTGAAGACACAAAGATGGGAGGTACAACCTATCTGGATGTGGATGCTTTTGTGCGAGCTATGCTCGTCACCGACCTGGTCCGCAACGAGGAACTCATGCATCCCAAGAGCTGGTTCCTCTACAATCCCGATGTCACTCAGCCCGAATCACTTTGGTCGTTCGGCCCCGTTTGGGACTTTGACTGGTCATTCGGCTTCGAACGCGGTGGAAACTATTTCATCTCAGTGGCTGAGGAAGACCTGTTCTCCCGCATGGGTTCCAGCAACATTGGTTATCCCTTCTTCCGCGACCTCCTGCGTGGCAGCGATAAGGTGAAGAAGGAATATTACCGCCTATGGACCGAGTTCATGAACGACGGACGTCTGGAGGAACTCATCGAGTACTGCGACGATTACTTCCAGTATGCCAATGCTTCGTTTGTGCACAACAGCAATCAATGGGGCGACGGCAGAAACTATGCGGCCCACACAACCAATGCCAAGACTTGGCTGACTCGGCGCGCCCAATACATCTACGATCATCTCGAGGTTTACGACCTGAGCGAAGACATCCTGGAAACCAAGGAAGAGCAGGAGACGACAAACATCATCGACATGGGTGAGGTGTTGAACAAGCCCGTCAATGTCTATTCCCTCAACGGCATCCTTGTGCGCCGGGCTGTGCCCCAAAGCCGTTGCCTCGATGGGCTCGCTCCCGGCATTTACATCGTAAACGGAAAGAAAGTCGCCGTCAACTGACCATTCAACGAAAAATAAAACTGCAATATAGAAGCACAAATCATGAAAAAGTATCTTTCACTTTTGCTTTTCCTCCCCTTCGGAATCAATATGCCGGCAAACGCCACACCTGCCGACAACGATACTGTATTCATCGAACTGACGGACTCCTCAACGATGATTTTCCCCCGCCAGCACATCGAGAACTGGAACGAAGACACACAATACATCCATCTTCAGTTGAAAGGAGACACCACGGTGACCATCGCCAAGAGCCATGTACTCAGCCAGGGCACCACGTACAAAGGCGAACTGCCTGCATTCGAAAGTTTCAAGTTCAACAATAAGTTCAACGACCAGCTCTTCACCGACGCCGAAGGCATCATCGACGAGGCAAATGGAGAAATCAAGGTCAGCGTGGGATGCATCGGCAAGCGCCTGACGCCCTCGTTCAAGGTACCAGACGGGGCCAATGCCTATGTCGACGGCAAGCGGCAGTACAGCAAGCAAAGCCGCCTGCGATTCGAGCAGCCCGTACGCTACACCGTTGCCTACCCCAAGCAGTACATCTATAGCTACGAACTCATCTCGCCAGCCGAATACAAAAAAGGCTTCGTTCCCTATGGCCACGACTATGTGGTCAAAGTCGACTTCCTGACCGACCATCCATCCACACAATATGGTGTGCCACGCATCGACATCTGGTTTGGCGACGGTGAAACGTGGGATTCGTGGACATGGATTGGGCGCTATGGCAAAACCAGTTACGAAGATGCCACCATCAAGATTGACGGCGGCGGTGTGTTCCCCGACATGCCGGAAACGCCCATGCAGATACGTGGCCGAGGCAACAGCAGTTGGTCGAGCAGCAGCAACAGCAAGAACCCCTACCGACTGAAGTTTGAAGAGAAGCAGAAGCCCTTCGGCATGACCAAGGGACGCTCGTGGGTGCTGCTCTCCAACAAGCAGTCGGGCTCCATGACCACCAACGCCATAGCCATGAAACTGGCCGACATGGTGGGCACCGACGGATGCAACCACATCATACCCGTCGAACTGTACGTCAACAACCACTATCGCGGTTCGTACAACTTCACCGAGAAGACAGGCTTCGCCAACAACAGCATCGACCTGGACGACGAGACCAATGCCGTCATGCTCGAACTCGACTCGTACTATGACGAGCCCTACAAGTTCCGCGACAAAAGCTACAACCTCTACGTAAACCTGAAGGAACCCGACCTGGAAGAACTCATCGAGGAGGGCACCATCACGAAAGAAGAGGCTAACGAGCGGTTCGCACAGATAAAGGATGCCTTCAATTCCTTCACCTACGCCGTCAAGAGGGACTACGACAATGCCCTGCTCGATGTCGAGAGCATGGTGAGGGCCATGCTTGTCACCGACCTTGTCCGCAACGAGGAACTCATGCACCCCAAGAGCTGGTTCATCTACAATGCCGACATCACTGCCGACTCGCTCTGGCACCTTGGTCCCGTGTGGGACTTCGACTGGTCGTTCGGCTACGAACGTGGCAAGAACTACTTCATCACTGCAGCCGAGAACGACCTCTTCCAGTACATGTCTTCCTCCAACATCGGCTTCCCCTTCTTCAAGCAGCTGCTGCGTGGCAGCAATGTGGTGAAGAAGGCCTACTACCGGCTGTGGACCGAATTTATGACAAGCGGCAAACTGGATGAACTCATCGAGTACTGCGACGACTATTTCCAATATGCCGAGCCCTCGCTCCTCCACAACTACGATGGGGTCACCTACGAGGAGGACAACGGATGGTGGTGGTGGGGAGGAGGCGGCACCACCACCGTCACCGGATGGGGCGACGGCCAGGACTATGCCACGGTCACCAAACGGGCCAAGTCGTGGCTGACGAAGCGTGCCAACTATATCTATAGGAGACTGGAGGTGTACGACCTCTCCGACGATATCATCGAACTGCCCGAGGAAGAATATGGTCAGCCCGACCATGTGGATGTGGCCAAGGTCATGAACCGGCCTGTCGATGTCTATGACCTCAACGGTGTCATGGTGCGTCGCGGTGTGCCCTATGGACAATACCACATTGGCTTACAACCAGGTATATACATTGTTAACGGAAAGAAAATAGTTATTGGACGATGAAATTCATCTCTTGGAACGTCAACGGCCTGCGGGCCGTCATGGGCAAGAACTTTGCAGAAACTTTCGAGCAACTGGATGCCGACTTCTTTTGCCTGCAGGAAACCAAATTGCAGGAGGCCAACCTCAAGGAACTGGGTTTAGCAGGCACAGAAACCGAATCCCTGATCCCTAACCCGCTCATCCAAGGCGGCTACCAAGCCTTCTGGAACCATGCCGACAAGAAGGGCTATTCCGGCACAGCCATATTCACCCGCCACCAGCCCCTCTCCGTCCACTACGGCATGGACATAGACATGCACGACCACGAGGGGCGCCTCATCACCTTGGAGTACGACAGCTTCTTCCTCGTCTGCTGCTACACACCCAACAGCCAGGACGGACTCAAGCGCCTCGACTACCGCATGCAGTGGGAGGACGACTTCCGGCAATATCTGCTCCGCCTCGATGCCCAGAAACCCGTCATCGTCTGCGGCGACCTCAACGTGGCCCACGAGGAGATAGACCTGAAGAACCCCAAGACGAACCACCAGAATGCCGGCTTCACCGACCAGGAACGCGAGAAGATGACCACCCTGCTCGGAAGCGGTTTCACCGACTCGTTCCGCCACTTCTACCCCACCCTCACCGATGCCTACTCGTGGTGGAGCTACCGTTTCCGTGCCCGCGAGAAGAACGCCGGCTGGCGCATCGACTACTTCCTCGTATCGAATCGTCTCGTGCCGCAACTCAAGTCGGCCAGCATCCACAGCGAAATCTACGGCAGCGACCACTGCCCCGTGGAAATAGAAATTGAAAATTGAAAATTCTTGCTCCCCTGCGCTACGCAAGCGTCACCCTACGGGATGCCGAGCGGAAAATTAAGGCTGGCGCCCTCGCCCCCCTCTCCCTCCCTTTAAGGGAGGGCCGGGGAGGGTCTTTGAGCTTTACATCCATCCCATCTGGCTGGCAGCCGAGGCGGATGCCGCTCCGCCGAACGCGGCTATCAGTGCCGTCAGCAGTTTCCACAGGAAGCTGATGAGCATTTTTTTCGTTTCCTTAGACATCTTACATTTACCATTAAATCATTTACCATTTACCATTTTACACACGGGGGCTGTTTTCGCTGCGTAATTAGTTTACCGTTTACTGTTTACTGTTTACCGTTTACGGTTTACCGTTTTCTCAGCGCGCAGCCCAATTTTTAATTTTTAATTTTTAATTTTTAATTTCCATCTGACGCCTCGTCCCCTGACCTCCCCCCTCCCTACAAGGGAGGGGAAAGGGGGAGGGTCCTTAAGGAGTGACGTCTCCGGGGTCTGCCTGTCCGCCGTTGTTGCCGCCGGTGCCAGAACCAGAGCTGCCAGTGCCGCCGATGGCCTCGTCGTTGTCCTGGGTCATCTTCTTGCGGGCCTGTGCCTGCAGTTCGCGGGTGGGAACCAACTCGAAATCGACCTTGTCGCGCATCGAGCCCCAGACGCTCTTGTTGAAGGCGATGTGGGGGACCACGGCCTTGATGAGGGAGGTGGTGAACTCGTCGCTGGAGTCGGCGCCGTCGCACTTCAGAGTGGTGAAGAACGTACCCAGGTCGCCCAGTTCCAGTCGCTTGCCCTGGCACATCAGTTCGATGATGTGTACCACGCTGTCCTTCAGCACGCCGGAGATGGTGCCTTCGGTGAAGGGCGAGCCGTGCTCCGTCATGTGCTTGGCCAGCAGGTCCAGGTTGACGGTCTCTTCGCTCTGGGCCACTGCATAGACCTTCTTCTGCGAGTTCTTGTCGTTGGGCTTGCTCAGTCGGGCAGCCTTGCTGTACTTGATAGTACCGATGATTTTGTTTGCCATAGTTTAAAAGATTAAAGATTAAAGATTAAAGATTAAAGATTAAGATTGAAAGATTTAAGAGATTGAAAATTGAAGATTGAAGATTGAAGATTTAAGAGATTGAAGATTGAAGATTGAAGATTGAAGATTTAAGATTGAAGATTAAAGATTTGACAATTAGGTTAATACTCTCAAGCGACTTCCCCTGACTGCTCCCTCCCTACAAGGGAGGGCGGGGGGAGAGTCTTTTAGGGAGGGCGGGGGGAGAGTCTCTCTGTGACCTCTGTCTTCTCTGCGTCCTCTGTGCTATCGTTTGATAGTACAAAGATACAACATTTTGGAGGCGAAATCAAGTATATGGCGATATATCGCCGTGCGGGGCGCATCTTAATTTTAACGGAGTCTGTAAGGCACTGATATAGTCATAGTTGACTCCCACAGACGGGCACGGAGGCGGGACGCGGTCATTTTGGTCATTTGGTCATTTGTCAAAATCGAAAACGGATTGTCAAACCGCCACTATAATATAAATATTCTATTTATATATATAGTGAGCAATGACAGCGTTCGGAATCGAAAATGACCATTTTGACCTTG
>CACZRZ010000113.1 GCA_902783655.1 uncultured Bacteroidales bacterium
CCGAAACCATCAACCTCATTGCCGAGGAATATGGTTTCACCACCGAATACGTCAGTGCCGAGGTCAGCGAAGCTGTCGTCGAAGAGGAGGACAATGAAGAGGACCTGCAGCCGCGTGCTCCCATCGTTACGGTGATGGGTCATGTCGACCACGGTAAGACCTCTTTGCTCGACTACATCCGACAGACCAATGTCATTGCCGGTGAGGCTGGTGGCATCACGCAGCACATCGGTGCCTATAATGTAACACTGGACGATGGTCGCCATGTAACATTCCTCGATACCCCAGGTCACGAAGCTTTCACTGCTATGCGTGCCCGCGGTGCCCAGGTTACTGATATTGCTATCATTATTGTGGCTGCCGACGACGACATCATGCCGCAAACCAAGGAAGCCATCAACCATGCTATGGCTGCTAATGTGCCCATCGTGTTTGCCATCAACAAGATAGATAAGCCTGCTGCCAATCCGGAAAAGATTAAGGAACATCTGGCTAACATGAACTTCCTTGTTGAGGACTGGGGCGGTAAGTACCAGAGTCAGGACATCAGCGCCAAGAAGGGCATCGGTGTGCAGGAACTGCTGGAAAAGGTTCTGTTGGAGGCTGAGATGCTTGACCTGAAGGCTAATCCCAATCGCAAGGGTACGGGTACGGTCATCGAGTCGTCGCTCGACAAGGGTCGCGGCTATGTGGCTACAGTTCTCTGTTCGAACGGTACGCTCCGCGTGGGCGACGTCATGCTGGCTGGTACGAGCTATGGTCGTGTGAAAGCCATGTTCAACGAACGTGGTCAGCGTGTCAAGGAAATCGGTCCTTCGCAGGCTGCCACCATTCTGGGTCTGAATGGTGCCCCGACGGCTGGCGATGCCTTCCATGTGATGGACAGCGACCAGGAGGCTCGCGAGATTGCCAACAAGCGTGAGCAGTTGGCCCGCGAACAGGGTCTGCGTACGATGAAGCGTGTTGACTTGAACGAGATAGGACGTCGTATCGCCTTGGGCAACTTCAAGGAACTGAACATTATCGTCAAGGGTGACGTAGACGGTTCTATCGAGGCATTGAGTGACTCGCTGCTGAAACTCTCGACGGAGAAGATTCAGGTCAACGTTATCCAGAAGAGCGTAGGTCAGATTAGCGAAAACGATGTCAACTTGGCGGCAGCTTCCGATGCCATCATCGTTGCCTTCCAGGTCCGTCCCTCTGCTGCAGCACGTAAACTGGCTGAGCAGGAAGGTGTGGACATCCGTACGTACAGCGTCATCTATGATGCCATCGAAGAGGTTCGCGATGCAATGGAGGGTATGCTTTCGCCTGAAATCAAGGAGGAGGTTACCGCTCAGGTAGAGGTTCGTCAAGTTTACCATATCTCGAAAGTGGGTACCGTTGCTGGTGCCTACGTTATCGAGGGTAAGGTCAGCCGTACGAATAAGGCTCGCGTCATTCGTGATGGTATAGTTGTGCATACGGGCGAAATCAATGCGCTGAAGCGTTTCAAGGACGACGTGAAGGAGGTAACCACAAACTTTGAGTGCGGTATCTCGCTTGTTAACTATAACGACCTTCGCGAGGGTGACATCCTTGAGACCTTCCAGGAGATCGAGATTAAGGCGAAGTTATAAAGTTAAAGCCCAACCCTATTCCCCTCTCCCGAAGGAGGGGCGTATATACATTTGTGAATGAATAGTCTATTGTTTTCAATTGGTAACTACGCCCTCCCTTCGGGAGAGGATTGGGAATGGGGACTCATATGTTTGTTGCCCTTGTTCTACGGAGCATTTCGTGGATGGAAGAATGGCTTCGTCAAAGAGGTCTTTTCTTTCATAGGCATATTCATTGGTTTCTATGTGGCTTACCAACTATTCAAATATTCGGAAGTCGGTTGGTTGGGCTTCATTGTCATCTGGGTAGCTGTTCCTCTTGCGCTTAATGCCGTGGCATGGCTGCTGACTAAACTGATGGACGACACCGTGGTTATTGGTACCATGAACAAACTGCTGGGAGCCGCTGTCGGATTCCTGAAGTTTGCTTTCTTTTTGGGCTGTATCATCTTAGCCATTGACTATGTGCGGGATATGAAGCATAAACTGGAGGAGAATCCTGTGGTGGAGATGTTGGAGAGAGTTCCTAATGTACTATTTCCCGAGATAAACAAGGAGGTTGAAAAGGATGGAGGAGAATAAGGATAATATAATAATAAAAGAAATTGCCGACAAGAAATACGAATACGGCTTTACGACCGATGTCAAGACAGACATCATAGAGAAAGGTCTGTCCGAGGATGTCGTCCGACTGATTTCCGAGAAGAAGGGCGAGCCCGAGTGGCTGCTCGACTTTCGTCTGAAGGCATTCCGCTATTGGCAGACGCTGAAGGAACCCACGTGGGGACATCTCGATATGCCCAAGATTGACTATCAGGACATCTCCTACTATGCTGACCCAACAGCTCAAAAAGGGCAGGGGGCGGGTGGCAAGGGGCAAGAGATTGACCCCGAGCTGATGAAGACGTTCGATAAGCTGGGCATTCCCCTGGAAGAACGTATGGCACTGAGCGGAATGGCGGTGGATGCCGTTATGGACAGTGTGTCTGTGAAGACCACCTTCCGTGAGCGCTTGAAGGAGAAGGGTATTATCTTCTGCTCCATCACCGAGGCCGTGCGCGAGCATCCTGACCTGGTACGCCAGTATTTGGGCTCCGTGGTTCCCTATCGGGATAACTTCTTTGCGGCACTTAACTCGGCCGTCTTTTCCGACGGGTCGTTTGTCTATATCCCAAAAGGCATCCGCTGTCCCATGGAGCTCAGCACCTATTTTCGCATCAATGCCCGCGGGACGGGACAGTTCGAACGTACGCTCATCGTGGCTGACGACGATTCGTATGTGTCCTATCTCGAAGGTTGTACCGCTCCCATGCGCGATGAAAACCAACTGCATGCTGCCATCGTAGAGATAGTGGTCATGGATGGTGCGGAGGTGAAGTACTCGACCGTACAGAATTGGTATCCTGGTGACAAGGATGGTAAGGGAGGCGTGCTGAACCTCGTGACGAAGCGTGGACATCTGCGCGGTCGGAACAGTCGTTTGTCGTGGACACAGGTGGAAACGGGAAGCGCCATCACATGGAAATATCCCAGTTGTGTGCTCTCGGGCGATGGATCGCAGGCCGAATTCTACAGTGTGGCCCTAACCAACAACTATCAGCAAGCCGATACGGGCACTAAGATGATACATCTGGGGAAGAATACCAAAAGCACGATAATAAGCAAAGGCATCAGCGCCGGACGTAGTCAGAATGCTTATCGTGGGCTGGT
Source organism: uncultured Bacteroidales bacterium (assembly GCA_902783655.1). GTDB lineage: Bacteria > Bacteroidota > Bacteroidia > Bacteroidales > Bacteroidaceae > Physcousia. The sequence goes on from CACZRZ010000113.1 coordinate 3,309, forward strand.
GCGTGTGGGCAAGAATGCCGACGGAGCCCGCAACTATTCGTCGTGCGACTCGCTGCTTCTGGGTGACAAATGTGGTGCCCACACTTTCCCATATATGGACGTGCAGAACCCGACGGCTGTGGTTGAGCATGAAGCCACGACGAGCAAAATCAGCGAGGACCAGCTCTTTTATTGCAACCAGCGTGGCATACCTCTCGAAGACGCCGTGGGCCTCATTGTCAATGGCTATGCCAAGGACGTACTGAACAAGTTGCCTATGGAATTTGCTGCCGAGGCCCAGAAACTGCTTGGCGTCAGTCTGGAAGGGGCTGTGGGATAATAATGTAATGATGCAATATCGTAATATCGTAATAACGAAATACCGACAAAAGTGTTAGAAGTTAAGAATTTACATGCCAACATCAATGGCAAAGAGATATTGAAAGGCATCAGCCTGACCATAAAGGATGGCGAGGTGCATGCCCTGATGGGACAAAACGGAGCGGGTAAATCTACCTTGTCGAACATCATCGTCGGCCATCCGGCATACGAAGTGACGCAGGGAAGCATCACCTTCAATGGCAAGGACCTTTTGGCAATGGCTCCTGAGGAACGAGCCCACGAGGGCATTTTTCTGTCGTTCCAGCAGCCGGTAGAGATTCCCGGTGTGTCGATGAACAACTTTATGCGTGCCGCTTTGAATGCCAAACGCAAGGCACAAGGACTGGAACCCATTCCTGCCACAGAGTTCCTGAAACTGATGCGTGAGCGTAGAAAGATTGTGGAATTGGATAATAAGTTGGCCAACCGCAGTGTGAACGAAGGTTTCTCAGGCGGTGAGAAAAAACGGAACGAAATCTTCCAGATGGCCATGCTGGAACCCACGTTCGCCATTCTGGACGAGACCGATTCAGGGCTCGATGTAGATGCCTTGCGTATTGTAGCCGAAGGATTTAATAAACTGAGGAAACCTGAGACTTCGGCTCTTGTCATTACGCACTATCAGCGTCTGCTCGATTATCTGCAGCCCGACATCATCCATGTGCTCATCGGTGGTCAAATCGTCCATACGGGCGGTCCCGAGGTGGCAACCATGATTGAGAATGAGGGCTTTGAACAATTCACAATTCATAATGCATAATGCATAATGCACAATTAGGCTACGCCATGAATGCCGAAAAGCAGTATATAGAGCTTTATGAACAGTGTCGCGAGATGATAGACTTGCACTCCACTGCGGTGCTCAACTCCCGACGCGAACAAGCCTTTGCCGACTTCTGTCAGTTGGGATTGCCTACACAGAAGCTGGAAAGGTATAAGTACACCAATGTGGCAGAGTCGTTTGCTCCCAACTATGGATTGAATCTCCGTCACATCGACATTCCCGTCAATCCCTATGAGGTGTTCCGCTGCGATGTGCCCAACCTCAGTACATCGCTCTACTTCGTGGTCAATGATCGTTTCTATAATAAGATTCTTCCCAAGGCTTCGCTGCCCGAGGGAGTTTTGGTGATGTCGTTGGCCGAGGCTGCCACAAAGCACCCCGAACTGGTGGAAGGACGTTATGGCCGCTTGGCCCGAAGCAGCAAGGACGGACTGAATGCCCTGAATACGATGTATTGTCAGGACGGTCTTTTCGTCTATGTGCCCCGTAATACCGTTGTTGAACGCCCCTTGCAGATTATCAATATCCTGCGGGCTGATGTCGACCTGATGGTAAACCGTCGTGTGCTCATTGTGGTAGAAGATGGCGCTGAGGTCAAGCTGCTCTTCTGCGACCATGCCATCGACGACCGGAGTTTTCTGGCCACGCAGGTTTCGGAGGTCTATGTGGGCGAGAATGCCCACTTAGAGCTGTATGAACTGGAGGAGACACATGTCCGGAGCCATCGGTTCTCGAATATGTATGTCGATCAGCAACGTTCGAGCACGGCTACCATCGACAGCATTACCCTTCACAATGGGCTGACGCGTAACAGGACGGATGTAACGCTCAGTGGTGAATATGCCGAGACACGGATGTTCGGCTGTGTCATTGCCGATAAACAGCAGCATGTTGACAACAATACACTCATCGACCACCGCGTGCCCAATTGCCAGAGCATGGAACTCTACAAGTATGTGCTCGATGGTGAGGCCCTCGGAGCTTTTGCCGGACGTGTCCTCGTTCGCGAGGGAGCACAAAAGACAACGTCGCAGGAGACCAATGCCAACCTAGTGGCTACGGATACGGCCCGCATGTACACCCAGCCGATGTTGGAGATATATGCCGACGATGTGAAATGTTCGCATGGCAGCACTGTGGGGCAGCTCAACGAACAGGCCCTGTTCTACATGCGTCAGCGTGGCATCCCATTGGATGAGGCTCGAATGCTGTTGAAGTTCGCCTTTGCTGGCGAGGTGCTTGACAGTATCAGGATGGAGCCCCTGCGCGACCGCCTCCACTATCTTGTGGAGAAGCGTTTCCGGGGTGAACTCTCGAAGTGCGAAGGCTGTAAACTATGTAAATGATGTCCACGGCGAAGCCATAATTGAGAATTATGAATGATGAAATAAGGAAGGATTTTCCTATATTGTCCCGAAAGATATACGAGAAGTACCCATTGGTATATCTCGACAATGCTGCCACGACGCAGAAGCCACGCCAGGTGGTGGAAGCCATGACGGACGAATACTACAATGTCAATGCCAACGTTCATCGTGGCGTGCATTTCCTTTCCCAACAGGCCACCGACTTGCACGAAGGAGCGCGCGAAACGGTGCGCCGTTTCCTCAATGCCCGCAGTACGGGTGAGATAGTCTTTACCCGCGGTACGACGGAAAGCATCAACCTCGTGGCCTCGTGCTTTGGTCAGGCCATGATGAAGGAGGGCGACGAGGTCATCATCACCGAGATGGAACACCACTCGAACATCGTCTCGTGGCAGTTGCTACAAGAGCGTCAAGGTATCAAAATCCGCGTATTGCCCATCACCGACGAGGGAGAACTGATTCTCGAA
>CACZRZ010000114.1 GCA_902783655.1 uncultured Bacteroidales bacterium
TCTACTATTTCCGCACAGGGCCCCAGGCTGAGATTGGCGACGTTGTGAACGTGCAGGACTATGTGGCCATTGCCTATCCGTCGTACTACAATCAGCTGATGTTCGACGGCAACGAGAACGGTGAGTATCTCGATGCCCATGCCCACGATGTGCATTACCCCATCATTGCCCTTACTGCCGACATCAGTGGCAAGGCCTTCCAGAAAGGCGAACTCTGGTGGGAGTGGGAGTCGAACATGCGCTTCAGCAAGAAAGAAGGCAAGGTGGTGAGCGGCACGGTGGACGGCAAGCGATACTGTCTCATCGTGGCCAAGGAACCCATCGGGCTGGAGCATGAGAAAGGCGACAAGGGCGTCCTGAGCCTCAACTACATCATCAAACGCGATGAGAAGGGCAAGTTGGTCTACGACACCACGAGGGTGGCCCGCATGAACATTAACGTAATGGACAACACCGACTGGGCAAACGACGGACACCTGTATGAGTTGCCTTTCATCGGCATGAAGGTGACGGAGATTGCCAACAACTCTAACCGCAAGAAATGGATGAATTGTACGGATGCCGACCTGATGCGCGACGACATAACGACAGACCTTTACAAAACCTACAAGCGACGCCTCGTCGATCCCTATATCTATCTGGCTTATCTGAGCAATGTTGTGTTCGTGGGCGGTCAGGAAATCAACAGTGGCAATTTCAATGTCTACGCCACGACCTCGCAGTCGCTCACCTACACTGACAAAGGCGGCAAGTATGCCGGCACGCTGAGCAAACTCGACGGCAGTGCCAGCAACTGCTTCGACGACTATGGTAAAATACGCAAGCTCAGCCAGTTCACCGTAGATGACACCAAGGACATCACCGACTATCCGCTTCCCTACTATCCAGGCAAGGAGTATGGCTATGTACGTGGAGGCTTCAGCCGTATGACCCGCTTCACACCCAGCACGGTCAAGGAAGGACGCTTTGGTACGCTCGTCGTGAACCTGAAGGACGTATGGGAGCTCGCCGAGAAGTTCAGCAATCGTCTGAAAGCTGAGTTCGAAGGTTTCGAGAAGAACTGGCTCACTTGCTATAACGGCATCCAGAAATACAACAACCGTATGATGGGCTGCTTCATCACGGAACAGACCTCCGACGGCAAGCGCATAGAACTGCCCTACTATCAGGTTACGCTCGCCTGGAGTGCTACGCAGGGTGGGCCAGAAGGCATGAACATGATGCTTAAGAACCTGGGCAAGCACAATCGTGCAAATATTGACACGGGTACGATGCTCTACGAACGCCTCTTTACCAAGAAGAAGGAGAAATATGCATGGGAGGGCTTTACGTTAGACAGCAACCTCAAAAGGTACATATCCCTTGTCAAGGCCACCGTCTACCGTGTTAATGCCTACGACATCAATAGTGGTAACTATATGGTTTTGAAGTCGCTGGAGGGTCATTCATACGACTTAGGTGCGCCTATCAGATACTTTAGAATCAATAATCCCCTTGATGAAAACGCATACTCCGTCACTCAAATGAATGGGGAGTAATATGTTACAAAAGAAAGTAAAAACGTATATGCGAAGATATTTATTACTGATAGCATTTAGCTGGTCATTTTGTACAGCAGCCTTGGCACAGACGATGCCTGAGGACGAGGCGGTGCAGCCTGAGGACGAAGCGGTACTATCCATAGACAGTACACAGGTGCAGTCCATGGACAGCACGCAGATGCAGGTGGGCATCGTCGATACGCAAATCCAGCTGATTACCCGCACCTATGGCGACAGCATTGTGTTGCGCTGGGCTGTGGAGGACTATGCCACGTGGCGCTATCTTTGCCGCGTAGGCGTCGACGTGTTGCGCTACAGCAGTGCCGACCAGTTGGATGCCGACACCATTGCCACCCGCCTGCGCCCCCTCACGCTGGAGCAGTTCCGCCAGCGCTATCCGCAGACCGACTCGCTGGCCTGGCTGGCGGCAGGCATGCTCTACGACAAGAATGGCCTGAAGCCCACAGCCACCAAGAACCCGGCTGGCACGCTTGGTTCGCTCTATGAAATCTATCAGGAACAGCAGATGCGCCTGGGCTATGCCATCCTCGCCTCAGAGTGGCGACGCGACCTGGCCGATGCACTGGCCATGCGCGCAGTTGACCGCACGGCGAAGTCTGGACAAACCTACGAATACATGGTGCGTCCATCCCAAGTTGACACGACTGGCCAGTTCATCATCCGCACAGCCCATATTCCGGAGCTGAAGAACGAGCGCTACAAGCCCGAACCACTGACGGCTACCCTCAGCGACTCGCTCATCACCGAGAACACCATACAGCTGTGGTGGCCACGCGACCACTATTCCACCTACGAGATGGAGCGAAGGAAGAAAGGCGAGACAACGTGGCAGAGAGTCAGCAACCAGCCCATAGCCATCCTTTCGTCCCCCTATGGCAACACGGAGGACCCCACTGCTGCGGAAACCACATCAGAGACCGCAGGTAGGGGCTCGTATGTCGACCGTGTGCCTTCCACAGGCATCTACGAATATCGGCTGAGGGCCCACGATGCCTTTGGCGACCTGACAGACCCGTCGCCCGTCCATACCGTCAATGTGCGAGACATCACACCTCCCAAGGCTCCCGACATCACCCTCATCGTCATCGACCGGCGCGACCCGGAAGACCTGTCGAAGGGCGTTTACGCCACTTTCTACTTCCGCAAGGATACGATGGAGGCCGACTATGTAGGCTTCTATCCCGTCTATTTCCACGAGAAGATTACCAAGGGCGAGTGGCAACGGTTCTCCGACCAGATGCTCAGTCCCACCGACACCACGCTGACCATTGACGTTACGGGCTACTCCACCGGCATGGTGGCGGCTGCCGCTGTAGATACGGCAGGCAACGTGGGCTATTCGATGGCAAAGATGATTCGCCTTGTCGATGTGCGTCCGCCTGGCGTTCCACAGAACCTCAAGGCCACTACGAATACGGAAACTGATGAAGAGGGGAACATGATGGGCACCATCACCCTGACGTGGGAGATGCCAGAGGGCGATGACGACATCAGCAGCTACGAGATTCTCTTTGCCAACGACTCCACCCACCGCTTCGTACTGGCCTCCGAGGACCGCATCACCGAGTGCCGTTTTGTAGACACCGTAGATGTGACTGCCAACCAGAAATATATTTATTATAAGGTGCGCGCGATAGACTACAGCAGCAACATTGGTCCAGAGACACCCCTGCTGCAGGTCATCCGTCCCACGCTGATTCCCCCTGTTGCCGCCCATATCGACTCGTCGAGGGTGGACGACCGCGGCGTACACCAGGTGTGGGTGGTCAGCGACGAGCACTTCGTAGCCCGTCATCTGGTTTACCGTAAGCTGGAGCGCGAGGAGAAGTGGACGCTCTTGCGCGTCTGCGATGCAGACTCGCTCAATGCCCTGGGCAGCAAGCTGCGTTTCGACGACGTGCCGCCCTACAACCGCGAAGACCGCTACCTGTATGCCATCGAGTCCGTTTCCTACAGCCAGGTCAGCACCACCTCGCTGGCCGTCTCCGTGCGTTGGGAGGGTGATGCCCTGTTCGACTTCCCCATCCGTCTGCTTGGCGATTATATAGAGAAGGAGAAAGAGACCCGATTGGTATGGGAAATCGACGGCGTTCCACCCTACTCAGGCACGTGGTACTATTGCGTCTATCGACAGGGTGAAAAGGACTCCCGTCCCAAGTTCCTTATGAGCGTGAAGCCTGACGAGCGGAGCCACAGCGACTGGCTGTTGCGTCCTGGCGAACAGGCCACCTACTACGTGAAAATAAAGTACAAAGACGGACGTGAAAGCCGGCCATCGAATACGGTGACGGTGAAGCGAGCCAAAGAATAGCAGCGTCCTAAAGAACAAATATAATAACGGGCAAAAACATGCGGCGAAAATTGGTAATGAATATTCGATATTTACTGTTCTGCGCAGCGTTCAGCGTAGTGCTAACCAGTTGCGGCCTTGTCGAATTTGACATGAACGACGAGGCACAGCCGGTGATGAGCATGACCCTCGACCACGACACGGTTTACGTGATGCAGGGCGACCGCTTTATGCTGAAGCCTGTGTTCACACCCGATACCATCAGCAATCAGGCCGTTCTCTACGTTTCCAACGACACGGAGGTGGCAGCCGTCGAGGCCGACTCCATCCACGCCGTAGGCACAGGGTGGACCACCATCACGGCCATGAGCGTCTCCGGTCGGTTCATGGCTACCTGCGAGGTCTGCGTGATGCCCCGCTGGGAGGTGTCGCCCTACAGCTATCCGGATGAGATGTTTGTGTGTGCCAGAGTCAGCATACGCGGCAAGGAACCCGACGACGACACCATGGTGGCAGCCCTCATCAACGACGAGGTGCGTGGCGTGGGCCAGTGGCTCACCGTTGGCAACTATCGCTGCATGGTGTTCCGCATCCTAAACAGCGGGGTCGACGAGGTACCCGACCGAGTAGAATTTGCCTGCTACAACCGCAAGACATTCAGGGTGGAATACTTCAAGCAATGGCTCATCTACGATGGTGAGGCACACGGCACCCCTGCGAATCCGATACCATTGACTATCGACTGAGGCGGCCTTTGGCCAAGATAAACTAATAGCAAATATAATAACGGGCGAAACATGCAGCGAAAATCATTGTTCAATATCATTTATTTGTTATTCAGTGTACTGCTGACGGGCTGTACGCTGTCCATGGAGGAATACGCCATCGAGGAGGAGATGTCGCGAGGCTTCGACGAGCCCTATACCGAGGTGACCGACGTGGGCACCTTCACCTACCAGTATCAGGAGAATGTGCGCCCCATCACCAAGCGTGTGCTCGACTACGTGCTGGGCGTAGAGTGTGACTCCATCGTGTACTTCGTAGAGAGCTGCCCCCCAGAGTGGTTGCCGAAGGTAGGCGGCTACGTCAGTTGCGGCATCAGTCGTAAGATACCCAATGGCCTGTGCAACCGCGTGCTCAGCGTTGAACACCAGGACGGCCACTACAAGGTGACGACCACCAAGGCCAAGACCGATGAAGTGTTCAAGGAACTGGATATTGACATCACTTTCGAGTATCAGACCCCCGACCTCAGCGACAGCGCAGTGGCTAAAAACGCGCAGTTGGAACAGCAAGACTCCGTCATTATTGACTGGGGACTGATAGATGGTGGAGCCGCTACTCGTTCCTTCACTACGCCTACTCGTGGCGAAGAAGATGAGAAAAAGGAGGAGGACAAGGATGTAGAGTCGGAAGACAAAATGGAGGACGTTAAGACCATTGAATGGCCCCTTAACTTTGATATTCAGCCAGATTATGAAGACAAAAAATGGCATATCTATGGAGAAGGGAGCATCAAAAAAGTGGTCAGAAAACTGGTACACTACAGGGCAGTAAAGCAAAATAACCTGTGCGAGTCGTGGGATGAGGATCATTCTTACACAGTATATAAGTATGAGACAGGTGTATATTATGGAGTTAAGGATAAAATTGAAGAGTCAAATCCAAGGTTCCAGAACTTCATGAATAAGTTGCGTACAGACCCAAAGAAAATCAATCTAAAGAATCCCTTTAAAGACGGCAAAATACCTGAGGCAAAAATCCTAATAGGAGGTCCCACAACCCTATATCTGGTAATTAAGTTCGAATTTGATTTGAACTTTGTAGTCAAAGGCTACGGAAAAGCCGAATGTACCACCTACGATCCTGTCAAGAAGACAGGAAAGATAGAAGAGGATGGGAAGGAGGAGACGAAGATTGATGAGAAAGTCAACGATGGATACACTAGCTGTAAAGATTTTAGCATTAACGGAGAACTTGAATTGACGGCAGCTATAAAGCTTTCAATGTCTATCGAACACGCGTCGGGCGTGGGAGCCGGTATTGAATTGTCGCTGGAGGGAAAGTTAACGTTTGGCACATCTATACATTTGCCAAACAACACTCCAGGAGGTTGTGTGGTTGACAAAGACAACAAAGTGGTGATGGATGCTCCAAGGCTAACCAAAAACTACACCAGTGACTGCCAATTAGCGTTTTCGTTAGATTTCGAGGCAAGTGCCATATTCTATATTTCCCCCTTTGGCTTTACACTATTCAAGGGGAAATTGACGTTTGCAAAAGTCAACCTTGTTTCTAAGGTCTGGGACTTTGGCTTGACGCTCAACCAAAAAAAGAGTTCCCTCAAAAACTACACCTTGGAACAAGCCATAGGCGAGGCCAGTGGGCGCTACGACGTTGTGCTGGCACCCTATTATGAGTACGAAGAACTTGGTATTACAATGGAAAATGGACTTCCCAATTATCCTCGACTCAGATTCTATAGCAACGACCATACAAAATTTTTTGACCTACTACCAAAAGACTACAACGGAGCTGAAAACAGAATAGCGAAAAACAAAAAATTTGAGTTCAGCATCAAGAAGACCGATGTACTAAACCGGCTCGGAGAAAAATACTACTGCTATGTCGTACCCGTCTATTGTGACAATGAACCACTCGTCGACGAGACAATCGTCCTCAAAAATTATGAGCAGATTATGGGCGACTACATTACACCTACCCTGTCCATTGAGTCGTTAGAACAGGTCTTCGCCAAGTGTCCAACTGAACTTGAAGACCCTGGGATGGTGCTCAAACGCATGGGGGTGAATAACCTCGACCCGGAATACTGGAGCGACATGACCTGCTACTCATTCCGTACGGTGTTAATGCTGCTGCATCCTGAAAGCATCGAAAAGTGGGGCATAAACATCGAAGTGTGTCGTAAGTCAAACCACCAGTCGCTCACCAACCACGAGTATGTTATTGGCGACGTATCCAAAAACCAAGTCATAAGAGCGGGTATCTACACCATCAGAAACGAATTTCTTTCGCAGTACAGCGAATGGAACCTCGACTATGACGGCCATTTCGCGGACCAACTCTATGTCACCGTCAAGCCCTTTATATATTATAAGAACGGTTACAAAAATACGGAAAAGAAGACCTATGACAAGAAAACCCTTTATCTTGAAGGCAGCATGGATGGCGAAGAAAATCTGCTCGACTCCGAAACCATCACCACGTCTGGCTACGACGTGAAGTAGCCCGTCATGGTTTCATCGACGTGTCGTTTGGGCTCCAACGACACGTCGATTAAGCTCCAACGACACGTCGATCAGGCTCCAACGACGCGTCGATTGAACCCCGACCATGCAACGTGCGTGTGCATGCGTGCATGCGCGTATAATAAATTATTATTTGTATCTTAAATTTGGCATAGCAAGGAAATAACAAAAAACGCCTATTTCATCGAATTTATTTAACCTGGAAGAACGTTCTGACAGGTTTGTTTTTTCACGTTTTGAGACTTTATTTTCCTACGGCGGGACTGTTGTTTCCTGAAATAGGCCTATTTTTGCAAACGTATTCAAATAAACAATGCGTATGGATATGACATTTATCTTCACAGTTGCGTTAGCCGCTGCCCTTATAGTAGTGGTGTTTGCATTTGTGGTCATCATTATATACCAGCGTTGGCGTATTGACGACCAAAATATCTTCATCGAGCGCTTCATCCGACAGAACGAAGAGCAGCGTCAGAAGATGAGAAAAGCAGGAATCGTTTAGGTGGGTTGCACTCAAAAAGCATGTCTGAATGAAGCAAAGGATATACCTCATACTTTTATGCGCCGTACTGGCCATGATGTCAGGTTGCACTCATAGCAGCAAGACGAAGGACGACGAGAAGGCAAAAGCAGTGTGGAAGCGGTATTGCGAAGCCTATGATGCCAAGAACCAGAACCGCGCCCTGGCCATCATCGACAGCATGGAGACGGAGAAGATTGTCAGTACATCAAAGGCCGACCATCTGCGTGGACTCGTCTACGACCAAGGCTGGCA
>CACZRZ010000115.1 GCA_902783655.1 uncultured Bacteroidales bacterium
AGTCAACGCGATAGCGAACCTCCTTGGTGCGGAACTTCTTGGTGACGACCTTCTCCTGCTTGGTGCCGTCGCCGGTAGCTACGGTGATGACAACACGGTTCTTGTCGTTGTCGGCGAAGGGCTGAACGCTGTCGCCCAGGGCCTTAGCGGTGATGATGTTGGCAGGAACACCAGCCTTGATCAGAGCCTTGGTGGCACAGTCGGCACGCTGCTGCGAGTACTTCTTGTTGATGGTGGGATTGCCCGTACCCTTATCGGCATAGCCGCTCACGCTGACCTTGCAGTTCTTGTGGTTCTTCACGAAGTCGGCGATGGCCTTGATTTCGGCATTCTGAGATACGTCGCTCTCGCGAATCTCGAAGTAGATGTTCTTCTCTATCTTCTCGGCAGCAGGCACTTCCTTGTAGGTGACATCGTCGTACCAAGTGGTGTCGATGCGAGTTGCATACTTGGGCTCTGCAACGGCTGCAGTCTCCTCGACCGGAGCCACAGTAGTGGCAGTGTAGGTCTTCTCCTTCTTCTCGCCCTTCTTGAATCCGAACTTATAGGCCAGGCCCAACTGGGCTGTCAGGCTCCAGTCGTCCTTGTTGCCAATCTTGCTGTTGTAGCGGTCGTTCAGACTGTTGGCGCTAACCTCCAGGTTCAGGCCCCAGTGCTTGGCAAATACCCACTCGAGCATGGCACCCACGCGGGCATTGTGGCTCAGACGGGTGCCGTCCCAGGCCAGAGGCATGGCAATCTTCTGGGCATAGGCCTCGTCGTTGTCCCAAGCCGTGTTGAGACCGATACCGCCAATCAGGTAAACATTAACGGGATAGAAGTCCTTCTTGCCGAACAGAGTGACCAGGTTCAGCATCAGGTCGAGGTTGGTGGTGACATACTTATACTTGTATGTGAAGTCGGGCACTGCGAGATCGTCGTAACCGCCCTTGTTCCAGATTCCATTGACATGCAGACGGGCACCCACTACGGGAGTGAACCATCCGCCGAAGTAAACGCTGGCAGTGGGAGTGATGAGCTTCAGCTGGTCATAGTTGGTCCATGTGGTCTGAGCACCACCCTGCAAACCAATAAACATGTGAGGGAAGGGCTTGTAGTCCAATTCCTTTGCGCTGGCAGACATTGCACTGGCCACCAGCAGCACTACTGCAAATAGTTTCTTAATCTGATTCATAGTATTACGTTTAAGATTGTCCTATTAGTTGATGCGCTCGCGAACTTCCTTGGTGCGGAACTTCTTGGTAACGACCTTCTCCTTGTCGGTGTAGATGCCATGTCCCTTGATGATGCTGACACGGTTCTTGTCGTTGTCGGCATAAGGCTGCTCTGTGTCGCCCTTCCATTCCACGCTCTTGATGATGCTGGGGTCAACACCCTTGTTGATGAGGGCCTGACGAGTCTTCTGGGCGCGCTGCTTCGAATAGTTCATATTGACCTTGGGGCTACCAGTTTCCTTGTCGGCATAGGCAGTGATGGTGATTTCGGCATTCTTCACACCTTTCAGGAACTCAGCCACAGCACTGATCTGAGCATCGGTGGAGGCAACGTTGGACTCACGTACTTCGAAGAAGATTTCCTTCTTGATGTCGCGGTTGGCAGTGACGTCCTTGTAGGTGACATCGTCGTACCAGATGGTATCGATACGTGTACGATATTCGGGACGGGCAGCTGTTTCCGTAGGAGTCTCTACGACAGTCTGGGCAACGATGGGCTCTTCCTTCTTGACCTTCTTGTAACCGAACTTGAAGTTCAGGCCAGCCTGAGCCGTCATCTGCAGGACATCGTCGTTGAAGACTTCGCTCTTGCCTACGAAGCGTGCATTCAGGTCGCCCTCGAGGGTAAAGCTCAGCCAGCGCACGATGGGTATTTCCAATCCCAGACCTACGCGACCGTTAAATGCCCAACGGTCGTCGTTGTCGGCATAGAGCATGTCGCTGCCAGCAGCAACGGCCTCGCAGTTTCCTGCGTTCTCAAATGCATAGTTTGCACCCAGACCGCCAATGAAGAAGAGGTTTACAGGATACCAGTCCTTCTTGCCGAACAATGTGCAGAGGTTGACCAAAGCATCGGCGCTACCAGTTACATAGTTGTAGTTGTAGTGCCCGTCCGCGTTCTGCAAGGGATAGTTGACACCCGACTTGTCCCAAATGCCGTTGAAGTGCAGGCGAGCACCTACGACAGGGTTGAACATGCGACCAAAGCTGATGCTCGCCGTCGGGGTGAATGTCTTCCAGTTGTTAAATTCTTTGTTGAACGTGTTCTGCACACCGCCTTGCAAACCTATGAAATTGTAGGGAGGCAGACGGTGGCCGTTCTCTTCTTCATACTCGCCCTGAGCCAGGACAGGCACTGTGGTCAGAAACATCAGTGCCAAAAACAGGTACTTCTTCATAATCGATATTTTTTACTAATTATTGTTATTTCATATTTCTTCACATAATACACGACAAAATTAACATCTTTTTCGATTATTACCAAATAAAATGCCCCACAAATACAGCAAACAAGAGAAAAAATATCAAAAAGCGGCCGAAGATTGGCATTTTGTCAATCATTTTTTGTACTTTTGTACGTTATTATCAAACCTAAAACGCATCATGGAAAGAAACTTATCTGACATTACCATCCAAAGTGTACGGAGCAAGAAAGAAATGAAACAGTTCGTTCGTTTCAACTGGGAGTTGTATAAAGACTGTCCTTACGCTGTGCCCGACTTTCTGGAGGACACACTCGATACTTTCAATCCCAAGAAGAACCCCGCACTGAAATTTTGCGACGTAGAGTGCTTCATGGCCTTCAGCCAGGGCAAGATGGTGGGGCGCGTAGCAGCCATCATCAACCACCGTACCAACGAACACTGGAACGAGAAGCACGTGCGCTTCGGCTGGATTGACTTCATCGACGACATCCGTGTATCCAAAGCCCTGCTGGAAACCGTGGAACAATGGGGACGCGAACGGGGCATGGACACCATTGTGGGGCCACTGGGATTCACCGACATGGATTTGGAAGGCATGCTGACAGATGGCTACGACCAGCTCTCGACCATGAACAGTATCTACAACTATCCCTATTACCCCGAACACATGCGTCAACTGGGCTATGAGAAGGAAGTAGGTTGGGTGGAACGCAAGGTGACGGTACCCAAGAAGGGACACGAAGCGCAAATAGAGAAATACTTCAAGATTGCCGAAATGGTGAAGAAGCGCTATGGGTTCCGCCTGCGCAAATTCAAGAAGAAGAGCGAGATACGCGAGGGAGGCTATATCCAGAAGGTTCTTGACGTGGTGAATCGTTCGTATGCCAACCTGTATGGTTACTGCGAATTGGACCCCGAGCAAATGGAGACCTATGCCGACCAGTATCTGCAATATCTCGACAAGCGCTACCTGTCAGTGGTAGAGACGGCAGAGGGTGAGGTCATCGGTATGGGCATCTGCATCACCAGCCTCAGCCGTGCCATACAGAAAGCCAAAGCCAAGCTGTGGCCTTTCGGTTGGTGGCACATGGCCAAGGCTCTCTGGTTCAACAAACATCCACAGGTGCTGGACATGCTGCTTGTGGGTATCGTGCCCGAGTATCAGGACAAAGGCGCCAATGCCCTCATCTTTGCCGACATCATTCCCCAGACGGTACAGGACGGCTACGAATGGGCCGAAACGCACCACCAGCTCGAGGATAACAATGCCAGCCAAAGCCAGTGGAAGTATCTCGAATGTGAGATACACAAAAAAAGGTGTGCATTTAAGAAGGAGTTGAAAGTTGAAAAATAAGAATTAATGGCTGAAGACAACATACAAAACCAGCAAACGCCTGTTGACTACGATGCCGAGGACATCAAGCATCTGTCGGACATGGAGCACATCCGCCTGCGCCCTGGTATGTACATCGGGCGACTGGGCGACGGCAGTCATGCTGAAGACGGCATCTACGTATTGCTGAAGGAGGTCATCGACAACAGCATCGACGAGTTCAAGATGGGTGCCGGAAAGCGCATCGAAGTGGACATGGACGACCAGTTGCGCGTCTCCGTTCGCGACTATGGCCGCGGCATCCCCCTGGCAGCCCTCATCGATGCCGTATCCATGCTGAACACAGGTGGCAAATACGATTCCAAGGCTTTCCAGAAGAGCGTCGGACTGAACGGCGTAGGCCTGAAAGCCGTGAATGCCCTGAGTGCACGCTTCGAGGTCCGGGCTGTGCGGGAAGGCGAGATGCGCCGTGCCACCTTCGAAAAGGGACAGCTCATCGGCGACGAAACCGCTCCCACTGAAGAGGAGAATGGCACTTATGTATTCTTTGAACCCGATGCGTCGCTGTTCAAGCACTATCGCTTCCAGTCGGAATTTATCGAGAACCTGTTGCGCAACTACACGTATCTGAATACAGGCCTGACCATTATGTTCAACGGCAGGCGCATCGCCTCGCGCAATGGTTTGTCAGACCTGCTTTCCGACCGCATGACCAACAATCCGCTGTACGAAATCGTGCATCTCAAAGGTGAGGACATCGAGATTGCCTTCACCCATTGTAACCAGAATGGCGAGGAATACTATTCGTTCGTCAACGGGCAGCACACCACATTGGGCGGAACGCATCAGGCTGCCTTTAAGAAATACATTGCCGAGGTCATCAAAGACTATTCGGGCAAGAACTACGACTATGCCGACATCCGCAACGGACTGGTCGGTGCCATCAGCATCAACATCCAGGAGCCCCTGTTCGAGAGTCAGACCAAGGTGAAACTGGGTTCGCTGACCACCATCCCCGAGGGCGGAATCAGCATCGACAAGTTCATCGGCGACTTCGTGAAGGCGCAGGTTGACAACTATCTGCACAAGAATACCGACGTAGCCAACATCATCCTGCAGAAGGTCCAGGACAGCGAACGCGAACGCAAGGCAATGGCAGGTGTGGCCAAACTGGCGCGTGAGCGCAGCAAGAAGGCCAACCTCCACAATCGCAAACTGCGCGACTGCCGCATCCACCTGACCGATGCGAAAGGTGAACTGAAAGAGGACACCTCCATCTTCATCACCGAGGGAGACTCGGCCAGCGGCTCCATCACCAAGAGCCGCGACGTCAACACCCAGGCTGTGTTCTCGCTCCGTGGCAAGCCGCTCAACTGTTTCGGTCTGACGAAGAAAGTGGTGTACGAGAATGAAGAGTTCAACCTGCTGCAGGCTGCACTGAACATCGAAGACGGACTGGACGGACTGCGCTACAATAAGGTTATCGTGGCCACCGATGCCGATGTCGATGGCATGCACATCCGCCTGCTGATGATTACGTTCTTCCTGCAGTTCTTCCCCGAACTTATCAAGAAGGGGCACGTCTATATCCTGCAAACTCCTCTGTTCCGAGTCCGTGCCCGCAAGTCGAAGTTGGGAAAGACCAAGGTCGCTGCCCTGCAAGAGGCTGCCCAGGACCAGGATGCCAAGGTGCGCCGCCAGATATCGGAGAGCACAGACTTCATCACGCAATACTGCTATTCCGAGGACGAACGCCTGCAAGCCATCGAAGACATGGGCCCCGACCCCGAAATCACCCGTTTCAAGGGTTTGGGCGAAATCAGTCCCGACGAGTTCAAGACCTTCATTGGTCCCGACATCCGCCTCGAACAGGTGTCGTTGCACAAGGCCGACAACGTGGCAGAACTGCTCGAATACTACATGGGCAAGAACACCATGGACCGTCAGGAGTTCATCATCAACAACCTCGTTATCGAGGAAGACTTGGCAGAGGAGGACGAAGCATGACAAAGGCTCTTTTTCCAGGTTCCTTCGACCCCTTCACACGTGGTCATGCCGACATCGTGCAGCGTGGCCTGCGCCTGTTCGGCCACATCACGATTGCCATCGGCATCAATGAGCAGAAACAAGGGTGGATTCCCGTCGGGGAGCGAGTTCGTGCCCTGCGCGAATTGTATAAGGACGAACCGCGCATCTCCGTCGATACCTACAACGGACTGACTGTGGACTACGCACGGCAGCAAGGCATCCGCTTCATCCTGCGGGGACTGCGCACCCACAAGGACTACGAATACGAGCTGGGCATGGCCGACGTCAATCGGCAACTCGACAGCGACATAGAGACTGTGGTGCTCTTCACCGAGGCCAACCTGGCCAACATATCCAGCAGCGTGGTGCGCGAACTGGCTCACTTCGGCCACGACATCCACCGCTGGTTGCCAGAAGGACTTGAGTATAGGTTAAAGGGTTAAAAAGTTAAAAAGTTAAAAAGTTAAAAAGTTAAAGGGTTAAAGGGTTAAAAAGTTAAAGGGTTAAAAAGTTAAAAAGTTAAAAGGTTAAAATATGAAACGCGTTGCAATATTTCTCATTGTCTCACTTTCTCATTGTCTCATTTTCCAATCGCTCGCCCAAAAGGCCGACATCGATCAGGCCATACGTAAACTGAACATGGCCACCGTGCTCACCAATGTGTACTACGTCGATTCGGTGAGCCTCGACCGGCAGGTGGAGGATGCCATCAACGGCATGCTCAGTAAGCTCGACCCCCACTCGCAATACTCCAACGCCAAGGACACGAAACGCATGAACGAGTCGCTCGAAGGGTCGTTCGAGGGCATCGGTGTGCAGTTCAACATGCTGGAGGACACACTTGTGGTCATCCAACCCGTCTCAAAGGGCCCGTCGGAACGTGTTGGCATATTGGCCGGCGACCGCATCGTGTCGGTCAACGACACAGCCATTGCCGGTGTGAAGATGAGCCGTGAGGAAATCATGAGCCGACTGCGTGGCCCCAAGGATACGAAAGTGAAGCTCGGCATTGTCCGTGACGGAGTGAAGGGCATCTCTTACTTTACCGTCAAGCGCGACAAAATACCCGTCAACACGCTCGATGCTGCCTACATGGTGACTCCCGAAATCGGTCTCATCCGCTTCTCCAGCTTCGGCCAGACCACCTGCGACGAAGTGACACAGGCCCTGACGAAACTGAAGGCCCAGGGCATGACAAAACTCATCATCGACCTCCAGCAGAACGGTGGCGGACTGCTCGGTGCAGCTGCCGAAATCAGCAGCCAGTTCCTGCCCAAGGGCGACACCATCGTCTATACACGCGGCCGCAACGTTCCCTCACAGGTCTTCGTCAGCGACGGAGGCAAAGGCTGGCAGGAGGGCAAGGTGGCCGTTCTGATTGACGAATATTCGGCTTCGGCTGCCGAAATCCTGACAGGCGCCATCCAGGACCACGACCGTGGTGTTGTCATCGGTCGCCGTTCGT
Source organism: uncultured Bacteroidales bacterium (assembly GCA_902783655.1). Lineage (GTDB taxonomy): Bacteria > Bacteroidota > Bacteroidia > Bacteroidales > Bacteroidaceae > Physcousia. The sequence continues at coordinate 7,246 of CACZRZ010000115.1, forward strand.
TCGGCAAAGGCCTTGTACAGCGTCCCATCGAACTGCCCGATGGCAGCATGATACGCCTGACCATCGCCCGCTACTACACGCCCTCGGGCCGATGCATACAGAAGCCCTACACCAAGGGTGATCAGAAGGCCTACTCGATGGATCTCATCAACCGCTACAACTCCGGCGAACTGAGCCATGCCGACAGCATCCACTTCCCCGACTCGCTGCGCTACCGCACCCGTCTGGGGCGCACCGTATATGGCGGCGGCGGCATCATGCCCGACTACTTCATACCCCTCGATACCACACGCTATACGAAGTACTATCGGGAACTGTCGGCCAAGAGTCTGGTCATCAATGCAAACCTGCGCTATCTTGACAAGAATCGTAAGAAACTGACCAAGGCATGGCCGGACTTTATCGACTTCAAGGCTCGCTACGAAGTTCCCGACGATGAAATCAACCACCTGATGAAGGAAGGTGAGAAACTCAAGATTACCCCCAAGGACGAAGAGGAGCGCCAGGAGACCATCCCTCTGCTCAAGCGTATGCTAAAGGCCCTCGCTGCACGCGACCTGTGGGACATGAGCGAGTACTTCTCCATCATCTACGAGGACGATCCCATGGTCTTGAAGGCGGTGGAGCTGCTGAAATAGAAGGGTGACACTTGGCTCATCCAAGAATCCGCCCGAACGGTAATACTTAAAGCTTTTCCCAAAGATACCGTCACATCGTCACCAGAGACAGATAAACAACTCAGTATCTATACGTTACACAGGTGACGTTGTTATGTAGTTCTGGACACGATACGTCGATGGCAATTAGGCGACACGTCGATGGGGCATAAACGACGTGTCGTTGGAGGGCAAACGACACGTCGCTTGGGCTTGTGCCATGCGTGGCACAAACCGGGGGGTAACCTGCGGTCGAAGATACTCACGTTCGGATTTCCTCAAATAAATTTGGGAATTCGCTCACTTAATCGTATCTTTGCGGAAAACAAAAGGAATATCGATATGACAGGACAAGAGAACAGGCTCACAGGAACCATAACATTCAACACGGAGGGCACGGCCGAGATGCCCGACATCGACCATGGGCAGATTCATCGCTGGGTCTGCGAAGTGGCTGCATCCTACGGCCGGCGCGTTGGCGACATCAACTACGTGTTCGTCGACGACGAACGCATACTGGAGGTCAACCGCCAGTTCCTCGGTCACGACTACTATACCGACATCATCACCTTCGACTACAGCCAGGGGCGCGTCGTCTCCGGCGACCTATATATCTCGCTCGACACCGTACGCTCCAATGCCGAACAACTGGACGCTGCCTACGAACAGGAACTCCACCGTGTCATCATCCACGGGGTGCTCCACCTTTGCGGCATCAACGACAAAGGGCCCGGCGAGCGCGAGGTGATGGAGGCCGCAGAAGACAAGGCTTTAGCCTTACTTCAATTGACAATGGATAATTGAAAATTGATAATTAGGCCATGCCTCAATATAATATTAGACAAACCTCAAACGATACATAATGGACAAACACATCATTCTAAAATTGTCAATTATCAATTGTCAATTATCAATTAGCACCATGGCTATGGCGCAAACCAAGCCTAACATCGTCTATATCATGACCGACGACCACACGGCGCAGATGATGTCGTGCTACGGCAACAGTCCCATACAGACCCCCAACCTCGACCGCATAGCCCAGGAGGGCGTTCGCTTCACACACAGTTTCGTGGCCAACTCGCTTTCGGGCCCCAGCCGCGCCTGCATGATTACGGGCAAACTCTCGCACAAGAACGGCTTCACGAACAACGAGCACGGCATCTTCGACGGTTCGCAGCAGACCATGCCCAAGCTGATGCAACTGGCGGGCTACCAGACAGCGCTCATCGGCAAGTGGCACCTCGTCAGCACACCAACGGGCTTCGACCACTACGACATCCTTGAGGGCCAGGGTGAATATTACAATCCCACGTTCATCCACGACGATGGTACACGTTCTATTGAAAAAGGGTATTGCACCGATGTCATCACCGACAAGGCCATCAGATGGATGGAGCAGCGCGACAAGTCCGAACCCTTCATCCTCTTCGTCCACCACAAGGCATGTCACCGCGACTGGCTGCCCGACCTCAAGGACCTCCACGCCTTCGAAGACCAGACCTTCAGCCTGCCCTCCACGTTCTGGGACAACTATGAAGGCCGCCCTGCCGCCCGACAACAGGAAATGGCCATCGGAAGTAGTCACGACATGGATCTTATCTACGACAACAAAATATATCTTCCCGGCGACACCAGCCGCCTCTCACGGCTCTATCTCGATTATGTCAATCGGCTCCCGGAGGAGGATAGGAAGACCTATTTCCAGTTCCACGACTCCCTTTCGCGTGACTTCAAGGCCCATCCGCTGACGGGACGCGAACTGACCGAATTCAAATTCCAACGCTACATGCGCGACTACTGCAAGGTGACCAAGAGCCTCGACGAAAACGTAGGCCGCCTCATGCAGTATCTGCAGGACAATGGGCTACTGGAAAACACCCTCATTGTCTACACCAGCGACCAGGGTTTCTACATGGGCGAACATGGATGGTTCGACAAACGATTCATGTACGAGGAGAGCCTCAACACCCCACTCATCATGCGCCTGCCCCAGGGCTATAACCGTCGGGGCATCGTCAACGAAATGGTACAGAACATCGACTATGCCCCCACCTTCCTCGAAATGGCCGGCGCTCCTATTCCCGATGATATTCAAGGCATGTCACTTGCCCCCTTGCTCAAGGGGAAGGACAGTCCCAAGAAGTGGCGCGATGCCATCTATTACCACTACTACGAGTTCCCTGCCGAACACATGGTAAAGCGACACTATGGCATCCGCACTTCGCGCTACAAGCTCATTCACTTCTATCAGGACATCGACCAGTGGGAACTCTACGACCTGCAAACCGACCCTTCAGAAATGCACAACCTCTATGGCTCCCCAGCCTATGCCAAGGTGCAGAAGCGCATGCACAAACGCCTGCGCCAGTTGCAGGAGTATTACGACGACCCCATCGAAAAGGAGCTCAAGCACATCCAATAATGCAGGATGCATAATATAATTGCGACATAAATGAACCAACTGAAACTATGGGTGATGGCCGCCATCCTCTTCTGCGGCTTTACTACGGTGCTGACTTCGTGCAGCAGCGACGAAGAGGCTACCCCCGTGCAACCGACGGAAGAAGGTTACCAGGGAGTGAAGAATCCCAGACAGACGGCAATGGGGACGAAGGACAACGAGGTGACATGGTCGTGCATCGAGTTCGGCGCCTACCCAGCCAACGAGGTGGTCAGCGGTTCGTTCGATGCCGTTGATGGGTATGCCGTATGCGAAGGCGATGTCATCCGCGATGCAGTGTTGTATGAGAAACTCGTGAAGGCCGTGTGGACGGACGACGAGACTGAGATGGACGGTCGGCGATACCGCCGTATCAATGGCACCGGGGCCGTATCGGCAGCGGAAGACCGGGAGCAGCACTACCGATGGGCCGACATCGAGGCTTGGCACTACTTTGAGTATGCACCGATTAAGTGGCGCGTGCTCAGACTGGAAGGAAGCACGGCACTGCTCGTGACCGACCGAATGCCCGACGTATGCCCGTTCAACGACGAGGCGGCGGATGTCTGCTGGGAGCAGTGCAGCCTGCGCCGCTGGCTTAACGGCGAGTTCCTCAGCCATGCGTTCTCGGCTGACGAGCAGACCGCCATCGTGACCGTCGCCGTGGAGAATGCACCCAACTATTACTTCGGCACCAGCAGTGGTCCCACCACCAGCGACCGTGTGTTCGTGCTCTCCGAAAATGAGATCTTTGCCAGCGATGCCGCCAAGTCTTTCGGCTTCTATCCAGGCGACGAGGTGAACGACAAGGCCCGCCGCTTCACCGCGACGATGTATGCCAAGTGCCGCGGAGCCTGGTGGTCGTCGAAGGAGGAACAAATGGGGAACTCGTTCTGGAGCACTCGCACCAATGGCTACACGATGGCCAACACCACGTATGTGGGCGATGCCGGCGACATCTACAACCGTGGCATCGCCGTCACCTGCAACGACATCGCCGTGCTCCCCGCCATCACCATCGACCTGAGCCGCGCGCCGTGGAAGGAGGCTGATGATGTTGCTTCCACCGACATTAATAAAGAACAGGGCGAAAGCCTTCACGAGGCTTACTACACGGGCGAAGCCTATGGTGAACTACAGAGCCCGTGGGTGAGCAATCCGCAGACCTTCGGCCACGAGACACGCTGGTGCTGCCTCCTGTTCGGTGCCTATCCGACCTGCGAGGTAGTGAGCAGCACGTTCGATGCCGTGGACGGCTTCGCACTGAACGAGGGAGAGGTGATACAAGACGCCGCTTTGTACGAAAAACTCACCGCTGCCTCCTGGACCGACGACGACACCGAGATTGACGGGCAGCGCTATCACCGCATCAACGGCGAGGGGGCTATTACGGCATCTCCTGACCGCAACAACCATTACCGCTGGACGGACACAAAGCAATATCACTACTTCGCCTACCGACCCATCAAATGGCGCGTGCTGAAGATTCGCGGCACCCAGGCCACCCTGCTCGCCGACCGTATGCCCGACAGCCACCCATTCCATGACCGCGAAGAGAATACCGACTGGAGCCAGTGCAGCCTGCGCCGCTGGCTGAACAATGAGTTCGTGAACAGAGCTTTCAGCCCAGAGGAACGCGAGGCCATCGTCGAGACCACCAACGACAACGACCGCAACAGTTACTACGGCACCTACTGCGGTCCCTCGACTCGCGACAAGGCCTTCATACTCTCAGCCAACGAAATCTATGCCTCCAACGTGGCTGCCGCCTATGGCTTCTATGCCGGTAATGGAATCGACGACCCAGCCAAACGCTTCCGCTCGACGCTCTACGCCAAATGCCGCGGTGCCTGGTGGTCGACGGTGAATGGTTACCGCGGCAATTCATTCTGGATGATGCGCACCAGCGGATACACCCGCACCAACGTCGCCTATATCTGCGACTTCGGCTACCTCTACGTCCGTGGAACCGCCGTCACCTGCGACGATGCTGCCGTACTGCCCGCCATCACCATAGACCTCGAAAAGGCCCAATGGCAAGCAGCCCCATCGGTCAGTTCAACAGATATAAAGATGCCCTCTATGTAAATATTAACAACGTATTATCAAGTTGCTTTATTCACATATCCTGCTTGGAAATCTTCTGCTGCCATCAGCGGCTCTTCCTCAGGCATCTCATATCGTTTGATTCTATGGTCTTGCAAGAAGATACTGTTGAGCGTATAAGCCAGCGATTCCAATGTCTTTTCCCGTACCTTCGGTTTCAGTTCACATTCCCAGATGGTGATGGAGTGCCAGCCCATCACGGCCAGTTCATGCTTCACCTTCAAGTCCCGCTCCTGGTTCCTCCGTATCTTAGACACCCAGAAGCCCCGATTCGTCTTCGGAATCTTGCAGCACTCGGAATTCTCAATCGTAAATGGTAAATAGTCAAATGGTAAATGGATGTGGTGTCCATGCCAGAAGCAACCATTCACGAAGATGCACGTCCTGTACTTCCGCATCACAATGTCCGGCTTCCCTGGCAATCTTGAATGGTTCAGCCGATACCGATACCCATGGCCCCACAGCCAACGACGCACCACCATCTCCGGCTTCGTGTCCTTGCCGTGAATGGCTGCCATGTTATTATGTCGTTGTTGTGTCGTGAGTTTATCCATAGCCATAAAATTACAATTTACAATCCATCAATTCCTTCCCTGTTGGATAAACTGGCCCACCCTCTACGAAATTACTATCGAAAACACGATGGGTAGAAATGAGTCTGTGAATATCGAAATGCCCAATGGTCACC
>CACZRZ010000116.1 GCA_902783655.1 uncultured Bacteroidales bacterium
ATTGATAATTGAAAATTATTATGAAAAGGTTCTCTTTGTTTTTTCTTTCTTTATTAGGTACTCTGCAATTGTCAATTATCAATTGTCAATTATCCATTGGCGAAGCCAAAGCTTGCACCAATCTCATCGTTGGCAAGCGAGCCTCTGCCGATGGCAGTGTCATTGTGACCTACAGCAGTGATGACTACGGAGCCTATGGCTATCTGTTCTACCAGAAGGGCGGCAAGCACCAGTCCGGTGACATGCGCAAGCTCTATCACTACGAGTCGAACAACTACCTGGGTGAGATTCCCGAGGCCGACTCTACGTATGCCGTCATTGGCCTGACCAACGAACACCAGCTCACCATCTTGGAAACCACATGGGGCGGACGCGAGGAACTGGCCGACTCCACGGGCCTATTCGACTACGGAAGCCTGATGCAGGTAACCCTCCAGCGTGCCCGTACGGCTCGCCAGGCCATCCAGGTGATGACCGGTTTGGTAGAGAAATACGGCTATCAGAGTGAGGGCGAATCATTCACCATTGCCGACCCCAATGAGGTGTGGATCATGGACATGATAGGCAAGGGCCCTGGCGGCGGCGCTCCCGTATGGGTGGCTGTGCGCATCCCCGATGACTGCATCTCGGGACATGCCAACCAGAGCCGCATCCGTCAGTTCCCTCTGAAGGATAAGAACAACTGCCTCTATGCCAGCGATGTCATCACATTCGCCAGGTCAAAGGGCTACTTTACGGGTGAGGACAAGGACTTCTCCTTTGCCGATGCCTACAATCCCCTCGACTTCGGTGGTGCCCGCTATTGCGAGGCCCGCGTGTGGAGTTTATTCAACCGTTGGGCATCCATCGACATGACACCCTACCTCAAATATGCCATGGGCGAGGACCTTTCAAAACCCTTCCCCCTCTACGTCCAGCCCCGTCAGAAGCTGACCGTGCAGAACGTTAAGGACATGATGCGCGACCACTACGAAGGCACACCGATGGACATCCGCACGGGCCTCGGTGCCGGCCCCTACGAGATGCCTTATCGTCCCACTCCGCTGAGCTATGAGGTGGACGGCAAGAAATATTTCAACGAGCGCCCCATCTCCACCCAGCAGGCCAGTTGCATCTATGTCGCACAGATGCGCTCGTGGTTGCCCGACTATGTGGGTGGTGTGCTGTGGTTTGGCAACGACGATGCCAACATGGTGGCCATGGTGCCCATCTACTGCTGCACCGTGGATGCCCCCGAGTGCTTCAACGAAAAGACCGCCGACACGTTCAACTTCTCCTTCAAGAGTGCCTACTGGATGCAGAACTGGGTGGCCAATATGGTCTATCTGCGCTACACGCTCCTCTTCCCCGAACTGAAGAAGGTGCGCGATGGCCTGGAAACCGACTTCAGCCGCATGCAGTCCGAAGTGGAGAAAAATGCCCTCTCGATGACCGAGGACGAGGCACGCAAGTACCTGTCCAACTACAGCTATAAGCAGAGCGACCGCATGATGGACAGTTGGATGCAACTCGCCCAGCTCATCATCGTCAAGTACAACGACATGGCCGTGAAGAAGGTCGACGACAAGGGCGAGTATCTCAAGACTCCCGGCGGCAATCAGGTGCCTGTCAATCGTCCCGGCTATCCCGAACGCTATCGCCGTGCCATCGTGAAGGAAAGTGGCGACAAATATCTAATCAAGTAACACCCCACCCCCTTACTCCTCCCGAAGGAGGGGAGTGGTTACTTTTTAACACGTGAAATATATAAAATCAAAATATTAACCATTAATTAAGAAATCCTCACTCTTCAGTGGTATACACGCCCTCCCCTCGGGGAGGGAATGGGGAGGGGGTCGTTTATTACTATGGAAGAAGAACTTATCAAGAAGTGTGAAGCAGAAGCCCAGAAGTGGCTCGCTTCCAGTGTGTACGATGCCGAGACGAAGGCCGAAGTCAAGGCCATGCTCGACAATGAAGACAAGACCGCCCTGGTGGACGCCTTCTACCAGACGCTGGAGTTCGGAACCGGTGGCCTGCGCGGCATCATGGGCCCAGGCACCAACCGCATGAACAAGTACATCGTGGGCATGGCCACACAGGGCTTTGCCAACTACATCAACAAGGCCTTCCCCGAGGGCGGCAAGAGCGTTGTCGTGGGGCACGACTGCCGTAACAACGGACGCATGTTTGCCGAGACCGTGGCCAACATCTTCTCTGCCAACGGCATCAAGGTCTATCTCTTCGAGGGCCTGCGCCCCACACCTGAGATTTCCTTCGCCATCCGCCACCTGGGCGCTGTGGCCGGTGTCAACGTCACCGCATCGCACAATCCCAAGGAGTACAATGGCTACAAGGCCTACTGGG
>CACZRZ010000117.1 GCA_902783655.1 uncultured Bacteroidales bacterium
CGTTTCTCATACGTTTCAAACATTTATGGATTACATGATGCAAAATTATTGAATTAACACCTCTTATGCAAATTTTCCGTCCATTATATTTCTTTTCATAATTGTAGTACTTTTTAAGGAGTTTAATGATTTAGTCATAACTCAATCTCACAATAGAAGATGAAATTGCCTCGGATGATTTGCAGTTCATAGGTGCCGCTGAGGGTAGCGGGCAGGATGAGCAAAGTCTGTGAAATCGCGATGAAATCGGAGAAAATTACATTCTCGTCCTCATCCAGCAGGCGTACTTCGCAGCACTCAATGCCTGCATCGAAGGAGAGCGTGTGGTCGTCCAGATAGACAGCAGGAATCAAAATGGGTGCTTTGGGTAGTGGGGTCAGTTCACTCTCTGGATTAGTCTGCTTAATTTTCATGTTTAAGGGAATCGGATTGTCCCCACCTGTGGCCATGACAGGCATGATGGTCATGGCTAGCATCCAGGTAATAGAAATCAGAAATAACTTTTTCATAATTTTACAGTTTAAGTTGCTGCAAAGTTATGAGAAAGTGCGTTAGACGACAAATTTTGGAAGGAAAGATTTTACACCTAGTTTACACTTTTTTTCGCGTAAAACACTATTTTACATGCTCTTGTAAAAGTTTACACCGACTTTACACCTTTTGCAAGATTTCGAAGGGTTTGAAGCAGAGTAGTTGCGGATTTCATTCCTGCCAATTTGCTATTGGCTGTTCTTTTGGCATTTGTTATAACTTGATCTGAAGTGCTTAATAGCAGGGAGATTGTGCCAGTTGGAAACCCCATGTGGGTAAGCAGGCAAGTGTTGCGCTGTAGCTTGGACAAAACTATAATGCATGAATAGGCTAACGGCATGAATTCCTTGTAAAGATTTAATAGCTGGTCCCAATCATTTTTGGTAGGTTTCTCCCATTTACGGCCGGGAAGTGACTTCTCCTGAAAGAGTTTCACGATATTGCTCTGTTTCATAGCCTCTTCCTTCGTTAGGATATCCAAGGCCCCACTTTTATCCATATGCCAATTCAACTCAACTTCGAGCGTAGAAATCCTTTCTTCCTTTCCTTTTAATAGTTCCTGCGTCTCAAAAGACGGCACAGTATTATCAAAATTCTGCTGTAGTATGGTAAATTCATGAATCAGTTGCTGATACTCTTTTACATTATTATTATACTTCTCTTCTAAAAAGTTGTATTCCTCTTCTTTTTTACGAATATTTCGCCTTATCCTGTCATGGATTATGTAAAACAGTACTATCGTCAGAATTAAGGTCAAGGATATGGTTACTAAAAGAAACCAAGCCACTTGTACTTGCTTCGCCCTTCTTTCAGCAAGATTTTGGTTCCTTTCATAATTATACATCGCAGATGACTGAATAATGGCATCTGATTGGCGCGTGTCTGCCCAATCAATTTGTCTATCTTGATAGTAGTGTGCATATTTAACGATGGAATCGGCATTTTTCGCAACTTCATATATAGAGAGTAATCCTTCTGTAGCCTCTAATTGATAGCCATAAGACTGAAGTTTTCTGAAAAAGTACTCCGCAGAATCCAACTTCCCTATGCCAAGATAATATAGCCCCTTGCTATTGTAATAATGTTCACGCCCAGGCTGTATGTTGCCTTGCTCGTCAAAAAGGCCTGATTCGCTTTCAAAGATTTCCATAAACTCATGGGCGCGTGGGTAGTTCCCATTAAGCAGGCTGACGTAAATTGCCGTTGGGTAGACGCTTGCCGCTCTTTTGGGAAGACCATATTCCATATATAGTTCACTTGTCTTTCTTGTAATCTCAAGTACCTTGCAACTATCATCCAACATATAGTAGGGTATGGTCATATGCTCAAAACTAAGAATATAGCTGATAGTGTCCTTGGCAAGCCAAGCATAACGGCTGTAACAGCTCAGTGCTTCCAGTTCCTCTTCTGGCATGTTCTGTTGCCCGTATATCATCGCCATCTGTCCGTAGACGCGGAAGAGGGTGGCATAGGTGGCACTGTCGGCATGGGCGGTATCGGCCTTTTCTGTTGCAATGGTGTAGTAGTGGATGGCGGCAGGTGCCTCGCCCATGTCGCGGTAGGCGCAGCCGAGCATGTAGTAGGCACGGAGTCGGAAGTCGGAGGGTTGCCACCAGTGGTCGTAGTAGCGGACGAGTGTCCGTCCGACAGAGTCGGAGGTGAAGAGGGAGTCGTGCTGATTCATCCACTCGGCCTGCTCCAGCAGGGAGCGCATGCGGTCGGCCCGTCCGCAGGAGGCGAGCAGGAGGGCCAGAATCAGGGGCAGGAGACGGGTAATCCTTCTTTTCATCGCTGTGCCTACACTGTGGCCAGGCTCATGCCATTGATTTTGCGGTAGAGGTCGAGGGCGAAGACATCGGTCATGCCGGAGATGTAGTCGAGTACGGCCAGCATGCGTTCGTAGAGCGTGGGGGCCAGGATTTCGTACTGGGAACTGACACGGTTGATGAGGATGCGGGAGTAGATGCGGTCGCTGTGTGTGACGGCGTCGAGCATGAGGTCGAGCAGTTGGGTGATGACCTTGTGGCCGGCAATCTCGATATCGACCACCATGCGGGCATGATAGATCTTGGCGACGGCCACCTTCACGCAGTCGTCGTAGGCCTGTCGGGGGCGCTCGCTGATGTGCCCAATCAGGCTCCCCTCGAAGCGGCCGTCGAGGATAGTCTCCTCGTTGTCGACGAACACGCGCACACATTCGTTTTCGAGCAGGCTGATGACCACCGAGCGCAGATAGACAATCTTTTCGTTCGTGTCGTCCAGTGTGCCCAGGCGCTGTGTGATTTCCATCCTTTTCGTGTCGTCGAAGAAGGCAAGTAGCAGGTCCTGGGTTTCTTCCGTGGTCAGGATTTTGAGTTTATGGGCATCCTCGATGTCCATAATCTGATAGCAAATGTCGTCGGCAGCCTCCACCAGGTACACCAGAGGGTAGCGGGCATAGCGTTCGCGTCCCTGTGCGTCGCGAATCTTCTTGATGCCCAGTTCCTGTGCAATCTTTTCGTAGTCGGCCTGTTCGGCCTGGAAGAATCCGAACTTACCCTTTTTCGATGCCTGGTTGCTGGGATAGGGGTATTTGACGATGCTGGCCAGGGTGGAGTAGGTCATGACGAATCCGCCTTCGCGGCGTCCCTTGAAGTGATGGGTGAGCAGGCGGAAGGCATTGGCGTTGCCCTCGAAGTGTGTTAGGTCTTGCCACTGCTCGGGGATAAGGGAGTCGCCCGTTTCATCGCAAAGGTAGTGCTCATACTTGCTGCCCGCTCCCTCGCTGAAGTAGGCACCGATGGCGCGTTCGCCACTGTGTCCGAAGGGCGGGTTTCCCAGGTCGTGGGCCAGGCAGGCTGCACTGACGATGCTGCCCATCTCGGTCAGATGGGTTTTGGCGAGTTCGGGATGGCGTTCCAGCAGTTGGCGGCTGACGTCGTTGCCCAGGCTGCGCCCCACGCTGCTCACCTCCAGCGAGTGGGTCAGGCGGTTGTGTACGAAGATGCTTCCCGGCAGGGGGAACACCTGGGTCTTGTTCTGCAGTCGGCGGAAGGGGGCCGAGAAAATGAGTCGGTCGAAATCGCGTTGGAACTCCGAGCGGTCGTCTTCGCGATGCGGGGCTTTTTCTTGCCCGAAGCGTTTATTGCTGAGTAGTTGTTCCCATTTCATGTTTGGTTTACTGTTTACTGTTTATAGGGTATTGGAATGCAAAAGTAACTTAAAATATTATCTTTTTCAAGGAAAAAGTCGGGAATGTGTCATAAAATCATTAATTTTGCAGTCAAATTCTAAACAGCTATGGAAATCCGAATCATAAACGGCTCGCATCATGCGTTGCCGCGTTACGAAACCAGCCAGTCGGCAGGCATGGATCTGCGTGCCAACCTGGACGAACCTGTCACCCTGTTGCCCATGCAACGTAAGCTCATACCCACGGGTCTGCGCATTGCCCTGCCCGAGGGGTACGAGGCACAGGTGCGTCCCCGCAGCGGTTTGGCCCTGAAGCATGGCGTCACCGTGCTGAACACGCCTGGCACCATTGATGCCGACTATCGTGGCGAGGTGTGTGTCATCCTGATAAACCTGGGTCAGGAACCTTTTGTCATCAACGATGGGGAGCGCATTGCTCAAATGGTGATTGCCCGTCACGAACAGCCCGAACTGGTGGCTGTTGATGTGCTCGATGAGACTGAACGCGGGGAAGGCGGGTTCGGACACACTGGGGTTTAATTCATAATTCACAATTCACAATTCATAATGCATAATGCATAATAGGGCTGCGCGTCTATTGCTGTTCTCGCTGATAATGCTTCTTTCTGTGGCGCCCATCGAGGCTAAGCGTAAGAAGAAAACGACTTCGCCACAAGTCGTTAGGACTCAGTTGGCTCCGGCTGATGCGCGTAGGCTTTCTTATTTTTATCAGGAAGCCATTAAGCAGAAGTTGAACGGTCATTTGAGCGAAGCCTACGACTTGTTCCAGCACTGTCTGTCTATCGACTCCGAAGATCCCGATGCCCTGTATGAGACCGGCTACTTGAGTTTTTATTTGGGACAAGACAGCGTGGGGACGGCGTTGTTTCGTCGTGCTGCGGAAATCGACAACCAGAATCCCCGATACATCCAGTCGTTGGCTGCGGCTTACCTGTCCCGCAACGAGCAAGAGCTTGCCATCCCCGTCCTGGAACGCCTGTCGCAGTTGCAGACACGTCGCTCGGATGTGTTGTACCAGTTGATGGAATTGTATAAGAGCAACGGAAAGACCGAGGATGCCATACGGGCCCTCGACCGCATTGAGTTGCTCGAGGGACATAGCCTGCAGACAGCCCTGCAGAAGTATGCGCTCTACGTCGACCGTGGCCGGCAAGAAGATGCCTATAACGTGCTGAAAGGTTTAGAGCGTGAGTCGCCCTACGACATGCGCATCCCCATCATTCTGGGGCGTCGTTATTTGGAAAACCAGGATGCAGAGCATGCCTTGGAATGCTTTGCCCGCGTGGCTAAGACCGAACCGAAGAATGCCGATTTGCTGATGGCCATGATGGAATATTACGAACAGACGGGTCAAAAGGAGCGTCGCTATGCCCTGCGTGATTCCTTGCTCTATGCTCCAGGGTCGTCCGACGAGGTGCGTGCCCAGATGGCTTCCGTATTGATTTACGATCTTAGGGAGCAGCCCGACCATCGTCAGCGTATCTTGCAGGTCCTCGATTCGCTGATCAGCATTTCCCCGTCGTCGCTCATGCATTCGATGCGTGTCAGTTACATGATGGGGGCTCATGTGGGGCAGGATACGGTGGCGCGGGCCATGCGCGAACTGCTCGTGGTGGCTCCCGACAACGAGAATGCCCTGTCGCGACTGTTGGCATATTATCTGGGCAAGCAGAACTTTGAACAGGTGGCAGAGATATGCCGTATGGGCATCAATGCGCACCCCGAGTCGCTCACCTACTATTTCTATCTGGCTTTGGCACAGTCGCAGCAGAAACAAAATGCTCAGGCCGTGGAGGTGTTGCAGAGCGGACTGAAGCAGGCCGACGAACAGACCAATCCTGAACAACTCTCCGACTTCTACGAACTGCTCGGTCAACTCTATTACGAGATGGGGCAGGCCGAAAGGGCTTTTGCCGCCTACGACAGTTGTCTGGTGTACAAGGACGACAATGCCGCCTGTCTGAATAACTATGCTTACTACCTGAGCCTGCGCAACGAACGTCTCGATGATGCTGAGCGCATGTCGTATCGGGCCATCAAGCTTGAGCCCCTCAATAAGACCTACCTCGACACATACGCCTGGGTGCTGTTCATGCAGGGCAACTATACGATGGCCAAGTTCTACATTGATCGTGTGGTGCCCACTACCCAGACCGACAGTTCGCTTCTTGCCGACGAGAACATGCATGCCGAGGTGTTGGAACATGCCGGCGACATCCATGCCCTGTGCGACGACCTCGAACAGGCCCGGCGCTATTGGTCGTTGGCTCAGCAGAAGGGTTCCGATAGTGCCCTGCTGGCAAAGAAACTGAAGCTGAAAAAGTATGTGAAGGATTGAAATGGATTGGGGATTATAAAAGATAGATAAAAGATAAAAGATAAAAGATTAGGGATTAGGGATTATGAAGAAACTTGAAAACATATTACTGGTATTGCTGTTGCTGACGGTGTTCGTGGCATGTCGTTCTTCGCGCCACGCCCAGCGCACCGTGGATGTCGATAGCGAAGTTGCACAACAAGTGCTTACGCCGTCGGAACCCGGATTGTCCCAGACGCCCACCGAAGAAGGTGCGAAGAAGAAAAAGAAGAAGAATCGTCAGGAGGAAACGACGATTGTGGCAAAGACCTCGGCAAAGGCCGTATCGGCAAAGATGAACCTGAGCCTGAGCGCAGGTTCTAAGAAGATTAACTTGGGCGGCACCTACCGTCTGAAACGTGACGAGGTCATCCAGTTGAACCTTACCTACACGATGCTGTTTACCATCAATGTGGGCACGATGGAACTGACTCCCGACTACATGCTGGTGGTGGACCGTATGGGGAAACGTTATTGCCGCGTCAACTACAGTGATGTGCCTACTTTGGCTCAGGCAGGCATCGATTTCAACTACCTCCAGCGTGTGTTCTGGGGCGAGGAGACCAAGTCTCCCACATCGGACCTCACATGGACGTATGCCGATTGGGAAAACCTGGGTGACGGTCAGTTCCCTGGTCAGCTGCAGTTTACGTTACGTTCCAATGGCACCAGTTATCGTGCCACGGTCAACCTTTCCAACCTACGCGAGTCTGCCGATTGGGAAACCCATACTGAGGTCGGTTCGCGCTATACGGCCGTTTCCTTCGACAGCATACTGAAGGCATTGATGTCCGTAGCGGGAAGTTGAAAGTTGAAAGTTGAAAATTGAAAGTTGAAGAAGTGTTTATGAGTGCTTATAAGAAGTTCCTGTTGCTGTTGTTTGCTATGCTCTTCGGTGTAGCCCCATCTGCTTTATTCAATCCTCAATCCCCAATCTTCAACTTTCAACTTTCAATTTTCAACTTTCAACTTTCAACGTTGTCTGCCCAAAACAGCAAGCGGGTAAAGGACCTGAAGAACCAAAAGGCACGGCTGCAACAAGACCTAAAGAAGTCGCAGAACGACCTTGCCAAGACGCAGCAGAACGTCAAGAAGGGGCAACAGAACATCCAGTATCTGGGGCAGGAGATAGAGGTCCGCGTGCGCTACATCCATCAGACCGAACATCAAATAGACAGTCTGCAGACGCTGGTCGACAGTGTAACGTATGAGATACACGTTGCCGACTCGCTGTTGGCCTTGAAGAAAGAGAAGTACATTCATGCCCTGCGTATGGCTCAGGCTTATCGCAAGGTCAGCAATTCCCTGCTTTTCGCCCTTTCGGCCCGCGATGTCACCCAGATGTACCGCCGACTGCGCTACACCCGTCAATATGCCGCCTACGAACGTTCGTTGGGCGAGCAGGTGCAGGCCTGGCAGATAGAACTTCTGGAACGGCAGAACCAGTTGCTCGGGCTGAAGAGCGAGGTAAACCGCAAGATGCGCGTCCTCGTGGAGGAGCGAGCCAAACTCAGCCGCCAGCAAGTGGAACAGCAGAGTCAGGTGAATGCCTTGAACCGCAAGGCCAAGAACCTCCAGAAGGAGGTGGCTGACAAACAGTCGAAGATTGCTGCCCTGCAGAAGAAGATTGACGAAGTGGTGGCCGAAGAGATACGTAAGGCAGAGGAAGAACGCCGCCGCAAGGAAGCCGAAGCACGTCGCAAAGCCGAGGCGGCTGCAAAGGCGGCTGCGAAGAAGAAGGGCAGTAGCACCACCACACCCTCGAAGCCCACCCCGAATACATCGGGCAAGACTGCGAAGTGGTTGACACCCGAAGAGCAGAAGCTGGACGGCAGCTTCACTGGCAACCGTGGCCGTCTGCCTGTTCCCATCACTGGTGAGTACATGATTGGTGCCCGTTTCGGTGCCAACACGTCGGGCCACACCAACGTTATGCTCAGCAACAAGGGAACCAACTACATCGGTCGTGCCGGAGCCCGAGCCCGCTCGATATTCGACGGTGAGGTCACTCGTGTCGTCAGCTTTGGCGACACCAAGATTGTGCTCGTCCGTCATGGCTCATACATCTCTGTCTATACCAACCTCTCCTCCGTCATTGTCCACAAGGGACAGAAGGTGAAAGCCCGTGACCTGCTGGGCACCGTGGCCAACGACGGCAACGGACAGTACGTCCTTCACTTCCAATTGAGAAAGGAGAAGCAACTCCTGAACCCTGAAGCGTGGATAGGACGATGATTTAACTACCACGATTTAACGGATTCAGCGGATGTCTCCCATTGCTATACAAAAGGCAAAATAATCTGTTAAATCCGCCAAATCGTGGTAGGATTAAAAACTGAATTGTGGTTGAAAGGTCATAGTGTCAGGCCGTCGAGCATCTCTGTGTAGAGCCCGATGGCCTCTTCTATTTCACCGATTTCGATGTATTCGTCGGCCGTGTGGCTGCGACGGCTGTCGCCCGGTCCCATCTTCAGACTGGGGCAGGAGAGCAGGGCCTGGTCGCTCAGCGTGGGACTGCCGAACGGTGTGCGTCCAAGAGAGACGGTCCGTTGCACCAGCGGATGACCCTCGTCGATGCGGCTCGACGAAAGTCGGAAACTTCGGGCCACGACCTCGCTCTTTACGTGTGCGCGTATCCTATTATATATCTCCTCGTTGGTGTGCAGTTCGTTGGTGCGCACGTCCACCACGAACTTGCATCGGTCGGGCACCACGTTGTGCTGTGTGCCCGCCTCGATCATGGTTACCGTCATGCGTGTCGGTCCCAGCAGGGGGCTCACTTCGGGCCACTCCGTCGTTCTTATCCAATTGATGTCGTCCAGGGCCAGGTACAGGGCATTCACGCCCTCGCCTCGTGCTGCATGTCCGGCCTGTCCGTGGGCTGTGCAGTCCAGCACCATCAGTCCCCGCTCGGCTACGGCGGGTTGCATGCCTGTGGGTTCGCCCACCAGAGCCACATCCACCATCGGCAGCAGGGGCAGCACCCGGCTGACACCATCTTTGCCGCTCACCTCCTCCTCGGCAGAGGCCAGCAGCACCAGGTTGTAGGTCTGCGGTGTGGCACATAGCCTGCGGAAAGTTTGTATCAAGCTCACCAGCGAGGCCCCATCGTCGTTGGCTCCCAACCCATACAGCCGTTCGCCTTCCCACGTAGCCTGGTGGGGTGGGCGAGTCCATCCGCAAACAGGCCGCACGGTGTCGATGTGGGCACAGAGTAGCAGTGTCTTCCGTTTCGGGTCATAGCCAGGGGCCGTGCACCAAAGGTTGTTCTCCTCGCGCTGTGGGCCCATGCCCCGTTCCTCCATCCATTGCTGGAGCAGGTCGGCTGCAGCCCCTTCTTCGCGGCTCGTGCGTGGTGTTTCTATCAATTGGCAGAGCAGGTCCACTGCTTCCTGTGTCGTCTTTTCCGTAACCATAGTATAAAAGTATTTCGGTACGAAATTACGAAATAATTATCAATTATCAATTGTCAATTGTCAATTATTTATTAACTTCGCGGTGATAAACCAATAAAAATACATGAAATCATGAAACGACTGAATGCAATTGCCATAGGGCTGACGGCCCTTACGTTCACATTTTTAGGTTGTAAAGAGACGTCCCAGAACACCAATGAAAGCTACGACATCAGTCTTGCCGACGGGGCAGGGCCTGACAGCGCCCACGTCCGTTTTCTCCTTCCCTGCTATGCCGACCGACAGGTCAACGAGGCCATTTACGAGCAAATCAGCGAGACGCTGGGCGGCACTTACGAGGGCGCGTATGCCGATGTCGATTCCATGGCCCGGCACTATCTGGCCCGCTACATGCAAGAGATGCGTGAGGAACGGGCTGACTTTGATGCCGAGATGGGCTACGAGCGCAGCCTTTCGGTGGAACGTACCTACGAGACCGACCAGTTTGTGACCATCAATGTGCAGGAGTACCAGTATTCGGGTGGTGCCCACGGAGGCACGCTCTGTTACGGTCTCACCTTCCGCAAAAGCGATGGCCGTCGCATGGGCATGAATGTCCTGAACAACCTTGTCGGCGACGAGGAATGGAACAGCATGCAGAAGGAGGGACTGATGGAATACTTCGAGGTGAAGACCGACAGCGACCTTCAGGAATGCCTGTTGGACGTGGAGACTTATATGATTCCCAAACCGCAGTTCGAGCCCTACTTCTCGGAAAAGGGCATGGAGTTTGTCTATCAGCAGTACGAGATAGCCTGCTACGCTGCCGGCCTGCCCTGCTACACCATCCCCTACGGGCGTCTGGGCAAGTACCTCAACGCCACCGGCCGTCGTCTCCTTGAATGATTCCCCTTCGTCCCTCGTAGCTCTTTGTCCCAGCATGTATGGGAATGCGAAAATGTTCGTGAACTTATCGTCATAGGTTCACGAACATTTCGTCATCGCTTCGTTGACTTTCTCTTGACGCACAATTGTCCGTCAAGGCAAACCATAGTATGCTTGGAGCTCCAACGACGCGTCGTTTCGCTTGACGGACAATTGTGCGTCAAGAGAAGGCCCCCGAGGCGGGGACCCTATGGGCGTGTGGCGGCATATTCGTCGTAATAGGGTTGAATACATAGCTTATGCAGGCATATCTCTGCATTCGCCGTTCCAAAATTTGGTATTTTGCTTGCTTATTCGTATCTTTGCATGAAATTAATTAGAGATATTATGCTGAACGAAACTCCTCTGTGCCGAGTGATACATGCTCAGGCCGAAAAGTACGGCGACCGTGTGGCCCTGCGCTACCGTGATTACGACCAGGGAAAATGGATGGACATCTCGTGGAACGAGTTCTCGCGGCGGGTGCGGCTGGTGTCGAATGCCCTGCTGGAACTGGGCGTGGGCGTGCAGGAAAACATTGCCACATTCTCGCAGAACAAACCCGAGTGCATGATGGTGGACTTCGGAGCCTACGGCATACGGGCTGTCACCATCCCCTTCTATGCCACCAGCAGTGAGCACCAGGTGCAGTATATGGTTTCGGATGCCAACATCCGCTACATATTCGTGGGAGAGCAGTACCAGTACGACATTGCCCTGCGTGTGATGCAGATGAATCCGCACGTGAAGAAGCTGATTATCTTCGACCCCAAGGTGCAGAAGAATGCGCAGGACCTTGCGAGCATATATTTCGACGAGTTCCTGCAGATGGGCGAGGGGCTGAAACATCAGGACGAGGTGGAGAAGCGCAGTGACGAACTGCAACCCGACGACCTGGCCAATATCCTCTACACGAGCGGTACGACGGGTCTGTCGAAGGGTGTCATGCAGACCCATCGCCAGTATGCCGTTGCCTTCCGCGGACATGTGACGGCATTGCCGCTGTCCGACAAGGACGTGATTCTCAATTTCCTGCCTTTCACCCACATCTTCGAACGCGCATGGAGCTACCTGTGCATCTGCTACGGCTGTACGCTGTGTGTAAACCTGAAGCCGCAGGATGTGCTGCAGTCGATGCTTGAAGTGCATCCGACGTGCATGTCGGCCGTTCCTCGCTTCTGGGAAAAGGTGTACGCCGGTGTGCAGGAGAAGATTCACCAGAGCAGCGCCGTGCAGCGCACCCTGATGCTCGATGCCCTGCGCGTGGGCAAGGAATACAATGTGAAGTACCGCATGCGCGGATTGGTGCCACCCATCGGACTGAAGATGAAGTACAAGTTCTACGAGAAGACGGTCATCGCCGTGCTGCTGAAGAACTTGGGACTGGAGCGTCAGAACTTCTTCCCCACAGCCGGAGCAGCAGTGCCTGTGGAGGTGGAGGAGTTCGTACACGCCGCAGGCATAGGCATGATTGTAGGCTATGGACTGACGGAGTCGACAGCCACCGTTTCGTGCGACCGCTGGAACCAGCCCATCACACTGGGCTCCGTGGGCCGCGTGCTGGACGGCGTAACGGTGAAAA
Organism: uncultured Bacteroidales bacterium; assembly: GCA_902783655.1. Lineage (GTDB taxonomy): Bacteria > Bacteroidota > Bacteroidia > Bacteroidales > Bacteroidaceae > Physcousia. The sequence goes on from CACZRZ010000117.1 coordinate 11,981, forward strand.
TAGGGGAAAACAGCGAAATCCTGTTGAAGGGCGAGACCATCACCCAGGGATACTACCGCAAGGCAGAGGTCACTGCCAACGCCATAGACAAGGAAGGATGGTTCCACACAGGCGATGCCGGATACCTGAAGGACGGCGAACTGTTCCTGACCGACCGCATCAAGGACCTCTTCAAGACCAGCAACGGCAAGTACATCGCTCCGCAGATGATAGAGTCGAAACTGGTTGTCGATCGCTACATCGACCAGATAGTCATCATTGCCGACCGGCAAAAGTTCGTTTCGGCACTGGTCATCCCCGACTATGCCGTCCTGGAGGCCTGGGCACAAAAGCATAAGATCGAGTTCAAGGACCGTACCGAACTCTGCCGTGACCAGGATGTGCGCGACTTCGTGATGGAACGCATCGAAACCCTCCAGCAGGAGTTCGCCCACTACGAACAGGTGAAGCGCATCACCCTGCTGCCCGAACCCTTCAGCATGGAGCGTGGCGAACTGACCAATACCCTGAAGGTGAAGCGCCCCGTGGTCTATGAGAACTATAAGGCGGAGATAGAAGCAATGTATGCAGAGTAATACCCCACCTGATATGATAACAATAGAACAACTAAAGGAGATAAAGGACCGCACCGAGGCACTCAATCGATACCTGAACATCGACGCCAAGCGGATTCAACTGGAGGAAGAGCAACTGCGCACGCAGGCTCCCGGCTTCTGGGACGACCAGAAACGGGCTGAGGCCCAGATGAAACTGGTGAAGGGCCTGGAGAAGTGGATAAAGGGCTACGAACAGGTGAAGTCGCTGTGCGACGAGCTGGACTTGGCCTTCGAATATTTTAAGGAAGAACTGGTGACCGAACAGGAGGTGGACGAGCTCTATCAACGTGCACTGACGGCCATCGAAGACCTGGAACTGAAGAACATGCTGCGTCGCGAGGAAGATTCGATGGACGCCGTGTTGAAGATAAACGCCGGAGCGGGTGGTACCGAGGCACAGGACTGGGCGCAGATGCTGATGCGTATGTACATGCGCTGGGCCGAGGCCGGTGGCTACAAGTGTACGATAAGCAATGTCCTGGACGGCGACGATGCAGGCATCAAGACTTGCACGCTGGAAATCATAGGCGACTATGCCTACGGTTACCTGAAGAGCGAGAACGGCGTTCACCGCCTGGTGCGTGTGTCGCCCTACAATGCCCAGGGCAAGCGCATGACATCGTTCGCCAGCGTATTCGTGACACCATTGGTGGACGACTCGATAGAGGTGAACATTGAACAGGCACGCATCTCTTGGGATACGTTCC
>CACZRZ010000118.1 GCA_902783655.1 uncultured Bacteroidales bacterium
GCCGTCGATGGTCTTGGGGCAGCCGATGACCTGCACACCATAGTTCTTCTGGGCATAGTATTCAGCGAGGACGCAAGCGTTGGTGTTAGAATCGTCGCCACCAATGATGACCAGGGCCTTTATGCCCAGTTGGCGCAGAATCTCGATACCGCTCTCGAACTGGGCCTCCTTCTCCAGCTTCGTACGGCCAGAGCCGATGATGTCGAAGCCACCCGTGTTGCGATACTCATCGATGAACTCGTCGGTGAACTCCACATACTTGTGGTCAACCAAGCCGCCGGGACCCATCAGGAAGCCATACAGCTTCGAGCTCTTGTTCAGCGACTTAACACCGTCGTACAGGCCACTGATGACGTTATGACCGCCAGGAGCCTGACCACCGGAGAGGATGATACCCACGTTGATGGCCTCCGTGTTCTCGCTCTCAGCAGGCACAAACTCCACCACGGGCATGCCATACGTATTGGGGAACAGAGCCTTGATTTCCTCCTGGTTGCCAACACTCTGTGTGGCAGCACCTTCCTTCACTTTCACGGGACCTTTCAGGGCCTTGGGCAGTTTGGGCTGATATGCAGCCCTTGCAATCTGCAATGCACTTTTTTCCATAGTCGTTAATTTGATATTTGTCGTGTCTCAGTTTTTCGGGTACAAAGGTAATCAATAAATCGCAAACCGCAAAGAATGCCCCCCTTCTTTTTCTTTCTCCGCCGCTGTTCTCCCATCCTTTTTCCTTCCTTCTCACGTCTCATCGCTTTGCGACTCGTGTGTCATCGACCCATGACTCACGTGTCATCGGCTCATGACTCGTGTGTCGTTGCCCACTGACTCGTGTGTCACCGAACATGGCCAAATGGAAGCACACGGAGACAATCACACGGAAGCCTGCCCCATGTGGCCCGAATCATCACAAAAAGTAATCATTTACCCTGAGACTCATACTGCAACAAACCTTTTTTTGCTGAAAAATGCAAATATATTTGGAATTGTAGTCAAAAATACGTATCTTTGACCAGTTTTGTAATCCATAACCCTTACCACTATGGCAAAAAGAAGAGATTTGAAGAAGGCTATCAACTTCCTGTGCGGAGAGTTGTTTGCTGAGTGTGTGGCAATTATGCATTACCAAAAGCCGACGCCACAAGAGGACATCGACAATGTGATGACGAACATCCTGAAGCTGCAAGACGACATGCTGAGCCGCGTCAGTCATCCCGAGCCTGGCATGAAGGCGGCTAAGTATTTCAAAAATCTGCGCGAAGACATGGTTGCCCACACCGACGAGATTGTGGAGCACATCAAAGCGCTGCTATAAAAGAATAGTATGCTACAGAAGATTTGTCGGTGGATATTGTACCGCCGCATGGGATACCGTTTCGAGGAGACGGTGAAACGACCACGCAAGTACATCATTGCATTGGCTCCGCATACCTCTAACTGGGACTTCATCATGGCCCTGCTGTTCATGGGGGCTGAAAAGTTCCAGTGCGGATTCATGATGAAGAAGGAATGGTTCTTCTGGCCCCTGGGCCCCATCTTCCGTAGCATGGGCGGAATACCAGTGTACAGGGAGAAGAACCGCAGTGTGACGGACGTCCTGGGACAACAGGCACGCGAGGCCACCGACTTCCACCTGTGCATAACGCCCGAAGGCACACGTCGCCGACAGCCCGAGTGGAAGAAGGGGTTCTACTACATTGCCTTGAAGGGTGAGCTGCCTATCCTCCTCTATGCTCTCGACTACAAGCGCCACCTCATACGCTGCACCAAGCAGGTGATTCCCAATGGCGACTACGATGCCCAAATCGTAGAAATCAAACAGTACTTCGAGGGTTTCCAGGGTAAGTATCCCGATAAGTTCACGACAGGACTGGAAGGGGAATGAGAATGGGTAAGAGACCGTATTATCAAAGGTATTGTTCAGTGAGAAAGCAGTTAATCCTACTTTCTCATTTTCTCATTCTATCATTCTCTCAATCTCTACACGCCCAACCCGCAGCAATCAAGACACGGCTTTCAGGCTATTTCCAAAATTATAAAAACGCGGCATACACCAGCGACGACCCCATACGACTGACGGATGTACAGGTCGATGAGGACCAGCGCTGCATACGAGTGTTTGCCAATGCCGGCTTCGCCTCGCAGCCTTTCACTCGCGAGACAGTGAGCCGCATCCATCGCGAAGTGGAACGGCTGATGCCCCCACCCTACAACACCTGGCGCATACAGATTCTGGCAAATGGAACCCCCATCGAGGAACTCATACCATTGGCTTGGAGCGACACCGTACCGGAACGCCGCACATGGGGTGATATCGAATACAAGGGTAACCCGTGGGTTTCTCCTCTGTCTCATCCCTATACTGTCACCCAAGGACTGCAAGGGCGCCATTTTACCGTTTGGCCCAGTCATGGGCGCTATTTCGACTCTAACAAGGGCACGTGGCAATGGCAGCGCCCACGGCTCTATTGTACCACAGAGGATATCTTCACACAGTCGTTCGTCCTGCCTTTCCTCATTCCGATGCTCGAAAATGCCGGAGCCTGTGTTTTCACACCTCGCGAACGCGACTGGCAGCGCCATGAGGTAGTCGTTGACAACGACGTAAACTCACCTAATGGGAAATATACCGAAACCAACGGCACCCACGCCTGGGAGAATGCAGGGACGGGATTCTGCAAATTGCAGGACGTGTATTTCGACAACGAGAACCCCTTCGAGGCAGGCACTTGCCGCAGGGCCGAAGCCCAGTCGGGCAGCCATCATGCCAGCAAAATAGTATGGCAACCCACCATTCCTGCCGACGGGCCCTATGCTGTCTATGTCAGTTATACCACCTTGCCCACCAGTGTAAGCGATGCCGAATACACTGTTCGACATCGTGGCATATCCACCAAGTTCCGTGTCAACCAACAGATGGGTGGTGGCACGTGGGTGTATCTGGGCACTTTCGACTTTGCGGCAGGCGCTTCTGCAGACAACTGCGTCCAGCTCACCAATCAAAGCAACTACCGAGGCACCGTTACGGCCGACGCCGTTCGCTTTGGCGGAGGCATGGGCAGCATCTCGCGAGGTGATTCCATCCATGCTTACGTGCGCAGTGCTATGCCTCGTTTCCTCGAGGGCAGTCGATACTATGCCCAATGGGCAGGAATGCCCTATGGACTGTATAAGAACAAGGAAGGCGTGAACGACTATGGCGACGATATCAACATCCGTTCGCTCATGTCCAACCGGCTGGCTCGTGGGTCGGTCTATTTGCCTGGTGACAGCGGTCTGTGTGTTCCTATTGAACTTTCGTTGGCTGTCCACAGCGATGCAGGCTACCGTCAGGATATGTCACACATCGGCACACTGGGCATATACACCACAGGACCGAACACCCAGACGAGTGATGTTTTCGAGGGCCTGTTAAGCGAAGGACTACTGCCGAGTGGGCTGTCCCGTCTGATGTCGCGCGATCTCTGCGATATAGTCATGACCCAAGTCGATACAGACCTGCGTAACCAATATGGCAATTGGAACCGCCGACAGATGTACGACAAGAACTACAGCGAGACACGAGTGCCCGAGGTGCCCAGCATGATATTGGAAACCCTCTCGCATCAGAATTTCTCAGACCTCGTGCGTGGTCACGACCCAACCTTCAAGATGCTGCTCTCGCGCGCAATATATAAAGGTATAGCCAAGTACACGGCTGCTGTTCACAATCTGCCTGCCGTTACCATTCAACCCATACCTGTAAAGGATTTCTCGGCCATCCTCAACGAAGCCGGCGACTCGGTACTGCTCTCATGGTACCCTGTCACCGACCCGACCGAGCCCAACGCCCTTCCCACGGGCTTCGTCGTCTACACCAGCCAGGGCCATCAAGGCTACGACAACGGACGAATGGTATACAGCAACCACACCAAACTGCCCGTGCAACGTGGCGTACTAACCCGCTACCAGGTTCGAGCAATCAATGAAGGTGGAGCCAGTATGCCCAGTGAGGAGATGTGTGTCTACGCAGCATCGGAAGAAAAGCAACGGCTGCTCATTATCAACGATTTCGACCGTCTGGCCGGTCCGCAGCCCATTGATACAGAAATAACACGTGGATTCAGTTTCGACACCGATCCAGGTGTTGTCTATCAGCACAGCCCCTGTTATTGCGGACGACAGTTGACGTTTGACAAAAATGGGGCCAAGGAGCGCGACAATGCCGAACTGGGCTACAGTGGCAGTGAGCTCGAGGGAATGCTCATAGCCGGCAATACTTTTGATTTCACAACCCGACATGCAACCGATTTCATTGCGGCAAATCCGCATTTGAGCATTTCGTCATGTTCGTACAGTGTAGTGGAACAGGGCAATGCCACAGGCAAGTACCACATCGTGGACCTTATAGCCGGCGCACAGCGAGCCGACGGCTACAGCACCAATGCACGCCAGCCCTTCTCACAAGCCCTGTGCGAGGCGCTGACACGTCTCACCCAGCAGGGAACATCTTTGCTGGTGAGTGGTGCCTACGTGGGCGAAGACATCGATATGGACTTTGCATCTAAGGTGCTCCACACCATCCCTGACGGTAGTTACGCCCTCACCGACAGTACATCAGTACTGACAGGCATGAACACTCACATTCCCGTCTACTGCCAGCCAAACGAGGAATGCTATTCCGTCCGCCGGCTCAGTGTACTGGCTCCTGCCGAAGGGGCCTTTGCCTCCATATCCTCTCCGGCCGATATGCGTCCGCTCTCCGTAGCCTACGAAGGACCGAGATATCGAGTCCTCACTTACGGCTTCCCCCTCGAATGCATCTGCAATGCTGGTCTCCGACAGGCCGTCATGCGTGCCTCGCTGGAATTCCTACTCAGTAAACAGTAAAAAAGTAAACAATAAATAAAATGAATATTCAAGCTAACATCAAAGGCACACGCAGCCTGAACGTCACGGATGAACATCTGGAAACGTTGAAACGCTATTCCTTGCTCTCCGACCTGCTCGACAGCAATGGTTTCGTCGATGAAAATGTCCTGGAGAAGTTGCGACTCAACGTTCGCTCGATATTGGAGCGCCACAGCGATGACCCGGCCTTACTGAGCCTGTGCCGCGAAGTTCTCTTCCACGACAACATGAAAGCCTATGGCCTGCACCAGCTCATACTGCTGTACCTTGATTCCATGCACAACTCACAATGCACAATTCACAATGATGCCTCCGGCGATGAAGAGAAAAGCAATGATGCTTCATTCTAATTGTGAATTATGAATTGTGAATTGTGAATTATGAATTATGAATTGACCCAATGGCTACCGACTACGCGCAAGGAAATGGAACTGCGCGGATGGGAGCGTGCCGATGTCATCCTGTTTTCGGCCGATGCCTACGTCGACCATCCTTCGTTTGGCGCTGCCGTCATCGGGCGCCTGCTGGAGGCTGAGGGTCTGCGTGTTGCCATCGTACCACAACCTGATTGGCACGGTGACCTGCGCGACTTCCGTCGTCTTGGGCGTCCCCGTCTGTGGTTTGGCATTGCACCAGGCTGTATGGATTCGATGGTGAACAAGTACACGGCTGCCAGACGCCTTCGTAGCGAGGATGCCTACTCGCCCGACGGCCGTCACGATATGCGTCCCGAATACCCCACCATCGTCTATAGTCGCATCCTTCGCCAGCTTTATCCCGATGTGCCCATCGTGCTCGGAGGCATCGAAGCTAGCCTGCGCCGTCTTACACACTACGACTATTGGCAAGACCGCCTCATGCCCAGCATTCTGCTCCCCTCGGGGGCCGACCTCATTGTCTATGGCATGGGCGAAAAGCCCACCGTTGAGATAGCCCAGCGTCTCCTTGGACTCATCGACGACTATGACCCGTCGCTTTCCTACGACGAAACGGGAGAGGCCTGCGTCGGGCGCGAAGCTTTTGCCAAGGCTGTGTTGGGGGAGAATCAGTTGCTACAGACAGTACAGGCCCTCCCTTGCCCTCCTTTAAAGGGAGGGGACAGAAACATGAGTGGAAAAGCCTCGACCTTTAAGGGAGAGGTTGGAGAGGGTCTTCTTTTCCTCCATTCCCACGAGGAATGCCTCGCCGACCCCAAGAAACAGGCTGAGAACTTCCGTCACATCGAGGAGGAAAGCAACAAGTTGCATGCCCAGACACTCGTTCAGGAGGCCGAAGGGAAGTGGCTCGTCGTCACACCACCCTACCCTCCGCTTACTACCGAAGAGCTCGACCATTCGTTCGACCTGCCCTACACGCGCATGCCTCACCCCAAATACAAGGGAAAGCGCATACCGGCCTACGAGATGATTCGTCATTCCATATGCCTCCATCGTGGTTGTTTCGGAGGTTGTGCCTTCTGCACCATATCGGCCCATCAGGGCAAGTTCATCATGAGCCGGTCCAAGGAAAGCATCCTGCGCGAGGCAAAGGCTGTGACCGAGATGCCCGACTTCCGAGGTTACATCAGCGACCTTGGTGGTCCTTCGGCTAATATGTATGGCATGAAGGGCAAGGACAAGAACCTGTGTGAAAAGTGCAAACGCCCCTCGTGCATCCATCCTCACATCTGTCCCAACCTGCATGCCGACCACAAGCCGCTCACGGAAATCTACCGTGCCGTCGACTGTCTGCCGGGTGTCAAGAAGAGTTTCATCGGCAGTGGTGTGCGCTACGACCTGCTGCTCCACGACTACAAGGATGAACGTCTCAACAGTGCTGCAAGAGAATATACCAAAGAGCTCATCACGCGCCATGTGAGCGGTCGCCTCAAAGTGGCGCCAGAGCACACCGAACCGCACGTGCTGCAACTCATGCGCAAACCGCCCTTCGAGCAGTTTCACCAGTTCAAGGCTATCTTTGACCGCATCTGCCAACGCGAAGGCCTGCGACAGCAAATCATTCCCTACTTCATCAGCAGCCATCCAGGCTGCACCGAGCAGGATATGGCCCGATTGGCCGAGCAAGTCCGCGACTTAGGCTTCCATCTCGAACAGGTGCAGGACTTCACCCCCACCCCCATGACTGTTTCCACCGAAACGTGGTACACCGGCTACCACCCCTACACCCTCCAGCCCGTTTTCTCAGCCAAGACACCTGAGGAGAAACAGCGTCAGCGCAGCTATTTCTTCTGGGACAAGAAGCCGAAACAATAAACAATGACAACAACATCGAAGTTGACCCAATTTCTTGATGATACAATCAAAAGGACAATTCAAGAGGGGACTGCATTGATGCAAACCTCGGTTTTTATCAAAAAATCTGCCTCACTGACTATTTTTTCAAAAAAAACAGCGATAACCGTTGGCAGTCTCGCTATTTTTAGGTATCTTTGACCCCGAACATACACCAATAACACCTTAAA
>CACZRZ010000119.1 GCA_902783655.1 uncultured Bacteroidales bacterium
CAATGACATCTATGTGCGTCGCCACCAGATACGTGAGACAATTCTTTCACACATCCATAAGGAGCGCAAGTTGTTCTTCATGGGAATTAAATGCCTTTCGCTTTTCTTCATCGACCATGTGGATAACTACCGAATCTATGAGCCGGGAGGCGGCACGAAGAATGGTACTTATGCCGAAATCTTCGAGGAGGAATATGACAATATTGTGGGACAGCTGCAACTGGAGTTTGCTGATGATCCCGAATATATCGCTTACCTGAAGAAGTTCAGTGCAAGTGAAGTGCATAATGGTTACTTCTCCCGTGACAAGAAGGGCAACTATGTGCAACTGACAGAGAAGAAGATGCAGGAAGATGTTTCTGCATACGACTTGATTATGAAAGACAAGGAGCGCTTGCTTTCATTCTCTGAACCTACTCGTTTCATCTTCTCTCACTCTGCCCTGAAGGAGGGCTGGGACAATCCGAATGTGTTTCAGATATGTACGCTCAAAGACAGTGACAACCAGACGAAGAAACGTCAGGAAGTGGGTCGTGGTATGCGCCTGTGCGTGAATGATGAAGGTGAGCGCCAGGATGAGAACGTGCTGCATGGCCGTGTCTTTGAGGTGAACGAACTGACGATTATCGCCAGTGAGTCATACAACACCTTCGCGACTAAACTTCAGACGGAAATTGCAGATGCTGTGGGCGACCGCCCAATCAAGGTGACACCAAGCCTGTTTACAGGTATGGTTGTGACAAATGCACGTGGAGAACAAAAGACGCTCGACGAACTGCAATCCAGTTTCCTGTTTACAGCCTTGGCTATGAGCGGTTATGTGACGAAGCAAGGTGAACTGACGCAAAAGTTCCACGATGACAAGCAGCAGGGAACTTTAGATTTCGGAGAAGACTTTAACCCCTACAAACAGGACATCGTGAAGCGGTTGGATGCAGTCTTCAATCCCAACAGTGTACGTCCGGAAAATGCCCGTCAGGTTCGCGAGGCGAAGTTCGATACACGGAAGTTTGAACGCAGGGAGTTCCAAGAATTGTGGCGGAAGATTAACCACCAGACGTACTACACCGTTGATTTCAAGACGGAAGACCTTATCAAGAGCGCAGTCGTGGCATTAGACGATTATCTGCAAGTGACGAACATCAACATTCAAGTGGTGGAGGGTGCGATGGACAGCATCAAGAGCATAGACCAACTGAATACCGGAGAAGCCATGAAGGTCAAAGGTGCGCGAACCTCCACAATACATGAGCTGGTAGGTGACAAGGTGAAGTATGACCTTGTTGGGAAATTGGTGGAAGACACAAATTTGACACGAAAGGCCATCGTAGCCATCTTGCAAAAGATAAAGCCTAACACATTTTATAGATTCAAGGAAAATCCAGAAGAGTTTATTATTCGTGCTGCCAACATTATCAATGGGTGCAAGGCTGTTGCCGTGATAGAACATGTGGCTTATCACAAGTTGGACAAGAAATTTGACTCGGACATCTTCAGCGCTGCTGCTCTTAAGGGCCGTCTCGGTGTCAATGCCATGGAATCGCAGAAGTCACTCTACGACCTCGTCGTGGTGGATTCTCTGGGCATCGAGATGAACTTTGCCAAAGACTTGGAAACACAAAACGAAGTGGCTGTCTATACGAAATTACCTGGCGGTTTCTATATCAATACCCCTGCAGGTCATTACAATCCCGACTGGGCTATTGTGTTCAAAGAGGGTGCGGACATCAAGCACGTCTATTTCGTAGCCGAGACAAAAGGCTACAACAAGGACAAACTGCTTGACTATCGCGAAAAGGAGAATATCAAGATTGAATGTGCCCGACGCCACTTTGCTGCCATCGATGATAGTTCGGTCACTTACGATGTAGTAAACTCGTATAGTGAGTTGAGGGATATTATTACAAAATAATATGAAATGAGTCGAGAGGCTTTGAAGGCCTCTTAGCACAAATCCCCATTCGGAGAGGCCCTGCCAAGGCCTCTACACCATATATATAGTTTTCCCTATAAGGCTTTCCTTCATTGTACTCATTAACTTTGCACTTCATCTGGGCGGTCAGTTCAAATCAAACGCTACGATTGATTCCCTACTCCCTAATGTCCTCTTTACCCTCAGCCTTTTTTTCATAGTAGTTTGGCGGGACACCAGAATTATAGCAAAGCAATTTTTCGAACCTTCTTTGCGATGTCGTGCAGTCGAATGGGTTTTTCCCACGCATGGGAAAAGGTTTAACCATACGTGGTATATGCTTGTCCCACCCGTGGGACGAGCTCAAACGATGCCTCCTTCCTTAATGTACTGGATGAGGCTGCGGTAGTCGTTGGCCTGACTGAGCATCGAGAGACGGCCTACGAGGATGAACTGCTCGCGGGCTCGCGTGATGGCTACGTTCAGTTTGCGGTCGATGAGTTGTCCGTCGCTTTCCACTGGGGCAGACAGAATCTGCAGCAGGCTGTTGGTTCGAACAACGGTGGAGAAGATGATAACATCGCGCTGACTGCCCTGATAGCGCTCTACGGTGTCGATGGTAATGCCCTCTGTGTCAGGTATGTCCAGGGCTTGCATCTGCTGGCGTATGGCGGCTATCTGACCTCGGAAGGGGACGATGATGCCGAGCGACATGGAGGGGTTCCATGCGATACCGCAGTCCTGATGCAACTGGCGGAGACGCTGTACGAGCAGGGCCACCACACGGGCCTCTGCCTGACAGACCTTTGGGTTCGGTTCGTCCTCCCCCTTTACGTCGATGGCTGACATGCGGTGGCGCAGGGCTGAGTCGATGAGGGGATTCCCGTTGGCATCGGATGTCGTCGTGCCGGGCAGACCGAGAGACAGCCACTTCAACTGACCCGTCTGATGGGGCAGGGGGACGATGCCCAGGTGTTCACCATAATATTGCCGGCTGACGAAGCGACAGATTTCCTCGTGCATGCGTCCCTGGCGGGAGAGCAGGCCGTGAAGGTCGTCGTAGCCGTTTGCGAGAGCATGGCGATAGAGGCGTTCGAAGAGCGACTGCCGACAGTCCATGAGCCCCATCTCGCGCAGTAGCGGGTCCTCCACGCGACTCTCATCCGTCCCCTGTTGGACGACAGCGGGCAGTTGCTTGTGGTCGCCTATCATCACCAGTCGGCAATCTGTGGCGCAGAGCAGGGGCAGCAACTGGGGTTCCAGGACTTGCGACGCCTCGTCCAGGATGGCCGTATGTGGGGGCTTGAGCTGGAGCAGTTCGGGCTGTGTCGAAAGGGTGGCCACCGTGCCGCAAACGACACGTATGGGCGAGAGTTCGGCCAGGATGGCCTGCCTGTTCGTGCAATGTGCAATGGCGTTGTGCATCAGTCGGTGGCGATAGGGTGGGGCGCACGAAACCTCTTGTCCCAGACGCACGTAGGTACAACCGATGGCCGTCAGCGTGGCGCAAATCTCATCGACAGCCCTGTTTGTATAAGCCATGAGCAGGATGTTCTCCCCAGGATGATCGCGCAGGAAGTCCTCCACCATACGGCGGAGTGTGATGCTGGTCTTGCCGCTTCCGGGCGGACCCACCAGCAGAAAGTAGTCGGACTGGGGCGAGGGGCGTCGTTCGGAGAGCAGGAGTTGGCGACGCAGCGGGTCGCATGTGAGCAAGGCAAAGAGCCCCCGATACTGCACAGCAAAGAGGCTGTCGCTATGCGAAGGTTCGATGGCATAAAGCGGAGCGTGGAATATGTCGTGCTGGGGAAATGCCAGGCGCAACGTGAGCCGATTGGGCAGGATGCGCTCGATGATGCAGCGGACGCTCTGGTGGTTGGTCAGGCGGTCGGCATCGCTGTTGCGTTCGTACAGTATCACGCTGTCCCCCTCGCGGAAGTTGGTGCCGTCGGCCTGTCCTTCGGCTTCCAAGTGAGTGATGAGGCCACGGTCGTCAGCAACGGCCGTCAGTCGCAGGTCGGTGACGATGTTGCCCTGCAGGCGCTTCGTTTCGGTGTCGAAGAGCCAGGCCTGGGCAAAGCCTCGGTCGGTGTCGGGATTGCCCGTTCCCACCTTGGCCAGACGCTGTTCGCGAGCCACGAAGGCTGTCATCGTGCAGAAATACTGGAGCGCCAGCGGCGAGGCCTCGTGCAGGGTGTCGAGAAACTGCAGGATGCGTGGCCGCTGATAGTTTTCATATAGCTTGTTATGGAGATGCAGGGGATTGAAGTCGTCCTCGGTGAGAGACAGCAGAAACTCCTGTGGACAGGTACGTAACATGCGGTCGATGTGTACGATACCATTGCGGATGCTCACCGCCTCATGAATGACGGAGGCATTGAACGGGATATTGTAGATGCGAGGATAGTGACTGTAGAAAAGCAAGGTGCTCACCTCCCTCCTGGGTTTGCCCAGGCAGTAGTGCATAATCTCGCGGTAGAGGTCCATCTGCCACGCGTGTTCCGACTTATAGGTATTGTGGTACTCGTCGTACTTTCCGCTCTTCAGTTCCACGATGTGGGGTGGGGAAAGCAGGTCGAAACGGCCCTGGATGCCCAGGAGGTTGCACACGAAGGAGGGTTCCAGTTGTCCGCCGTTGATGCCATGTTGGGGAAACTGGTGCTGTACGGTGTGCTGGATGTGGGCATGCTGGGTCTGGCATTGGTTGAAGAAGCGATGGTCGACTCCTGCCAGTGTGCAATAGCGCAGGGCATAGTCGCGGAAGGAGTGCTCCATGCTTGTGCGATAGTCGGTCTGGCGGTTCACGGCATCATCGAGGAACTGATTGGCAACGTTACCCAATTGTATGGCCAGCGACTCGGTGCGTGGGAGGAACTTGGAGAGCAGGTAGTGCATCGGGGTGTTTCCGCTGGGGCGCACACATTGGCAAATGGTGGTGACGTCGATGAGATAGTCGGGGTCGAGGACGATGAGCAACGGATGCAGCACGCCTTGTTCGTCGGTCTCCGTGTCCAGCAACTGCAGGATGGCATCCCCGTAAAGTTGTCCGCTGAGCTCCGGAAAAGATGAATAGTCGACACGAATCTCCTGCGCGGAGTTGTTCGCACAGCCATATATCAGACGTTCGTCCCAACGTCCTACGATGATTCTCTGCTGGTCAGTCATAGGCGATGTCGGGCTTTCGGATTTCGGCCTTCTCTCTGGGATTCTTGGCTGGGGCTGGCGTGCTGGCCTTGCTGAAGTTGCGTGCCTGCCCACGATATTCGGCCCATCGGTCCATGATGTTTTCCACGTAGCCATGTGTCTCGCTGCCTCGCAGGTAACCGGACTTTACCACAGGGTCGCGATAGTATTGCGGCTCGGCAAGATGCAGGATGTAGGGTGCCACGTCGCGCCAAATTTTCTCGTTTCCACCGTGTTTTTGGGTCAAGGCCATTGCATCGCGGACATGATTCACACCCCCATTGTAGGCGGCCAGAATGAAAGGAATGCGCGAGGACTGGTCGGGGATGTCGGAGAAAGTGCCATTAAGCTCGCGCAGATAGCGCACACTGGCCTCGATGTTGGTGGCAGGGTCGAAGACGTCGCCACGGACTCCCAAGTGTTCGGCTGTGCCTGGCATGATCTGCATAAGTCCTTGAGCACCAGCCCATGATACAGCTTGCGGGTCGAAGGCCGACTCCTGGTAGCACTGTGCCGCCAGTAGTCGCCAGTCCCATCCGATGGTGGAGGCATGTTGCTGGAGCAGTGCATCGTATTGGCAAATCTGACCGGTGCTGGCATTGAGCATCATGGGACGTGGTTTTCGACGTACTTCATGCCGGACTGCAGGGCGATTTTTTATTTGTTCCAGTATCTCGGGACGGTACCAATCGTCGATGGATTGGGACAAATCGGCCTGCAGGTCTGCTACCAGCCAATGGTTGCGACAGCGCAGGGTGCCTGCTGTCTCGGGCATATCCAATGCGAGGATGTCCACCTCGCCGCTCTTCAGGCGGCGTATGGCTTCCAGTGTGTCGTGGGCCACTTCCATGCGCATCCTGACGCCGATGTCCTGTGCAAACTGTTCGGCAAGGTCGTTCTGCAGGCCAAAGCCCTTGCCTCTGAACTCGAAATAAGTATCTGGTCCGGAGAGTGTTATACAGATTAGTTCGCCCGACTCTTGAATCTCCCTCAGACCGTATGCATCAGGCAGGGTGTCAACATCCTCCTCATCGGCAAACACCGACGAGAGCTTCCTTTCCTGACGTTCTTGGCATGCCGCCAGGAGCAGGCCGAGCAGAATTATAAAGACTGGCTTGGGCGTAGGCGGTGGATGATGTAGGTGCGCATGATGTCGATGGCCCGCGTGTTGTTGCCGCCCTGCGGAATGATGAGGTCGGCATAACGTTTCGTAGGTTCGATGAACTCCTCGTGCATGGGTTTCAGCACGTCGAGATAGCGGTCGATGACCATCTGTGTGGTGCGTCCACGCTCAACGGTATCGCGCTGAATGACACGTATGAGACGTTCGTCGGGGTCGGCATCAACGAAGATTTTCAAGTCCATCATGTCGCGGATTTCCTTCTTCCATAGGGCCATGATGCCCTCCAGGATAATCACCTCACAGGGTTCAACGTGTACGGTTTCGGCCTGCCGGTTGCTCTCGATATAGGAATAGGTGGGCTGTTCGATGGCACGTCCGTTGCGGAGTTCCTCGATTTGGCGCGTCAGCAGCTCCCAGTCGAAGGCATCGGGATGGTCGAAGTTGATGCGCCGCCTTTCCTCCATAGTCAGGTGCGTAGTGTCGTTGTAGTACGAGTCTTGCGGGATGAGAGAAATCTTGTCGTCTGGCAAGGTTTCCATGATTTTCCTTACTACGGTGGTCTTTCCACTTCCTGTTCCGCCTGCGATTCCGATGATATACATGGCCTTATATTTTGAGTTTGTTGAGTAGTTCGGTGTTGATGCGTTTGATGCGCTCGCCCTGTTGCAGGAAGTCCTCGCGCAGGGCCACCATCTCCTGCATCATCTTGTCGTGGATGTCGGTGAAGGCAGAGAAGAGCGGCCCGGTGTAGCGCTGTTCCTGCGTATTGACTACGACGCGTATGCCCTGTGGAATGAGCCGCACGTCGATATCCTCGCCACACTGCATGGGGTCGCCGTCGAAGTGCACCACTCCCGTTTTCTGCCGGTGGATGCTGACCTGCCGACATTGGAAGGTGCGTGCATGAGGGTTCTTGTCGATGGTCTTGTTCAACAGTTGCATAACCACTTGTGGCGCCTCGAGCAGCGGGAATGGCTCCAGGATGGTGACGTCCATCAGTCCGTCGTTCATCGAAGCAGCAGGTGCTATGAAGACGTTGTTGCCATATTGCGAGGCATTGGCACAGGCGATGAGGAATGCCTCGTACTCCTGCTCCTCGCCATCGATGTTTACGCGGTAAGTCTCTGGTTTGTATGTCAGTCCGCCCTTCAGCGTGTTGTCCACGTAGGTCATCAAGCCGCGCTTTCCAGCATGGGCAAAGCGCTCGCTGATGAAAGCGTCGAAGCCCACTCCGCAGGTACAGAAGAAGGGTTGGTCGTTGATTTTGCCATAATCCAATGTTTCGATGGTGCATTCGGACAGTATCTTCAGGGCTCCGATGGGATTGATGGGGATGAAGAGGTGTCGGGCCAGTCCGTTGCCGCTGCCACAGGGTATGATGGCCAGTGCCGAACGGGTGTGAACCAGGGAACGTGCCACTTCGTTGACTGTGCCGTCGCCCCCAACGGCCACAACAATGTCTATGCCTTCTTCGGCTGCCTCTTTGGCCAGTTGTGCCGCATGGCCCGAGCGTTCCGTATAAACAATGTCATAGTGGAAATATTCATCAGCCAGATACTGTGGAATCAGTCTGACAATGGCTTCCTTGCCACGAGTCCCCGAGATGGGGTTGATGATGAATCGTACACTTTGTTTCATATCTAAGCGACAAAGATAAGGATTATTTGCGATTATATTCATCACGAATCACGAAATTCTTTATGAAACATGCATTTTTTATCCAATAACTTTCTCGTTCCGATTATTTTTCGTACCTTTGCACCCTGAAATACTAAGAAAACTCAGCCGAATATGGGCTTATTACAAGAAAAACTATCACATTATACTCTGCCACAAGAGTTTATGGCGAAGGGCATTTATCCCTATTTTCGTGAAATCGAAGGTAAGCAGGGTACCGAAGTGTTGATGGGCGGCAAGCGCGTCCTGATGTTTGGTTCCAATGCTTATACAGGTCTGACGGGCGATCAGCGCATCATCGATGCCGGTTGTGCAGCAATGCAGAAGTACGGTTCGGGTTGTGCTGGCAGTCGTTTCCTGAACGGAACGCTGGACATCCACGTTGAGTTAGAAAAGGAACTGGCCGAGTTTGTTGGCAAGGAAGAAGCGCTGTGCTTCGCCACCGGCTTTACGGTGAACTCCGGAGTCATCAGTCAGTTGGTCGGCAAGAACGACTACGTTATCTGCGACGACCGCGACCATGCCAGCATTGTGGACGGACGTCGTCTGTCGTTCGCCACCCAGCTGAAATACAAACACAACGACATGGCCGACCTGGAGAAGCATCTCCAACGTTGCGAGCCGGATGCCATCAAGCTCATCGTCGTTGACGGTGTGTTCTCGATGGAGGGTGACCTGTGCAAGTTGCCCGAGATTGTGGAACTGAAGAAGAAATATCCCGGCACTGCCATTATGGTTGACGAGGCTCATGGTCTCGGCGTCTTCGGACGTCAGGGTCGTGGCGTTTGCGACCACTTCGGACTGACCAGCGAGGTTGACCTCATCATGGGTACATTCTCGAAGTCGCTGGCCTCCATCGGTGGTTTCATTGCTGCTGACTTCAGCATCATCAACTGGCTTCGTCACAGTGTTCGCACCTACATCTTCTCAGCTTCGTGTACACCAGCCGCTACGGCCGCTGCTCGCGAGGCACTGCACATTCTGCAGCAGGAGCCCGAACGCATCGAGGCCTTGTGGAAGGTGACAAACTATGCCTTGAAGCGCTTCCGCGAAGAGGGCTTCGAGATTGGCGACACAGAGAGTCCCATCATACCTCTTTATGTACGCGACACGCAGAAGACCTTCGAGGCCGTTGCTATGGCCTTCAACGAAGGTGTCTTCATCAATCCCGTCATTCCTCCCGCATGTGCTCCGCAGGACACGCTCGTACGCTATGCCCTGATGGCGAACCACACCAAGGAACAGGTTGACGAGTCGGTGGAGAAACTGAAGAAAGTGTTTAAGCAACTGGAGATTTTGTGAACATTACGCTCACTGCCATGCAGCTCGATGCTGCACAGGCATTCCGAAAAGAAAAGAACTTGGTCTTGCTCAGTCCTACGGGAACGGGCAAGACCTTGGCTTATATGCTGCCCCTTGTCGAAGACCTGAAGAAACGAACTGAAGAGCAGGCCCTTGTCGTTGTGCCCAGTCGAGAACTGGCCTTACAGACCGTCGGTGTGAGCAAGGAGACAGGCAGCGGAGTGCGTTGCATGGCCCTCTACGGAGGTCGTCCGGCAATGGAAGAACACCGGCGCATGCGCGAGATGAAGCCACAGCTCGTCGTGGGCACCCCGGGCCGATTGCTCGACCACCTGCATCAGGGGAATATTGAGGGCAGTCGCATCCACACGATTATTATCGACGAGTTCGACAAATGTCTGGAAATGGGTTTTCGCCGCGAGATGTCGGAGCTCTTTTTCCTCCTGCCCGATGTGGAACGGCGCATGCTGCTCTCTGCCACCGACAAGGAGGAGATGACGCAGTTTATGCCTGAGTACCATCTCATGAACTACCTCACCACAGACGAACCCGAGGAACGGTTGGCAGAGTTCTACGTCACCTCACCCACAAAGGATAAGCTGGAGACCCTGGGGCAGTTGCTGCGCCAGTTGGGACAGCAGTCGAGCATTGTCTTCGTAGGTTATCGTGAGAGCGTGGAGCGTGTGTCCAAATATCTCAAGGAACAGGGCTTCTGCCTCTCCATGCTTCACGGCGGTATGGAACAGCGCGACCGCGAACGACAGCTCTTCCGCTTCATGAGCGGTTCCACGAACATACTTGTCAGCACCGACCTTGCCAGTCGGGGTTTGGACATCGACCATCTGGACAACGTCATCCACTATCATCTGCCTCAGACCGACGACATACGTACACACCGCAACGGACGCACAGCCCGATGGGACAAGGAGGGGCGTGTCATCTACATCGTTGGACCGGAAGAACATATCGAAGCTGTCACTTCGCTGTCCTCCAATTCCTCTCCATGCACGACTTTCACTCCTCCACATGAGGGAGATGCAGAGGCAATCCTTCCCCGATGGCAGACCCTCTACATCGGCAAAGGACGCAAGGACAAGCTTTCGCGTGGCGACATCATGGGGTTCCTGTGCAAGCAGGGAGGTCTCAGTCGTGAGGATGTTGGGCGAATCGACGTCATGGATCACCAGAGCTATGCCGCCATCAGTCGCGAACGGGTGAGGGAGACCCTCCTGCGCCTGCGTGGACAGAAAATAAAGGGGCTTCGCACCATATTCGAAGTGATTCGCGACTGATTAGTAATGCATGAACCGATATAATAGTAATGCGCAAGGCCCCACAATAGTATTGTCTGGGGCCTTGCGACATATTAGTCAGTAACATGTGACACGTGAGTCATCTTAATCGATGGGGTAGTCCATGTACTTGAAGCGGCGGATGCTCTTCTTGGGTGTCTTCTCGAATTCCTCGTCCATGAGGCGGATGCCAGAGAGAGAACAATAGGCTGGAATGACAAGGTTCAGGTTTTTGCGGTTCTGCTCCATGATGTCTTCGAGGTCGCTTTGCGACAGGCTGAGCTCCTTCACCTTGTCG
>CACZRZ010000120.1 GCA_902783655.1 uncultured Bacteroidales bacterium
AGATTGACGAAGGCGAGGGCACTGGCGGGCAGTTGGAAGGTGACGGTGCGGGTCTCTCCGGGGCGGAGCTCCACCTTGTCGAAGGCGCGCAGGCGGCAGTTGTCGGGGGTGAGGGATGCCACGAGGTCGCTGCTGAAGAGGAGCACGCTCTCCTTGGTGGCCCGCTGTCCGGTGTTGGTGACATCGACGCTGACGGTGAGGCTGTCTCCCTCGCGGAAGGTGGTCTTGTCGACCTGCATGTTGCTGTAGGCGACGGTGGCGTAGTGGAGTCCGAAGCCGAAGGGCCACTGGACGTCCATGACAGCATCGTAGTTGTAGTTGCCCTCCATCTGTCCCATGTTTTCACAGGGTTTGTAGTCGTAGGTCACGAGGGAACCAGTGTATTTGGGGTAGGTGTAGGGCATGCGTCCCGTGAAGTCGGCATCGCCAGCCAGGAGTCGTGCCAGGGCTGTTCCGCCGTAGTTGCCGGGGAGGAAGGTGTGGACGACGGCCTGACAGAGGGGTTCGATGTCGCGAAGGATGCGCGGGCGCCCCTCGGCGAGCACGAGCACCAGGGGCTTGCCTGCCTGTGCCAGTGTGCGCACCATTTCTTTCTGGTTGTCGCTGAGGTTGAGGTCGTTGATGTTGCCGGGTGTCTCGCAGTAGCTGTTCTCGCCGACGCAGGCAACGACGATGTCGGCCTGCCGTGCGGCAGCAGTCAACTGGCCCCAGTCGGCGGCGCGGCGGTCGAGGTCGAAGTTCCGTTCGTCCCACTGCACACCTTGCAGGTAGCGGACGCTGGCCTCGCCGAAGCGCTCTTTCAGGGCTTGCTGGAAGGTGGGGTAGTGGCCCATCTGGGGAGCGAGTTCGTTGGTGCGGTCGCCCTGCCAGGTGTAGCTCCATCCTCCGTTCATGCCGCGCAGGTTGTCGGCATTGGGTCCGCAGACGAGGATGCGTGTGCCCTCTTTCAGGGGCAGCAGCGCCTGTTCGTTTTTCAGCAGCACCATGCACTCCTCTGCCATCTGTTCGGCCTCGCGGGCGAAGCCTTCGCTGGCAAAGTCGGGGAACTCCTGTGCCAGTTGTTCGGCGGACTTGTCCCAGGTGGACTTGTCGAGGAGTCCGAGGCGGACCTTGAGCCGGAGGATGCGGCGCACGGCATCGTCGATGCGGGCCTGGGAGACGCGTCCCTCATCGACGAGTTGGCGGAGAAGGTCGCAGAATTCCACTTCGTAGGGCACCATGGACATGTCGATGCCTGCATTGATGGCCATGCAGATGGCATCCTTCTTGGTGGCTGCCACATGGTCGCGAAGGCAGATGTTGTTGATGTCGGCCCAGTCGGTGACTATCATGCCGTCCCACTGCAGTTCCTCCTTCAGCCATGTGTTCATGTATTTGGCATTGGCATGGAAGGGGACGCCATTGTTGACGCCGGAGTTGACCATCAGGGAGAGGGCTCCTGCCTGGATGGCGGCGCGGAAGGGCTGGAAGTACTTCTCGCGCATGTCGCGTTCGGTGACGCTGCTGGGTGTGCGGTCCTTGCCGCTGACGGGGACTCCGTAGGCCATGAAGTGCTTGAGACAGGCGGCTACGCGGTTGGGGGCAATGTGGTTGGGGTCGTCGCCCTGGAAGCCCAGTACGGCCTGGCGGGCCATCTCGGCATTGAGGCAGACGTCCTCGCCATAACTTTCCCACATGCGGCTCCACAGGGGCTGACGTCCCAGGTCCATGACTGGCGCATAGACCCAGGGGATGAGGCAGGCACGGCTCTCGTAGGCGGCTATCTCGCTGACGCGGCGCGGAATGTCGCGGTTGAAGGATGCTGCCTGTCCCACCTCCTGCGGGAACATGGTGGCTCCCCAGGTGTAGGAGGCGCCGTGGATCTGGTCGACACCGTAGATTTGCGGCACATCGGAGCAGGTCTCCATGGAGAGTTGGTTGAGCCGGCGGATGAGTGTGCTCCAGACTTCGGGTTTCTGCGCCACACCCTTGGGCACGTTGAGGATGCTGCCCACATGGTATTTGGCAAAGACCTTCTGCAGGGCTTCTTCGTTGAGGCGGAATTCCGGGCTTTGTGCGTCCGTGATGACGTCGATGGTGAGTTCGCACATCTGTCCTATCTTTTCATCCAAGGAGAGGCGCGACAGGGCCTGTTCCACCTGTTTTTCGACCTGTGCGTCCTTGGGGATGGCAGGTTGCCGGACTTGGTTTGTTGTGCATGCTGCAGCCAAAAGGGACATAAGAATTATCTTTTTCATGAAATGCTTCTACTGTTTACTGTTTACTGTTTACCGTTTATAGTTTACGGTTTACGGTTTACCGTTTAATTTTTATCTTTTATCTTTTCCTTTTTATCTTTTATCTTTTAATTTTTATCTTTTACTTTTCCCTACCGCTTCGGGTGTCCAACTGTTGAAGAAGCGCAGGACCTTTGCCTTGTGATAGCCCTTGCCCTCTTCCAGGAAACTTGAGTCCTGGATGTGGAGGACCCTGCCTTCCTCGTCCAGCACCACAAACACGGGAAATCCGAAACGTGCGGGATGGTTGAGGCGGCTCAGCATGGCTTTGGCCTGTGCCGTTTTCTCGGCACCCTCGGACTTTTTCGGGTTGTAGTTTACATGAATGTAAACGAAGTTGTTGCGGATGACCTCGCTTATCGTGCTGTCGTTCGTGACGAAGTCTGCAAAGCGCAGGCACCAGGGACACCAGTTGCCGCCCACCTGACAAACGACGAACTTGCCGTCGGCCTTGGCCTTTGCCACTGCCTGGTCTATCTGTTCGAGGGGGTTGATGTCTTCGTTGTAAATCTGTTTCAGGCTTGTCGTCTGGGCGCCTGCCCAAACGGAGGCCGTGAAAAGGAGGGCTGTGATGACCTTTCTCATGATGTCTCAGTTGCTTTTTTCACTTGTTCCAAGGCACGGCAAAGTTGGTCGGGACAGGACGTTGGCTTCGCACCACAGCGGATGCCGTCGAGGCGACGGATGACATCGTCCACCTTCTGGCCGGTGACCAGTCGGCTGACACCTTGCAGATTGCCGTTGCAGCCGCCAACGAAGAACACTTGCTGGATGACATCGTTGTCGTCCACAGTCACGTCTATCACTTTCGAGCAGGTTCCCTGCGTCTGATACTGAATGTGTTTCATGTTTCTTGTCAAAAAAAGTATTGCTAACTTATCGGACCACTTCGGTGAACTCGGGTTGCGCTCCTTCCTCCTTAGCCACAGTGACGTAGATGGTGGAAGTGGTCTCCTCGCCCTGCATGCTTCGGCTCTGGACAACAAACTTGTAGTCTGTGCTTTCCTCCGTCTCGCGTTTGCCCACGGTCAGCGGGGTTCCGAGGGGGAACTGATAGTTGGAGCAGGCGGCATCGAAGATGGCTACATCCTGGTCGGTCACCGGCTGCTGTTCGCTGTAGTCGGGCAGGGGAGCGACGGTGCCTTCCTTGTAGCCGTTCTCGATGAGGAAGCGGTTGAGTTCCTTGGCGGCGGCTGCCACTCGGGCTGTTCGCACACCATAGCCCTGCCGGATGTCGGCCTTGGGCAGGGCTTTCCGCAGGGCATCGGCGGAAGTGTTCAGGCCGCCGCTACCGAAGGTGCAGAAGGGCACGATGGTCTTTCCTGCGAAATCGTTCTCCTTGACCAGTGTGGCAATGGGCATGGCATAGGTGCCGAACCAGATGGGATAGCCGATGAAGATGATGTCGTAGTCGGCGAGGTTCGACTGGATGGGGTTGATGGCGGGCAGTTCGCCTGTCCGCAGTTCTTCGCTGCCGCGCTGGATGGTGGCCTGGAAGTCGCCGTCGTAGGGCTTCGTGGCTTCGATGCGCTCGATGTCAGCGCCGAGTTGTTTCTGCAGCTCTTCGGCAACGGACTGTGTTGTACCCGACTGGGAATAATAGAGCACCAGCGACTTCTGCTGTGTGCAGGCAGTGATGACGGATGCCATCAATGCCATAGATAACAATGTCTTTTTCATAAGGTGTGTATGGGTTAAGTTAGTTTCGCAAGTAATCCCTTCGCCGGCCCCTCTATTTCACCACGAAGTCCAGCGACTGGAGGTCGTTGTCGAGCGATGAAGTGCCGTAGAGAATCTTATAGCGGCCAGCCTTTACGGCCAGTTCATCGATATTCGGGTCGTAGTACTCGAATGCCTCGCTGTCGAGCGTGATGACCGCCTTCTTCGTCTCGCCGGGCTTCAGCGTCAGTTTCTGGAATCCCTTCAGGGCCTTGATGGGCGCACCCTCGTCGTCGAGTCGCTTTACATACACCTGGACAGTCTCCGTGCCCTCCCGCTTGCCGGTGTTGGTGACAGGAACCATCAGTATACAGTTGGGCTTTTCCGTCTTGGCAACGACCTTTTTGGCCTTCCCCACCTTGAAGGAGGTGTAGCTCAGTCCGTAGCCGAAGGCATACTGGGGATGGCCTGTGAAGTAGCGGTAGGTGCGGTTCTTCATCGAATAGTCCAGGAAGTCGGGCAGGTCGTCGTTCGAACGGTAGAATGTGACGGGCAGTTTGCCGCCAGGGTTATAGTCGCCGAAGAGCACCTCTGCCAAAGCCTTGGCACCGCCCTGACCGGCATACCAGGCCTGCAGCAGTGCATCGTACTGACCTTCCACGCTGCCAAAGGCGATGGCCGAACCGGAGCAGTTGACGAAGACGACCGGGCGCCCCGTCCCATGCATCGCCCTCAGGAGCATCTGCTGCACCTTGGGCAACTCTATGTCCTGCTTGTCGCCGCCCTCGCCTTCCATGCGGGCCGAGATGCCGCCGATGATGACGATGGCATCCGCCTCCTTCACCTCGTTGGCAAGGCCGGAGAAGTCGGCCAGATTGCGCTCGCAGATGTCGCCGCGCAGCATGGCGATCTGCCCGTTGCCGTGCCTGTATTCAATCACTACATCGTAGTTTTTGCCTTTCTCCACGGGGAAGCCCTTGTACTGCACACCCCTGCGGCCGAAGCCTCTGCGTCCGCCGGTGGGCTGGTTCTCCTCCACCACTTTGCCGTTCACCTTCAGCACATAGCCATTGTCGGTGGAGAGTGTGTATTTCATCTCGCCTGTAAAGGTCGAAACGTACCGGCCACTGACACGGACGGAGAGGGTGTCGCGGTTCACTCCCTGTGCAAAGCCCCAGGCGCCGAAGGTAGAGAAGTTCAGTTCCTTGTAGTATTCGGTCTTGGCAGGCTCGCCGGCCAGTTCCTTGTTGTTGAAGAACTCCACCTTCACGCCCTTACCTCCGTTGAAGTCCTGCAGGTGGTGAACCGTCTGGTATTCGTCGTTCAGTTCGCATGCCTTCCGATAGATGATTTTCGCCCCGGGCACGGCATTCCGTATTCCCTCCAGCAGCGAGTGCTGGTGCTCCTTGGTGGGTGTGCCGCCGTAGTTGCCGTTCAGCATGTCGATGTCGTCGGCATTGGGGCCCACCACTGCCAGTGTCCTGATGTTCTTTGGGAGCGGCAGCACCGTCTCTCCCCATTTCTCGTTGTCCGTGTTGAGGGGACCGTTGTAGAGCAGCACCATCGATTCGCGGGCAGCCTGCGTGGCCATCCGGTCGTGTTTCTCGCTGCTGATGTCCGAGGCAGGAATCGAGGCCCAGGGCAGCATGTCGGCGGGGTCGAACATGCCCAGTTCGAACCTTCCCATCAGCGTCTTGCGCAGATGCATGTCGAGGTCCTTCTCCTCAATCAGTCCCTTCTTCAGTCCCTCGGCCAGGTTCATGAATACCTTGCCGCACTCCAGGTCCGTACCATTGAGCACCGCATCCACGGAGGCCGACAGCGGTCCGTCGTGAGTCTCGTGCTGCCCACGGTTGTAGAAGTTGTTGATGGCATCGCAGTCCGTCACCACCAGTCCGTCGTAGCCCCACTTGTTGCGCAGGATGTCGATGAGCAGTCGGTCGCTGGTGCAGCAGGGTATGCCCTCGAAGCGCTGATAGGCGCACATCACTTCGCGCACGTCGGCCTTCTTCACCAGTGCCTTGAAGGCAGGCAGATAGGTCTCCCAGAGGTCGCGGTTTGTGGGCTCCACGTTCATCGAGTGGCGCAGCGGTTCCGGTCCGCTGTGTACAGCATAGTGCTTGGCACAGGCATGAGTCTTGTAATATCTGTTCTTCGACAATTTACCATTTACGATTTTTCCGCCCTGCATTCCCAGCACCGTCTGCACGCCAAGTACGGCATTCAGGTACGGGTCTTCGCCGCAGGTTTCCTGTCCGCGTCCCCATCGTGGGTCGCGGAAGATGTTCACGTTCGGGCACCAGAACGAGAGTTCGGGATTGCCTGGATAATAGGTCACTCCCTGGGGCACATTGTACAGCTTCGGGTCGTTGTGGTCGGTGCGGTTCCAGTTGGCACGGGCCTCGTCGCTCACCTGCGAAAAGACATCGTACACCAGTTTTTCGTTGAAGGCAGCCGCCATGCCGATGGGCTGGGGATAGACAGTGTAGCCGCCCTGGCGCACACCGTGGCAAGCCTCGCTCCACCAGTTGTAGCTGGGGATGCCCAGACGGTCCACCGACTGCGATTTGTTCATCATCAGCCCCACCTTCTCGTCGGGTGTAAGCAGCGATAACAGGTTTTCCACACGTTCCTTGTTCGTGAGCTTCGGATTCCGGAACGGATAGTCGGTCTGCGCCGAAGCCGTAGCGTAGAGCATGGCGGTCATGGCCAGTGTCAGTAGTTTCTTTGTGCTGGAAGTCATATTCTATTTGTTTTGGTCATAGTGTTTTACAATATCGGCTACAAATATAATGAATATTTGCCTTACAAACAAATCTTGCAGCACTATTTGATTTTTTCCAAGGGGAGAAAGATGCCTTACGGACGAAGGAAAAAGCCTTGGCAGGCGGGTGACTGTCACAAAGGAGGGGAAACGAAAACGTCCCCCCTCCTTCTGAACAATCTAACTTAACTTAACGTTCGCATTTGTGCGAACCATTGGGGCAATGGTGAGAAAAACTGCAAAAAGACGGTTCAAAAGTGGGATATTTGTACGAAAACTCCTATTTTTGCAGTTGCTAAAGTGTGTCCTTTTATGTGCGGAACTGATAAGCGAAAGGTTGGGACCGACTGAGGGTAGCGCTGTCCTCTCTGTGCAATGCCACTGGCATCTCTCGATGAGGGGAGTCTTAGAAACTGGAAATGAATAATATGGAAGTGACCAACCTACTGACATTTACGGAACGACAACAACTGAGGGAGTGGTTTGAGGCGAACCATCTTTCAGAAAAGTGCTGTTGGGTGGCATGCAACAGGTCGAAGACTGCCCGACCCGATACTCTCCCTTATCTCGTCATCGTAGAGGAGGCTCTGTGTTGGGGATGGATAGATTCCACGTTGAAGAAATTGCCCGACGGACGCCTTGCACAACGCTTGTCGCCGAGAAGGAAGGGCAGCCATTGGACGGAACTGAACCGGCAAAGATGCAGGGAACTTGAAGCTCGTGGGCTGATGACCGAAGCAGGACGGAAAGCACTGAGGAAGGGCGGATGCAACTGAGGATTATTATCCTCGCTCTGCCCAGTCGCCGCGGTCAAGGTTTCTATAGCCTATGGCTTCGGCGATGTGTTGGCGCTGCACCTTCTCTGAGCCTTCAAGGTCGGCAATGGTACGGGCAACCTTCAGGATGCGGCTGTAGGCGCGGGCGGAAAGACTGAGACGTTCCATTGCCATGCGAAGCATGTCGAGGCTGGCGGCATCGGGCTCGGCGAACTGATGGAGCATTTTCTCTGTCATTTGGGCATTACAGTGAGGCCTGGAGCCTATCCCCTCGCCCTTCCCCAAGGGAAGGGAACTGAATCGCTCCGTCTGGATGTTGCGAGCACGGATGACACGTTCACGAATCTTTTCGCTGGGTTCGCCGGGACTAGCCTTCGACAGGTCGCTGAAGGGCAATGGAGATATCTCCACCTGGATGTCGATGCGGTCGAGCAGGGGGCCGGAGATTTTGCTCATATATTGCTGGATGCGGCCTGGGGTGCAGGTGCAGGTGTGCGTGGGGTCGCCGTAGTAGCCACAGGGACAGGGGTTCATGCTGGCTACGAACATGAACGAGGCGGGATAGGTGATGGCATATTTGGCTCGCGAGATGTTGATGACACGGTCTTCGAGTGGCTGGCGCAAGACTTCGAGCACACTGCGGCTGAACTCGGGTAATTCGTCGAGGAAAAGGACTCCATTGTGTGCCAGGCTGATTTCGCCGGGTTGGGGATTGACGCCACCGCCCACGAGAGCAACTTGCGATATGGTGTGGTGGGGGCTGCGGAAGGGTCGCTGGGCAATGAGCGATGTGTCGCGACTGAGTTTGCCGGCAACGGAGTGAATCTGGGTGGTTTCGAGACTTTCGCTCAGGGACAGTGGGGGCAAAATGGTGGGCAGGCGCTTGGCCATCATCGACTTGCCGCTGCCTGGCGGGCCTATCATGAT